>CAYGTH010000805.1:0-1159 GCA_964352745.1 uncultured Bacteroidia bacterium
TTTTGCCTTTTCGATCTCTTGCTCCTTGAATTGGGCGAAATTTCGCCAGCCAGAGCTGCATGCTTCCACTACAGTTGTAATGCCCTCGCGGAAACTAAAGTCATCCGGAGACAGGCTGTAAATCCCATCCGCAAATACATTGGCCTTACTCCCCACAAATACATGGGTATGGATATCAATCAGGCCGGGACAGACGTACAGGCCCGTAGCGTCAATTACTTTCTTTG
This sequence comes from uncultured Bacteroidia bacterium, assembly GCA_964352745.1. Classification (GTDB taxonomy): domain Bacteria; phylum Bacteroidota; class Bacteroidia; order J057; family J057; genus CAYGTH01. The sequence goes on from CAYGTH010000805.1 coordinate 228, forward strand.
CCTTTTCGGCTGGAATGTCTTCTGCCACCGCCAGGATTTTCCCGTCCACGACCGCCACATCCATCAGGGTATCCAGGTCATTTTTGGGATCAAATACATGGCCGTTTTTGATCAGGAGGTCAATCTCCTGCGCCTGCAGAAAAGGGCCTGTCAGCAACAGAATGCAACATACAAAGAGAGTCAGAAAGGTTGTATTAGCCATCTTATTATAAATCAGGTTTTAGGGGTAACATCCTCGCTCACTTCCGTTCCATCTGAAATTCGGGCATGCTGATTCCGTTCAGGTCCCATACAATTTTTCCGGCCCTGATGGTGAGTTCGGCACTTAGCTTCTTGTCTCCATCCAGTCGGGTTCTGCGAATATCCACAAACCCAAAATCCCCTTCCTCCAGACGAAAAACAGCTATATCAGCTTCTGCTCCTACTGTCAAATGTCCAAGGTCAGGCCTGTCTATTACCTTTGCAGGGGCCCAGGTTGCCCGCTCGATTACCTCCTCCAGCGAAAAGCCCATCGCCATGCATTTGGACAAGACATTACTGAGGTCCTTCATTCCGGAATTCATACTCTGGATATGGAGGTCCGTGCTGATGACATTCACCTTGAATCCTTGCTCAGTTGCAGGCACCGCTTGTCGCCAGGAAAAGGCTCCCCCGCCGTGCCCCAGATCAAAGATAATCCCTCTTTTCTGGGCTTCCAGCACAAAGGGTTTGAGCTTATAGTCCTCATCAACAATGGTCTCCCGCTGAGTCGGCCCATAGGAGTAGGTATGCGTAAACATATCTCCGGGGCGCAGGTGCTCCATAAAAAGAGATTCAATGGAATTGGGCGGATCGTGCTCGCCAAAATCAACCATAACCGGAACTCCTGCGAGGTTTCCCGCCTCAACCGCAAGATCGACCTGCTCGAAGCCGCCCCAATAGTGAGCAGCCTT
>CAYGTH010000805.1:1259-2902 GCA_964352745.1 uncultured Bacteroidia bacterium
GCATCCGGCTCATGCCCCATGAAAACATGGACATGCATGTCGATCAGTCCCGGGGTGATATACAGGCCACTTATATCAATCACCTTTTTGGCGCCTTCCTCCGAAATACTGGCGGCGACCGCTGCGATTTTCCCATCCGTAATTGCCACATCCATTACGGCATTCACCTGATTTTTGGGGTCAATCAGATGACCGCCCTTGAGCAAGATATCTACCTGCTGGGCATTCACGGATACAGCAGCCATTATATAAAAACAAATACACAAGAGATAGGGATACATAGTGAATAGGATTAGCTAATTTTTTCTCACGCAAAGTCAGGAGCTTTACCACTAAGGAAGTAAGTTCACTCAGGAAGCACTAAGCGAAAGTACATTTCAGAGCTTCTGCTTAGTGAAGTCTCTGTGTTCTAAGTGCCTTAGTGGTGAAAACAAAGCCACTAAGGTGAATCCTGCTCTGTGTCTCTCCGTCTCTGCGTTCAATTCCCAAAGCACCCGGCAAGTACAATCAGGTTGCCAAAGGTGGTCCACCTGGAATGACGATTCGGCGGTGTTTTTGTTGATAGCCGACCCGCTTTGCCACAAACTTAGCGGTGAGGTATTCTCCCATATAGATGGAGCCTGTCAGGGTGTCTCCGTCCGGTTTGCCCGAAAACCAATAGCTAATGGAATTGCCGGGGACCCGGTAATTGCTTCTGAGTTTCATTTCCTCTCCCTCCACAATCCCTACAATCTCCTCAATTGAAAAATCACTCTTATGGGTACCCTGAATCCAGTTTCCATCCTGCTCGAGAAACCACATATGCTGGCTCTTGCTGGAGAAAAAATCAATATCCACCTCCCAATGTCCACCCATATCAATGCTCGCTGCCTTCAACTCATCGGAGCGAGGCTTACGTTTTTCAGACATAATCCCATGCAGTCGTTCCGCTACGGATTTGGCGTTGCCCGGGCGCATTTGGTTGGGGGTAATATTAACAGACGTCATCTCCTCATCAGTTCGGCTCCCAATGGCAATTCGTGGTTTATTTCGGGCCACAATTTCCGCAACTTCCTCCCCTGTAATATGCAATTGATCCGGGTCCCATTTGATATGCAAAACAGGCGCATGATTGGAGAGTCCTGTTGGCTCCCGGACCTCTGTTGTGATCCCCTTGATCTTCAGCATTTGTTGAGAGATTTCCTCCAACCAGCTGAGCCAGGTTTTCCATTCTGCTTTGTGATCGCGGGTGGTCCAGGCTTCCACTGCTGCCAGCATGCCCATCATTTCTTCTTTCCCGACTTTGTTGTCTCTACCCGGACCGTGGTGGGGCGAACTCGCCTGCCAGGCCGACATCAACAAATCTTTGTCTCCCAGCATCAGGCCAGCACATTGCGGTCCACAAATGGCTTTTCCTCCGCTGTAGGCCACTACCGTTGCGCCTCTATCCAGGTGGACACAGGGAATCGTCAAATCTTCCGCCGCCGCATCCAAGAGAACCGGGATTCCATGTGGCTTTGCTATTTCAGCGATTGCTTCCAGGGATAGGGGTTGACCTGTTTCAGACTGACGGCCTGCATTCAGGTAGATCATCGCAGTTCGGGAATTGATCGCCTTTTTCAGTTCTTCAGGAGAATCAACCATTACAATTGTGACCCCCACAT
>CAYGTH010000806.1:0-2896 GCA_964352745.1 uncultured Bacteroidia bacterium
GCTTGGCATCAGTCGAATGCTGAACTTCAAAGTGGTCAAAGTTGATCTGCTCAAAAGTCTCCCAATCCAGTTGGATACTGCGCTGAGTTTGCTCGCCTGCAAACATGCCCCATTCTACGGGGAGGAGGACTGGAGCCTGGATAATGGCATTGTCGAGCAGTGTCTGAACGATTCCTTCATTGTCCATGTCTTTGCCGATATATGCCGGGCTGGAAGGGAATAAGATTCCCGCACCTGGGACAGTAGTATGGGTATAAACCGGCGTGCCATTTATATATAGGTTTGCAAGCCCCAGTGTGGACTCATAGGTGAATCGATAGTTGCGCCACACCAAATCAGTAGGGATTTCATGAATATTGGGACCAGGCCAGTGGTTGAGCAGTACAAAACTCTCTGTAGCACCTCCGGCACCATTATCCCAGGTGTAACGCAGGACCAATCTCCCTAACTCAATGCCCAGGTAAAATTGAGGTCCTGTGCCTCCTGCCTGATCGAGGGCAAAGAATGCAGCATTGAGTTCGGGCTGATCCCGGCGATAGTCGATACTGAATTCAATATCGTTGACGCCAGCCAGAGAACTTCCCAATTGGAGGTTGATATTATGTTTGGTGGTACCTATAGGAACACCAAAGGCATAGGTAATTTCAAAGCCCGGGGCAACACCATTTCCGATGCCGTCACTTCCAAAAGCCATTGCTTCGATGTATGCCAGGCTTCCTGAACTGATGGCATTAGGCCCAATTTCTGCCTCCAATTCATTGGAGCTAAGGTCCCAGGTAAACTGGTTGATAATCTGTGCATAGGAAGTGCTAGCCAACAGACCCAATACGAGAAGAAGGAGTACTATTTTTTTCATAAAACGCATTTTTTGGGGTATGATTACATACAATAAAATGAACAACAAAACTTGTTTCATCGCCCTGTTAAGCAGGGTCGATCTTACTATTATATGCGAGGAAAAAGCCCCAACCCGTTATTTAGAAGTAAAAATGAGCCTTTTGTCACTTGTCGTAACCAAATTCTCCTGGCGTAACGGGTCTTAATGCTATAACGAACTTTTTGGGGGAAATTGTTTAATTGACGGATAAATTTGACAAAAAAATCAGAAACCTTACGTGTATAAGACTGCACGATTCCAGACTGATCATCCATATAGAAAAGCGCAAAGCCCTGAGTTGTATGTCAGAGCTTTGCGCTTTGTAAGTAGATCCATAGGAAATAAATCACCAGAAAAGACCGGTAATCAATCTGGTATCTATTGTCTTTGGTCTATCTATCTTCCTTTTTACTGACCGCCAAGGATCAGCGGCAGACCATCTCCTCCTCCGCCAATAACGACCGTTTTAGCGCCTTCAGATTTTGCCAAATCTTTGGTGGCTTCGATTCCCTGCCATCTGAGAAGTTGATTAGAAAGGCTTTGAGAAACGATGTTCTGGTATTCTTTGATGCCTTCTGCCTCAATTCGCTTCCGCTGGGCTTCTTTACGTTCCTTGTCAATCCGGAAATCGTATTCCTGTGATTCCTGCTCTTGCTTCAGCTTACTTTCAATCGCCTGACGAATGGTCGAGGGCAATACAATGTTGCGAATCCGAATCGCATCCAGGGCGATATATTTATCTATCAGTGCCGAATCTATCCGGGAATTGATTTCTTTCTGAATTTCATCCCGCTTACCTGAGTAGAGCTCTTCTGGTGAATATTTTCCGATAATCTCCCGGGTGGCTGAGCGAATATCCGGAATAATAATCGTTGTCTCATATTCCCGACCGATCTGATCGTGGAGCAACGGCAGTTTTTCACTTATCAATTTGTAGCGCAAGGTCAGGTCAAGCATGATGGAAAGACCATTATTAGCCAGTACTTCCATTCCTTTGAGATCGATTTCCTGAAATCGAACACTATAGGGTTCCAATGTATTCCAGGGGGCGATGACATGAAAACCCTGTGGATAGACCTTTTCGGTATCTACCCCGCCGCTAAACTTGCGGAAGAGTACACCTTTTTCACCTGCCTGTATAGTCTTGAAGGCGCCTGAACTGATAAATACCAGTATCATAAATCCTCCGAAAACCATAATTGCGGTTGAAACAACTCTCGATTTGTTCATATGTGTATTCGTTTATGCGATAAAAGCTAATAAGTAAAACTTCATAATAATGAATGCCTCATGGGGATAGGGACACTGATTATCAGAGAATTAGTTGAATCGTGAATTAAGTTTGTATGCTCATCTTTACCAATTGTGTCTAAGACGATTGGATAGCTTGGAAATTGCAAAAAAATATAACCAAATACCAAGTATAGACAATTATCGCCCTGCTAATAGATTGAAAAAGGCCCTTGAGGGATGTTGGTCTCATAGGATTATAGATTAACCGACTCGCCTGAATAAATGTTACGAAATGTTGAGGGGAAATGTGCGCGGGTTCTCTTTATTGAGGAGCGTTTGATACCTGTTTCGAAGCATGGAAGACTGTTTTTCCAGGAAGTGAACTCAATCAGGACTTCGGAATCCAGGGAAAAAATGCGGGAGTTTTCCGAATGTATTCGGCGTATTTGGGTTTGCTTTCACGAAGGGTAGTTTCCAATAAGGTAGCTCCGGACACTTTCATGAGTAAAAAAGTCATCAACAGCGGGGCGACAATAAAGGCCCAGCCAAAAGGGGCTTGTACAGCAAACAGGAACCACGCCCACCAAATCAGCGCATCGCCAAAATAGTTGGGATGGCGCGTATATTTCCAGAGCCCTGTATCCATGACTTTGCCTTGATTGACGGGATTGCGTTTAAAGCGTGCCAATTGCCAATCTCCAACAGCCTCAAAATAAAATCCAACAATCCATAACAGACAAGCGAAGAGATCCAGGCCCGTAGGCACAATCAGTCGCGGCTCCGATT
>CAYGTH010000807.1:0-2896 GCA_964352745.1 uncultured Bacteroidia bacterium
TCCTGAATATCCATTCGTAATGACTTATAGGGTAAATATCGTGATTAATCCGGTACCGTTGAATCCAGTCCCGTCCCGCTTGTTATTCCACTCCGCCCCAGCAGAGGTATTTGATTTCCAGGTATTCATCCATTCCATATCGGGAGCCTTCCCGCCCGGTTCCACTCTCTTTAATGCCGCCAAAAGGGGCTACTGCGGTAGAAATCATTCCTGTATTGATTCCAACCATCCCATATTCCAAGGCTTCGGCCACCCGCCAGATTTGCGCGTAGTCCCGGCCGTAGAAATAGGAAGCTAAACCATACGGGGTATCATTGGCCAGTTGAATAACTTCAGCTTCGGTATCAAAAGCAATTACAGGCGCTACCGGCCCAAAAATTTCCTCCCGGCTGATTCTCATGTCCGGGCGAATACCTGTAAGTACCGTGGGTTGATAAAAATTCCCCGCTTCAGATGCACGCTGACCGCCAGTGAGCACCTGTGCCCCTTTTTGGATAGCATCCGCAACCAGGCTTTCTACTTTAGCCATTGCAACAGCATTGATCAAGGGGCCGATACTTACCTCGGGGTCAAGTCCTGAGCCGATTTTTTGACGTGCAGCGGCTTCGCTCAGCTTGCTGCAAAATTCCTCGTAAATGCCAGATTGAGCATACAGTCGATTGGCGCAGACACAGGTTTGGCCAGCGTTGCGGTATTTGGAAGCAATGGCCCCCTCCACAGCCAGATCAATATCGGCATCTTCAAAGACGATAAAAGGAGCATTCCCGCCCAGCTCAAGCGAGACCTTTTTTACAGTATCGGCACACTGCTTCATCAACAGCTTCCCCACCGCAGTAGAACCGGTAAATGAGAGTTTTCGGACAAGGGGATTCTCCGTTAGTTCGGCTCCTACAACTACCGGTTGGCGCGTTGTCAGGACATTCAAAACTCCGGGCGGGAAACCCGCTTCTTCTGCCAACACAGCCAAAGCCAGTGCGGACAAGGGCGTATCTTCTGCGGGTTTTATTACAACCGTGCAGCCTGCTGCCAGGGCAGGTGCCACCTTGCGGGTAATCATGGCATTCGGAAAATTCCAGGGAGTGATCGCAGCGACTACGCCTACAGGTTGGCGCAGGGTCATAATGCGCTTGTCTCTGCCATGGCCGGGAATCACATCGCCATAGGCACGGCGGGCTTCTTCGGCAAACCATTCCACAAAGGAGGCTCCGTAGCGGATTTCTCCCCGCGCTTCGGCAATCGGTTTTCCCTGTTCACGGGTCAGGAGCACAGCTAAGTCTTCCGCATGCTCCATTTGCAAGTCAAACCACTTCCGTAACACAGCCGACCGTTCCCCTGCAGTACGGGAGCGCCAATCTCCCCACGCAGCATTCGCCGCTTCAATAGCCGCTCGGGTTTCAGCCATGCCCATATCCGGAACTTCGGCCAATATCCTGTTATCAAAAGGATTCAGAACCGGAAACGTATTCCCATCGGCAGCGGCTACCCATTTCCCATTGATATAGCCGAGGTTACGGAGTAAGGAAGGATGCGAAAGCTTCATATCTATCGGGTTTGCAGCACTCAGATTAAGCGGTAAATATCTACATAAATCACGGTACCTGACACATGAAACCTAGCGATTTTGTTGCAGGAGCAGTTTTTCCAGAGAATCTATAAAAACCGCATTTGATCGATGCAGGCCAATTGTCAGACGAATGCAGCCCGGTGCGCCATTGTTCTCCCCGCTTCGAACCATAACGCCCATTTCCAGCATCTGGGCGATGAGTGTGTCTGCATCAAAAGGGGAGCGAAAGAGGATGAAATTGGTATAACTGTCCCAATAATGTATGTCCAATCGGCTCAATTCGCCATACAACCAGGCTTTCTCAGTAGCGATCAGTTCCTGGGTGTTTTGTAAATGTTCGCTATCTCCCAAAGCGGCCAATGCGCCTTCCATACTCAGGGTGTTGATGAAAAAGGGGCGGCGGAGTTTTTGCAAATAGGCGGCAATCCGAGGCGTTGAAAACCCATACCCGACCCGCATTCCGGCCAGGCCATAGGCTTTAGAAAAACTGTGCAATCCTATTACGTTTTTACCGGCTTTGATATAGTCTTTGGCAAAGGGAAATTCGGCCATATCCGCAAAGTGCCAATAGACTTCATCATGAATTACAATTACATGATCCGGCACCTGCGCCATGAATTCATCCATGGTAGATTTGGGAATCATCGTGCCGGTAGGATTGTTGGGATTCGCAACAAAGATCAAGCGGGTCCGCTCGTTAATCGCATCGAGTATGCCCTGCACATTCAATTCAAAGGTATCTTCCAGCAAGGGCACATCAACTACTGTTGCACCATTTACTTTGGAGAAAATCTCATAGACATGAAAGGTCGGATTGGAACAAATACTCTCCGTACCTGGCCCGAGAAAAGCCCGCGCAGCCATATCAATAATTTCCAGCCCCGCATTTGCCGTCACAAACTGTTCTGCCGGGATTTCCTGGTCAAAAGCTGCTGCCAGGGCTTCCCGCAAAGGATCATCCACCCGAAATCCATATTCATGCAAACGGGGCAAGGCAGCCTGAATTGCCGCAATTGCTTTGGGAGAAGGCCCAAGTGCATTTTCATTGGAAGAGAGTTTATGCAACTCCTTTCCTTGCACCAGTTCCTGAACTTCACTGATCGTTCGACCCGCTTTTTTATTCAGGTCAGATTGAAAAGCATCTATATGGTCTTTGAAAGGAGATATGGAAAGGGAATTGCTCATAGTGCTATTTAATTGTCATGACAACGAATATACACTTTCCCTGAGACTTTAGAGGGGGGTAGGCCAATTTTCCTACAAGCGAAGATAACCGCAAGGTTCGCAAAGGAAAACGGCCCCGGATTTACCACTGAGGCAGTAAGTGCACAA
>CAYGTH010000808.1:0-2890 GCA_964352745.1 uncultured Bacteroidia bacterium
ACCCCGCAAAACAAGCTTGTTGGCATCGACGGCTTGCTGGCAGCCAGGCCATTCTGGGTAGTCGATCAACCATCTACAAGAAGTGTTCAGAGCGGGAGATTCCGCATTTCAAATCTGGCAAGCGCCTGATTTTTGACCTGACGGTGATTGATGAATGGCTGGTCTCACATAAGGTCAAAACTGCCGCCGAGATAAAGGAAGATGCCATGGATTACATGATCAACAAACGATCGGCTCGTCGTCGGTAAATCAAGATCCCCAAGTGGTGGCCTGCGTAAGTTGATCGTGCGTACCAATACCACCAAAGATAAGTTGCTGGATGTAGGTAGGATCAGAACGATCTGGACCGCCTTGCCATTTTTCATTTAGGTGGGCATGCGAACAGTTCCTGCTGGAAAGGCCGTGGCGACGCCCGATTTTGCGCGCAGATAATTTGACCCGACTCAAGGCTCGATGGTATTTGTGAAAAGTCAGATCCTCGATACTATTCATTTAACTGTGTCAGATGAAATTAATAAATTCAGCCAAAAACAGCTCTACAATCACGGCTGTGTATTCCGCGCGAAAAAAAGAGGAATTCCTCTCCGGAAATTCCTCGAAAACTCGACCTGAATACCAGTATTATTCCGTTCGGTTAAAACAGCGGCCTGACCCCCTACATTCCGCTCCTTGTTTACGCCCGTTTACGCCCGTTTACGCCCGTTTACGCCAAAAAACCACAATATTTCCCTATATATATACTGATGTATACCACTGATAGGTAACATATATTGGACAAATACGCACGCTTTCCAGCCTAATCGAAAACGCTCCATGTTTCCACTGCAAAAACAGCGATATTTCTACTATTTACTACTATATGTACCGATGTATACCACTGATAGGTAACATATTGGACAATTAGGGCTGCTTACCAGTCTAATCGAAAACAGCCTATGTTTCTGCTGCAAAAACAGCGATATTTCTGCTAACTAGTCATATAGGGCTTGTATATCCGCAAATATACATCGCCTATTTTGGCAAAAATCAACGGATTGTATGCCATGAGCTATATCGGATTCCTGGGGGCTTCAGCAATCTTATCAAATCGCTTTCCAGATAGCTGTTTCCCACACAATTCCCTTCAACCATTCGGCTTAATTGCTTCTATGGCTTGCCCAAATTCGCCGTCCGAATTTGAGTCGGATGCTCGCGATACAAATAGGACAGTTGTATACGATTCTGGTCGAACAACATCCCCACAAGTTTACATTCGCTTTGTCTTTGCTCGTTTTCGCCAAAAAACAGTAATTCCAGGTGTGTCTTTGCATATTCCACATCAACCACTTTGCTCAGGAATATGCATAGCTGCTTACTCGATTGTATGCCGTATTTTTATCAGGAGTCCTTTATCAAAATGTCTTTCAAACGCTTATCATTCAATTCAACAATAAAAGTTCTCCTAATTAAACCCTCAAATAAGTCAACTCACAGGCCTTACACTTCCGTCTGGTTTGATCTATCCCAGCGACATTAAAGCGGCCTTCTATTTTTTCGAAGATGTCCAGGCCTCTTCCCAGGGTTATCTTCCACCCGTTATCTGCAACAATAAATCGATCATGGTGGCTTTCCATGCGATATGTGAGGTTAATCCCCAATTCTACCAGGCTTTCCTGCAGTTCATCTAAATTGAACATCGCGTCTGCCAGATACTCTTCTGAGTTCCAGGTAACGATCTCAAGGTTGAGGATTTCATCGGGGTCTTTATTGTTCCCCAGCATTAAACAAAATTCCAGGAGGTTTTTGAATTGATAAGGAAAACGGATATAGGGGTCTTGAATGGAAATATTTGATGCCCCTTTCAGGTAATCGGCAAAGAGTTTTCTATAGGAAACGCCCGTTTGGTTATCTTTTAAAATAACCTGATGCGGCTCCAGTTTTACAAGGGGTTTCGTCGATTCTGCACTTGCTTCATCATTGGCCGCTTCTTCCTGTACCTCAACAGCAGCACGGTAGTTTAAGTTTTCGAGGGTTTCTGGAGTTACTTCCTTTCCATCAGATAGAATCGTGTACTTAAATTCTACCGGTTCTGACTTAAAGGTCTCATCAATGATATACAGCTGGTCTTTCACCCGCTTCCTGCCTTCCACGGCAAAGTCTAATACTTCTAACAGTTCCTGTTCACTCATCTCCTGATGTGGATAGAGGATCTTTGCCAAGCCAGAAAAGGATTTTCGAATAGCAGTTTTGTCTCTTGTGGTTAAGGAACCATCTAGGGCTATTTTCCCATCTAATAAAGGCGCATAATCTGCCTTTCGGAGCACTCTGAGCAATTCAGCCAGATAATCTACGATGAAGCCATATTCATCCGAAAAAACCGAGGATTTTAAAATCCGGACTTCCCATCCGGGAACGTACATATGCATGCGGTCCAAAAAGGCTCCTTTGATGTACCCATCGGGAATGGACTCAAACAAATGTGAATTTTTCAGCATGTAGGGCACGTTGTGTTTCGTATTCCCTACGAAAGCCATAGAGGCGGTTGCCTGGTAGGTGTCTTTGCCACGGTTGAAACTCTGGTTGGCCATGTAGTTTTGCATGATCTTCACCAGATCACCGTCCGTGCGCTTGCTGCCTTTATCTTGTTCAAATTCGTCCAGGGCCACTACATCCCAATAGCCTACCAAACCTATTCTGTTGCCGGTATTGTTAACAAACAAGCGCGCTTTAGAGACATCGCCACCCGATACCAACACGCCATGCGGGGACAATTCTGAAAAGATGTGGGACTTGCCGGTTCCTTTGGGGCCGAGTTCTATGAAATTGTAATTGTTCTCAACGTGGGTGATCAGCCGGGAAAGCTGAATGAACTTGTCTCTCCGGTTAAAAGATTCAGGGTTGAGGCCGATAG
>CAYGTH010000809.1:0-2874 GCA_964352745.1 uncultured Bacteroidia bacterium
TAGCAGCTCCCATGGCAGAATTTCCCTTTTCGGGTTGGAAAGACAGCTTTTTTGGGGATCTTCACGGACAAGGCAAGCACGCCGTTGAGTTTTTTACCCAGACCAAGGTCGTGGTTGAAAAATGGCCCAAAGCCTGGAATCGACAATTTTAAGAGAGGGGTCTGGAGTCAGGATAAAGGAGCCAGCCCCCTGTTTTGTTTGACAGTTTGAGTTTCGGTCAGTTTGAATTTGCGATTGGGCTTTGAACTTGAAATTCCTGTCTTCTTCTGTCTTCTGTCTTCCGTCTTCCGTCTTCTGTCTTCTGTCTTCCGTCTTCTGTCTTCTGTCTTCCGTCTTCTGTCTTCTGTCTTCTGTCTTTCTTCTACTACTATGCTCACAGTTATCAGTTTTCTCGCCTTCACGGCATTTGTGGCCCTGTATGCCACCTACCATCTCCGGAAGGAAAAGCTCGACTCCAAAGACGGCTATTTCCTCGGAGGCCGTAGCCTGACCGGAATTGTCATTGCCGGGTCTATGTTGCTCACCAATATCTCTACGGAGCATTTGGTCGGCATGAATGGATCTTCCTATAAATTTGGTGCGCTTGTCATCGCTTGGGAAGTAACCTCGGCATTGGCGCTTGTGTTAGCGGCCATCTATTTTATTCCCCGATTTTTAAAAATGGGGCTGACGACCATCCCGGAATTTCTGGAATATCGATTTGATAGTATCACGCGAACGATGGTGGCACTGCTCCTGATTATTTCCTTTGTTACGACCTTACTGCCCATCGTTCTCTATACCGGAGCGATCAACATGGAGAGCATTTTCAATGTCTCTGAAAATCTCGGCGTCAGCCAGGGACAAGGACTATGGATTACCATTCTGGCAATCGGCATTATCGGATCGATCTATGCGATCTTTGGCGGTTTGAAAATGGTCGCCTATACCGATACCATTAATGGTTATGGCTTGCTGATCGGCGGTTTATTGGTGCCCATTTTTGCCCTCTGGGATATCGGTGATGGAAATGTGTGGGAAGGATTGACGATGGTATTTGAAAATGCTCCTGAGAAATTTAATGTAGTTGGTGCGGTAGATTCATCTCTACCTTTTGAGGTATTATTCACCGGACTCATCATCAACCAGATCTATTTCTGGTGTCTCCACCAGTCGATCATCCAGCGTGCATTAGGTGCCAAAAACCTCAAAGAAGCCCAAAAAGGACTCTTATTCACGGGTGTTTTGAAAATACTCGTTCCGATTCTTGTCATCTTACCCGGTATCATCGGCTTTTATTATTTCGGAGATACTTTATTCGACCAACAGGATATGATCTATCCCGCACTGGTTCAGAAGGTGCTCCCGGTAGCACTTACCGGTTTTTTTGCTGCGGTATTGATGGGCGCGGTATTGAGTACGTTTAACTCTGCCTTGAATAGTGCTGCGACCATTTTCAGCCTGGGCGTTTACCAGAAACTCATTAATAAAGACGCCAGCGAAAAGAAACTTGTGTGGACAGGAAAAACCGTTTCGGCAGTACTGGCTGTCATTTCGATCCTCGTCGCCCCTTTTATCGCCAATGCGCCGGAGGGCCTCTACCAATTATTACAGCAGCTCAATGGTATGTTTTTCATCCCGATGGCTTCTGTGATTCTGGCAGGCTTTATCTTTCCGCGCGTTTCTGCAAGTGGTGCCAAAGCCTCTCTCTTTACCGGATTTGTATTCTACCTGTTTACTTTTTTCCTGCCGGGTATGAGTATCTGGTGGGGGATTCCACTTGCCGGTCTGCTCTATCTTGCCTGGCAGCAGAAATGGATTTCCGGTCCTGAAACCGCAGCTTATGCCTTCTTTGGCTATGCCTTTTTTGTATTTACCTGGTTTATCTCACAGGCAGAATTACATTTTGTACATATCTGGGGCATCGAGTTTTTGCTGAATATTGCAGTCATGCACATCGTCTCCAACTTCCGCCCCATTACAAAAGCATTTACCATTGAAGATAGCGGAATCGTGGACATCACAGCCTGGAAATATACACGCCCGCTGAGCATCGCCCTGGTCGTCATTACGGTCAGTATTTATGTCTTGCTCGGAAATGTAGGCTAATAACAACCATTAGATAAACTAAATACATGTCTCAACTTAAATTAGGAATTGCCGGTGTCGGTCGAATCGGTAAAATTCACCTGAACAACCTCATGTACCGCATACCCGCAGCAAATGTCGTTGCAGCCGTAGATGTACAGGCAGCCGGACAGGAGTTTGCCAGTAGCCTTGGCGTGGCGCAGGTTTCCGGTGATTTTCAGGATTTGCTGGACAATCCGGAAGTAGAAGCGGTGCTGATTTGTTCACCCAATGATACCCATGCGGATTATGTTGTCCGGGCTTCAAATGCCGGGAAAACCATTTTCTGCGAAAAACCCCTCGACCTTTCGCTCGACACGGTTCGGCATATCCTTGAAGTAACGGAGAAAAACGGTACGCCCATGATGGTTGCATTTAACCGCCGCTTTGATGCCAATTTCAGAAAAGTGCGTGAGCAGGTAGTGAGTGGATCGATTGGAGATCCGCATATCCTGAAGATCACCAGTCGCGATTGGGGACCACCTCCGTTGGAATATGTCGCGCAGTCGGGCGGATTGTTTATGGATATGGCGATTCACGATTTTGATATGGCCCGTTTTATCGTCGGTAGCGAAGTCTCCGAAGTCTATGCCCGGGGCAGCATCCAGATTACACCTGAGATTGCAGAATATGGCGATATCGACACCGCTGTGATTACCCTGACTTTTGAAAATGGTGCTTTTGGCATCATTGACAACAGCCGGCAGGCGGCCTATGGATATGACCAGCGACTGGAGATATTCGGTTCCAAAGGCATGAGCCTTGCTG
>CAYGTH010000810.1:0-2869 GCA_964352745.1 uncultured Bacteroidia bacterium
CATGCGATTCAAGTGATGGTATGAAAACCTATAGTACAATAATACGGCTTTTTGACGGATTTAGATATCAATGTATGGAGGTGCTGCTTGTTTCAGCTGTTTTGCTAGTGCTAATAGCTTGGTTTTTTATGGTTCCTTTGCCACTTTTTTCATGAAGTGGCGCAAATGCTTCATCCCGTTCACGGGGAATCGCATCGGCCAATACCAGCCTCACAAGCCGCCCCGCATCGAGTGCGGGGCAGGCTCCTGCTCCCGATGGCCGCTGCATAGCCAGTCTACACCCCCTGTTTTGCGAGCAAAACCGTCCCCCTCAGTCCAGCGCCTCAGCCTGACGCGAGGGGGACTTTGCTTCGGGAGGAAGTATCGTCCTATAAGGGATATCAGCTATAAGCTTGTGTGCTGGTGATTAAACGGGCGCGCGCGGACGGCATGTGGGTCGGCCTTGGTTAGCCCGTTTGGAGGTTTTGGCTACTTTTTGCGGTAAAAAGTAGCAAAGGGGTTTTACTTGGACCAAGCCAACCAATCCCTCTACAATCATCTCCCCCCAGGAGGGCTCCCGAACCGCCCTGTTCCAAAGCAAACCCTTCATCGATTAAACGCAATCCGGCCAATTTGATACCCGTGAAAAGTGCCGAGGCATTCTTCGGTGGATTTTCGATAAAAAGAGAGCTTACTACCTGAAGTTCGAATAATTAGGCTGGTGAATGGAGTAGGGGGGAGGGCAGAGGCTCTCCCTTAGTAAATGCTTTGATAATGAGAGGCTTGGCTTGGTAGGAAAATTACTCAACTATATCCCAACTTGTGATAGACCATTCGCTTGTTTCCAAGCTTTGAATTAATTCAAGATTGACAAGAATATCACCATTCTCGCCATTTAAGCATAAGTTGTAATTAGCGATTGCAGGTCGGTCATCAACTTCAATATGAGAAATGCTCTTCCTAAGATAAACATTGCTACGACACATTTTTATTGTTTTTATTTCTCCAATTAGTTTGAATACTTTTTGATTTTCCCCTACAAAATCGGATGCAAATTTAAATGCCTCTGTGTTTGCAAGTAAGATGGTAAGTGTCAGTCTGATTGCTAATATGAGTGTGGGTACAAATAAAAATAAGGCTCTGGTTAAACTCCCATTCTTTATGAATCGCTTTATTCTTTCTCTAAAAATAAAATAAATGAACACGATAACACAATTTATCATAGCAAATTCTATTATTGAGATTATCGTAGTGTAATTCATTAGTTATCTTTTTCTAAGTAGTAAACCTGGAAACTTGGAATATAATTTATTAGATAAGTAAGGCCAAATGGAATCATTTGGATGGAGAATCAACAACATTTAGGGATTCGAAGCCTTTTCTAGTCCGTTCGAAAAGAACCCCTGTATTGAAGTCCTCGTAATTTGTCCCGAGACCTGGATGAACATAATATGATCGAAGTTTTAGATAATATTGACTTGCGTCTCCTTCTTTGTTTGGTTCAAAGAATGGTATAATGCCGAGGTTTGGTACTGATTGTAGTAGTATGCTACGTTTTTGAGCTTCCTCATAAGTATCGATAATTTGGGGTAATTCACTGGAATGAAATACCGTTAGACCTAGGGTCTCTGTTGTAGAGGTGCCGAAACCCATGCCAGGAGTAGGTGAAAGGCCTAGTTTTATTCCGTCAAAGCTAAAATCTGTCCAATCAACTTTTCCATTATTATTCCTATCATTTGAAAAAGTAGGATTACTAATACCTACATCAACAACGCTCTCACTTATTGTCCAATCTGTGGTTTTTAAATAGTCCCATACATTATCTATACCCATACTATATCCAAACTCAATCCCAATATCCGAATCGGCCCCCATTACCATTAAAAATCCAGGGGCACTGAGACCATCTTCATGCAAAGCCGTAATAGTATTTGTGCCAAAATAATTTCCACCTACTTGGTAGAAACCGCCGAATGAACTATAGATCCCTATATTTCCTTTGCTATCATATATAATACCGGTATGAACATGTGCTTGCACACCTAAATAAGTTGCAGCACCTGCTTGAAGTTCTGCCTTTACTTCAAAATGAGTTGTACCAAACCATGATGGCTCCAACCCCTCCAACTCCACCGCATCAATAACCCGATTCCCACTAAAAACATATGGACTATAAAACGGATACTCCGGCGCCAGCGGATCAATACTTAAGAACCTCCCTAGCCGTGGATCATGCACCCGGTACTTGTAGTTAACCGAGTTCCCATCCCCCTTGACCTCATCATCCTGCTCTTGTCCCTGAAATCCAAACCGATACCCCCCTGCCTGCACCTTCCTCCCCGGCATCATCATTCCAAAAGCATAATAATCCTGCGCACTACGCACATCTCCGGTAAAATAGTGCCCCAGGGAGAGGCTGCCATCGGCGACCTGTAGTTTGCGGTCGGTGAGGGTGGCCAGGACATAGGTGATTGCTCACTTCAAAGAACTTGCGCCCGCGTAAGAAGGCGATGCCGACTGAGTCAGGCGGGGCGCTTATACTAAGATAGGTGGTGTTGGTCTTGGATGCAAAGTAACCTTCTGTGGAGAAACTGGTGTTATATATAAAACCTTCTTTTACACTTCTGCGGTAAAAAGTAGCAAAGGGGTTTTTCTCAGCCCAATCCCATCAAACCCTCAACCACAAGCTCCCCCCAGGAGGACTCCCGAACCGTCCTGTTCCAGAGCAAACCCTTCAATCGATTAAACGCAACTCGACCAATTTGATGCTTGTGAAAATCGCCGAGATATTCTGCGGTGGATTTTTGATAAAAAGGGAGCTTGCTGCCTGAAGTGCGAATAATTAGGCTGGTGAATGGAGTAGGGGGGAGGGCAGAGGCTCTCCCTTAGT
>CAYGTH010000811.1:0-2868 GCA_964352745.1 uncultured Bacteroidia bacterium
TGTTTTTGTGCTTTGCTTTGCTTTTCCTCAATAGGCTTCTGGCTCAGTCTCCTGAGGATTCTACCCGGATTGTACAGAAATGGGATGAGGTCAATGCGCAGTACGCAAGCGGTGCGTATCAGGAGGCACTTCTCAGCATGCGTAGGATGCGCCCTCTAATGAATCTATATCCGTCCAACAAGCAGGACAAGATTGCTAATTACTACCGAAGTATCGGCCATGCACATTACGCTATCGGCGCTTATGACTCTGCTCTGATATATGGACGTCGGTCCTGGGAAGGTTTTCGGGCATCCCTGGGAGATACCAACCGGATTACGATTGATCTCCATTACGAATTGGGGTATTTGTTCCATCAGTTATTTTCCTACGATAGTGCCCTTGTGCATTATCAGGGTGCCTTAGCTGAATACGAAGCCTTTCTGGGCACAGACACAGATGATGTCCCACTGACGCTCCACCAGATTGCGATGGTGTATCAAAACCTTGGAATGCATGAGGAAGCCTTACCCTATGAATCACGCGCATATCAGTTATGGAAACAACTCAAAGGGGGTAATAGTGATCGGGTACTGACTGCCACTCGCTCATTGGGGGGATTGTATCAAAGTATGGATCAGCATGATCAGTCCATTCTCTATGCACAGGAAGGCTTTGCCATTGCACAGCGCTTATATGCTGATGCCCCCGATCGACAAGTGAATCATGCCCTACGACTCGTATCCGCCTATCGAAACACCGGACAGGACAGTTTGACGCTTCACTGGATTAATCAGGCAGAAAAATTGTTCAACCGATCGGGCAAAGAACGGGGAGAATATTACGCCTGGATTGCGAGCAACCGGTCCATGGTGAATCGGAAACAAAAAGAATACCCGCTGGCCATTCACTATTTGAAACAAGCTGTGCAGGCCATGGAAACGAAAGCGCAACAAGGTGCCCTCGGCAAGATTTATCAAGCTGATTTTTACATTCAGCTTGCCCAAACGTATATGGAAGCGGGGCAATATGATTCTATACCGGGATTGCTCCAGCTCGCAGGGGATATATACCGCGAGTATTACCCACAGCGCAATTTCTATGTCTCCTACGAACTCGCGCATCTTGCCTTTGAACGTCGGGATACGACAGCCCTAGTGCCTCATGCCATCCAGCTATTGGCAGACATTCAGGGGGAACCTCCTTTGAATAGCCTAACCGCTATGCTTTCCCGCCCCATTGAGCGCTATCCGGAGGGCCGGTCTATCACAACCCTCCTGCGACAAGCGGACTGGTTTTGGGTTGTGTACGAACAATATGGCGATCCGACGTATCTCATGTGGTCTCAACTGGCTTTTGAACAACTTGACCGCTGGTATGATCCCCTCAGGAGCAACCGTGTTCAGCCGACTCCTCAAATGGCATCCTTTAGAAAGTGGATCAGCAAAGGGCTATTGAGATGTTATGCCGCTCACTATCTGGTGAATAAAGATCCCACTTACCTGAAGCAAGCCTTTTCAGCGGCGGAATACGGCAATTCATTTGCCCTGTTTAATCACCTGCGGCATCAAACCCATTTGCAATATGCCGGTGTCCCCGACTCGCTTATTCAGGCTGAGGCTTCTCTACGGGCGCAGCTATCTTACCTATCGACGACTTACCTCACCCAGCTTCATACAGATACCCTGGCTGGGAAGCAGTTGAAGTTCCTTCAACAACAATACGAAGGCTTGATGGCTCATTTGCAAGATAAGCATCCTGCTTATTTCTCCTTACTCGTTCAGGAACCTGTCGGATTGGAAACCTTTCAGTCTATGCTAAGCAGAGACCAGGGAGCTGTCGTATTGATCTATGCAGACTCTGTCTTATACAGCTTTGCCCTCGCAGGTGATCAGGCTACTTGCCAGGCTATCCCCTTGCCTACAGATTTTCAAACACAACTCCAGGCATATCGGCAGACACTTACCGATTATCCGGCATACCTGAAAGATCCCGCCTTGCTGAGTCAGGAAATCGGGGATTCCGGCTATGAACTCTTTGAGTTACTATTAGCCCGTAGTCTTACTCAGCTACCCGAAGGAATAGAGGAGTTGCTATTGATTCCCAGTGGCGAGCTCTCCCAAATCCCCTTTGAAACCTTACTGACTCAGCCCCCTAAAAAAACACAGGGTTCCTTCGCCGATTTTCCCTTTTTATTAAAATCCTACAACCTCGTATATGGCTACTCCGCCAGTTTGTATTGGGATCAGCACCATGCCAAGCGGCGTTCTACCCATGTAAATAAGCTTGCTTCCTTTGCCCCTAGTTACCGTTCTGATTTTTTGGCATCTCTGCCTGCTTCGGAACAATCCCATATCGGCATGCTCGTACGGGAGGGCTGGTACGACCTGAAAGGAGCTCAAGGCGAAGCAGAAGCCATTGCCGACATGTGGGAAGGAGATTTATACCTGGCAGATCAGGCAAGCAAACAACAGTTTCTGAAGGAAGCGCCTGCATATGGGTTGCTCCACCTCGCGATGCATACTTCTGTACAGCCGCAAAATCCGCTGCTGTCCAGCCTCATTTTTTCGGAAACAGATTCCGACTCCTTGAGGAGGTTATATGCCGCTGAGTTATTTGGCTTACAACTTCAGGCAGAAATGGTGGTGCTTAGCGGGTGTAATACTGGATTTGGGACAGAAGATGCAGGCCTTGGGAATTTCAGTCTGGCCAAGGCTTTCCAGTATGCAGGCAGCCCTTCAGTAATCATGAGTCTCTGGAAAGTACCCGATGCTGCTACCCAGCAAGTGATGTTACAATTTTATGAAGGCCTGAAAGCCGGGGGTCGCAAGAGTGCCTCCTTGCGGGACGCAAAACTCAGCTATCTCGAAGAGGTTATGAGCCCAGAAC
>CAYGTH010000812.1:0-2862 GCA_964352745.1 uncultured Bacteroidia bacterium
GTTCATATTGGGGATTCTCACATTCAGGCAGATGGTTTCTCCGGAAAAGTCCGACTCTCCATGCATCAGCGATTTGGAGCTCGCGGCCGGGGATTGGTATTTCCCTACCAGGTAGCCAAAACAACCAGCCCACCAGACATCCGCTCGTATTCGAGCAATTCCTGGCTGGCACGTAGAAACATCTACGCCGGTGGCCCGCTGCCAATCGGATTGAGTGGCATTACCATGCGTACGGCTGCGCAAAACTTCTCTCTCAAGCTCTCCGTAACCGGTAATGACCGTGGGATCGATTACAGTTTTGACCGCATTACCCTTTTTAGCGAAAAAGGACCTCAGAATCTGGAACTCAATGCATTTGTCAAGGATAATGCAACCCTTTCGCAGAAGACAACAGAGCCGGTTTATTCCAAAATACATGTAGTGGAAGAAGGCGAAATCCTGAGTCTAATTGCTGCAAATAACCGGTGTACAGTAGAGCAAATACAAGCCTGGAACGGTCTGGAAGATGAAACCATTTATACCAACCAGAAACTAAAAATTCAAACCAACTCCGGCAATGCAGCTATCCCTGCGGTCAACAACTCCCAGATGCGTGATTTTCCGGTTCGGGATAACCGGTATAGCCATTATTCTTCTACCATTCAACTGGATTATCCCGTAAATTCAATCTCCTTGCGCGGGCAGCGGACGAGTCCGCAGCAAAGTCAGGCGATGATTTATGGAATGGTACTCGAGAATACCAACAACTCAGGTGTTTTGTATCACATGGCTGGGGTAAATGGTGCGAAATACGAGAGTTTTAATGCCTCCCGAAATTTTATTGAACAAGTCAGCGAGCTTACGCCAGACCTGATCATTATCTCGCTAGGCACCAATGAAGCGATAGGAGGCGGATTTAGCCCGGGAAGTTTTTACCGCCAATTGGATCAATTGATTGTTTCGCTTGAGCAGAATATGCCTTATGCCAGCATCCTCATTACTACACTGCCAGATACCTATCTGGCTCGGAAATATAAGAACCCTAATGGAACCCGTGCAAAAGACCTTTTGTACAACTATAGTCTGAACAATGACCTGGCTTGCTGGAACCTCTTCGATATCATGGGAGGAGAAGGCGCAATGGAGCATTGGTACCGAAACGGACTTGCCCAAAATGATCGAATCCACTTTACCTGGAAAGGGTATGGCTTACAAGGGGATTTGCTTTTCGAAGCCCTGATGAATGGATATGGAGCTTTTCAGTCGTATCGACCTCGCTAACGTATTGCAGGAACTATTTACCTATAACCCAGCTGCACCCCTTCTCTTTCCTACCGGCCAATTCCTGTTTCTGTTTCTGGCATTTCTCGGGATCTATATTCTGATCGAGAAACAGAAAACCCTGCGGGTTATATATGTAGTCCTGTTCTCGCTGTTTTTTTACTACAAATCCAGCGGGCTGTATTTTGTGCTCATTATTCTGTCTACCCTGGTGGACTTTGTAATCGGCGCACAACTCCATAAAAGTGAGCATTCCGGTACCCGAAAGGCACTCCTGGCACTCAGTATGGTCGCCAACCTTGGGCTACTGGCCTATTTCAAATACACGAATTTTTTCCTGGAAGTATTTAGCACCTTCACCGATCAGCCGCATAATCCGATGAGTATATTCCTGCCGGTGGGGATTTCTTTCTATACGTTCCAGACGATGAGTTATACCATTGACATTTACCGGAGAAAACTTGAGCCGGTGAGTAATGTCATGGATTTTGCATTCTTTGTGAGTTTCTTCCCCCAATTGGTCGCAGGACCGATCGTACGGGCAGCAGATTTCCTCCCTCAGATTCGCAAAGATATCAAGATCACCCTCGAACAAAATGGCCGTGCGGTCATGCTCATCTGTGGGGGACTCTTCAAAAAAGCTGTCATTTCTGACTATATCGGGATCAATTTTGTGGACCGGGTATTTGCCGAACCGACCTTATATTCCGGCTTTGAAAATCTCCTGGCTGTATATGGCTATGCCCTCCAAATCTATTGTGATTTTTCCGGCTACTCCGACATCGCAATCGGGATTGGTTTATTGCTGGGTTTCCAGCTACCCCTCAATTTTAATGCGCCTTACAAAGCCAGCAGCTTGCAGGATTTCTGGCGGAGATGGCATATTTCCCTTTCGACCTGGCTGCGAGACTATCTCTATATTTCGCTGGGCGGCAATCGACATGGCACCATCCGTACTTACATCAATCTGCTACTGACTATGTTACTCGGCGGGCTTTGGCACGGAGCTGCCTGGCGCTTTATTGTATGGGGCGCCCTGCACGGAGGGATGCTGGCCATTGAGCGGATTATCAAAAACACCCTGCGTCGATTTAATCGATACGTTGGGCATAGATTCGTGGATATGGATAATTGGGTAATTGTCAACTGGCTCGAAAGTGAGGATGAAGCCAAAGTGAAAAAAGGCCAGCTCTACGACAAAGCCGGAAACCTCTATTGGGATATCAAGGAGGTACTGGGCATTCTGTGGAAAGACCTCTCCCGACCGGTAGGGATCATCTATACCTTCCACTTTGTCTGTCTGTGCTGGATCTTTTTCCGGGCAAACTCTTTCGATGCCGCGCTGGAAATGATCAATCAAATCCGGTTTAACCTGACACTGGCCAATATGTGGGAAATCCTGGCGGGCTATCAGCAGGTATTCTGGCTCATGCTCGTAGGGTATATGCTGCATATGGTACCGAGCCGCATGGAAAAACTCATCGAAGGCGAGTTTGTCAAAGCACCGCTATGGGCACAGTCGCTGGCATTGGCCATTATCGCCTGGGCCATCAAACAGACATAGTCAGCAGAAGTACACCCCTTGAATTATTATCACTAAAA
>CAYGTH010000813.1:0-2861 GCA_964352745.1 uncultured Bacteroidia bacterium
TGCTTCAACGGGCGCGCGGTGGATGGCCAGTGCGTCAGCCTTGGTTCGCCCGTTTGGAGGTTTTGGCTACTTTTTGCGGTAAAAAGTAGCAAAGGGGTTTTACTTGGACCAAATCAACCAATCCCTCTACAATCACCTCCCACCAGGCAGATTCCCGAACCGCCCTGTTCCAAAGCAAACCCTTCAATCGATTAAACGCAACTCGGCCAATTTGATACCTGTGAAAAGTGCCGAGGTGTTCTTCGGTAGATTTTCGATAAAAAGAGAGCTTGCTGCCTGAAGTTCGAATAATTAGGCTGGTGAATGGGGTAGGAGAGAGGCTGAGCAATTCAGATCGGATAGATAAGACTTCGCCTTCCATCCTGAAGTCGATGATTTCTCCCGCGAATACCATCTGTTTTCGGTAGCGGGAATATGATCGAAATATCAACAGGCCCATTATCAATATCGGAATAAGTCCCCACAACCACTATGTCTCAAAAACCACAAATACCAAAGCCATCAGTGAAAAAACGCCCACTAGAATCACCGCCCTGCTGAATAGAGGAGTAGGCTGAACCGTGAGGATGATTTCTCTTGTGGGCATTATGAATCTTTGAAATCAGTGCATTAAACTATTTCCGGATTTGCTAAAATGAAATAGCCAGGAAGGAATAGACCGCAATTGGAATAGAATAACAGAAAAGGCAAACGAAAGAAAGAATCAATCGATTGATCTTTCAGCAATTCCCATTGGTAGCATTACGAAAGTCCCTTTAGCTAGGTTGAAAAATTAGCCTTTAGATGAAAAAATGATTAGTGGTACGCATGGACCAAGAGGCTGGTTAGGCTTATTCTAAGCCGTTGTTACATCGTTACGGAGGACATTGAAGGTGTTGTGGGTAAAATGGATACGAGCAATTAATAATTTCCTTGTTCGCTCCTCATCAAACTATCATATTGAACATCAGCAGGTGTAATCTCCTTGTCAAAAATTATAGATTCCATCGACCCCATAGTTACAATGCCTAGTCTTACCCTGTAATGAAATTTTGTTTGACTGTTTCTTAAACCTATGCCTAAAACGCCATCTTTTAGAGTAAGGCGTTTGTGAATTACTTCTTGGGGTTTGTCTTCTAATAAGGATTCAACTATAAGGGTGGTTTCAAAAAACAATGGCGTTGCTGAGTTAACATAAATAAATTGTTGATCTTTTGATTTATCGAGATGGTAAGCAAAATAGACTGGTACCCCTTCAGTCCTAATACTTGGTAGGTTTGCAATAGAATCTTCTATAGTTACTCGTCTAGTAGATGCTTCAATTGAAAATAGTGGTGATTGGATATTATTAACATTCCTGTAACGATAGAAATAATAATATGCCTTGAACTCACCTTTACTTGAGAATTCATATTTTTGAGTATACAAATCTGAATAATCATTAATCAAGACTGTGAACTTGGAGTTGGTAGAGTCAATTTTATGAGATAGTTGATTTGTTGAAAGACTATCGATCAATACATTAAATTGGTTTGATATAGGGGAAGTTGATTGGGGGCTCGAACAGCCAAATAACAAGACCATTAGAAAATACCAAAAATGCTTATTCGCGTGGCTTACTTTCATCATATTGAATTCTTATTGTCCCTGTATGTGTGGATGTGTCTTCGAGGTTAGGAAAAAATAATCCTTGACATTCTTCGTAATCACATGTAAAGCCTTTTTCAACCCTTTGAGCATGATTCAAGCTACTACCATCGGAAATTGCATCAGCAGATTTAGCGATATTATCCAAAATATGCCCAAACCCTGTAGTTTTATTTGCACCTCCCCATCTAAGCCCCATTCCAAACAATGTGGAAACATCTAAGTTTTCAGTATAATTAGAAGTAGGGTTTCTGAAATGATCAATACCATCAACTCCTTGAATATGTAGCACATACCCGAATGGTTGCTCCTGGTCAGAATTATCCCCAGTCTCACCTGAAAACAAAGAGTTCCAAATATCAACTAGCCAATTATCCTTAGGTTGGTCTTTTCCGGTAAGAAAATCTGATAATTTTACACGTTCAGGAATCATACTAAGCAATAACATTTTTTTGCCCTCATCACTGTAGCTATATATAACAAGACCTAGATCTCGTTCCTCGTATTTATTTCTTATGGCGGCAGGACTGCCTGCTGCTTGTCCAACATCAAAGGTTTGTGCTGCCCATGCAGCATCTTCTGCAGTAGTAAATGTTTCATGATCCGCAGCATTGTAGGTAGCCCGCACTGCGTCTTCATAATTTCTTACTTTGGTATATTCTGTTACTTTATCTCGAACGTAAGGGCTAGTAATAACAATCTCTTGCTCCAATCCATCTAAATCAATAGCAGCTATCGGCATATTTCCTGCAAATTGATAAGGTGTATACCACGGGTATTCTGGAGCCAACGGATCTTCACTCAAAAACTTCGCAATCCTTGGATTGTAAATCCTAAAACCGTAATCATACTGATTTCCTGTACCCGATACTTCCGGATCCTGCTCTTTCCCATTAAACCCAAATCGATATCCCTCAGCCTGCACCTTCCTTCCCGGCATCATCATCCCAAATGCATAATAATCCTGCGCACTCCGCACATCACCGGTAAAATAGTGCCCCAGAGAGAGGCTGCCATCAGCGACCTGCAGCTTGCGGTCGGAGAGCGTGGCCAGGACATTGCCCAGGTGGTTGCTCACTTCAAAGAACTTGCGCCCGCGTAAGAAGGCAATGCCGACTGTGTCGGGCGGGGCAGCTATGCTAAGATAGGTGGTGTTGGTCTTGGATGCAAAGTATCCTTCGGGGGAGAAACTCGTGCCGTTGAAGGCGAGGAGGGTAGGATTGCGGTCAGCTTGG
>CAYGTH010000814.1:0-2861 GCA_964352745.1 uncultured Bacteroidia bacterium
CGGGTTCCCATGCCGCATAGGAAGGGGGTGGGGTAGGAGCAGGAGGTCGGGATTTTGGCTTTTGCTGTTGTTTCCAGCGCTGGTATTTGTATTTGTAAAGGACTCGTTTCTGAGGATCAATTAAGGTTTCGTATGCCTGATTGATTTCAACAAACCGCCTGTGAGAAGCCGGATCATCATTTTGGTCAGGATGGTAGCGCATTGCCAGTTCCCGAAACCGACTTTTGATTTCTGCCTCACTACTTGATTCGTGAACTCCCAGTATGTGATAATAATCTTTCATGTATGCCACACATCCGACAATCAGAGATAGTTTTTACCCGAAAATAATATATACAGAAAAAACGGCACGCCGAGGATCGAGGTAACAATTCCGATCGGCAAACCGCCAGGAGGAAGAAGCCATCGACTCAGCACATCGCATGCAGCGAGATAGCCTCCTCCAATTAAGGCTCCCATAATCATATTAGGACGATGATTGCTTCCAAATATTGCCCGACTGAAGTGCGGGATCATCATGCCAATAAACCCAATGGGACCTGTAAAGGCAACTGTTCCCCCTACAGCAATAGAGGTAACCAGTAAGAGGGTGATCTTGACCTGACTCGTCCGCATGCCCAGACTCCTTGCCTGAGTGTCGCCCAGGAGTAGGAGATCCATTTTGCGTGCATACACCATTCCAAAAACGGCCGCCAAGAGCAGCATTACTGCGCTCACAGAGACGGCTTCCCAACTGGCTTTTCCAAAGCTCCCGAATGTCCAAAATACCAACCTTCTCACCTGGTCGCTATCCGCGAACCTGAAAATCATAAATCCGGTAAGCGCAGTAAAAATAGAAGCGACTGCTACCCCGGCAATGAGTAATTTCGCATTGTCTTCAAAAAAACTCCTAAATCCCAGGGCAAGCAATAATACCAGACTTGCGGTGGCACCAATTGCGGCAAATAGGGGATAGGTGAAGATGGAAAAAGTAGTAATGGGAATTAGCCCCAGGATAATTAAGTTAACTCCAAAGCCAGCACCAGCGGTGATTCCCATGATATAGGGATCTGCAAGCGGGTTTTTGATGAGGGCTTGCATATAAAAGCCGCTAAGCGCCAGTACAGCACCCGTAATTAGCGCCAGCAAGAGACGCGGTACTCTCAACTCCCAAATGACCATTGCCTGCTGATCCGAAGATTCGCCAGGGCCCAGTGAATGAAGCATTTCTGAAAAACTAATCTCCATAGTCCCTGTCATCAACCCTGCAATACTGATGGTCAGGAGACTGAAAAGTAGCAAAACAATGGCAATGACATGCTTAGTCTGCATTCAGGAACTGTTGGGGATTGAGTTGGTTATGTAGAATATGAGTCAACTCCAACAAGCCCTGAATCATTCGGGGGCCGGGACGGTAAAAGAGGTCGGGATCCACAATAAATACTTGTTTATTGTAATCCGCTGGGGTATTGGTTAGCATGGGATATTGAGACAGTAATTCTCCATAGAGCTGCTCGTCTTTGGCGGGAATTATGATGTATTCAGGCTGGGCGGCTAAAATGGCCTCTACCGTCATAACGGGATACTCCTCTTCTGTTGCCTCAAAAACATTTTTCCCCCCTGCTTTTTGGATGATTTCATTCAGGAAACCAGCACCACCGACTACCTTAAGCGGATCACTGCTCACCAAAATCATCGTTTTGTATTTGATTTGATTTTCTGTTTCAGCCACTATTCGTTGTTCGAGAATCTCAAGAGAATCAGCAAGTGCATCTGCCTTCCCCTCCCGACCGAGCAAAGTCCCCAAATCCCTAAGGCATCGGTTTACATCAGCAAGCGTATGATAAGACTGGAGGTAAATGGGAAGGTTGAGCTTTGCTAATCGGGCGACTGCATCTTCAGTAAAAATTTCGTCAGTTGTAATGATGAGTTCGCCTCCGCTCACCTTTAACTGTTCAAGGTCCAGCTGGGGATAGGTGATGATTTCAGGAACATCAAGTACCTCTGCTGGATAGTCGCAGGCTTGAGACCGGCCAACCAGCTTATCCCCCCCTCCAATTGCAAAAATCATCTCGGTAATATTAGGGGCAATGGAAATGATTTTTTCAGGTGCGCGTGGCAATTGAATCTGCCGACCCGTATCATCTACATACGACTGGGAAATTAGCGGAGCGTTTTCAACCAATTTCCGATTGCCATCATTACATCCAAAGAGAATGAGCAGGAAGATAAAGAGTAGGCCTTGTTTCATGGAACGAAGATAATAAGAATTGCCCGAATACACCTTGAGAAGCAGCTTCGCCTCTTTGGTTTTATGCGAATACTTACCCGTTTAAAAGGAAGAAAAATGAGAATTAATCGATTGATTTTGAGGCTTTTCCTGCTTTAACTGCATTATTTGACAGTTGAGAGGAAAAAAATATGACACTTTTATACATTTTGTGGATAATTACCTATCTTGCCGAAAGTCTGAGCATTCCAGCTACTTGGAAAGTTTTGCGAGGATGGTAAAATTGATATACCCTTCTTTATTAATGGATAACCACCAACCTCACTACTTCCAGCTTGTTTTGCAAAGACGTTTCTCTTACTTAATTTTTTTTGTATGAACATTTATGTAGGTAACATTTCATTCTCCATGACGGAGGAAGATCTTATTGGACTATTTTCCGAATACGGAGAAGTAACATCATGTAAAATCATTACGGACCGGGATACCGGACGTTCTAGAGGATTTGGATTTGTCGAAATGGCAGAAAACGAAGAAGGGCAATCTGCTATTTCAGCGCTTAACGACCACGACGTAGACGGCAGAAGACTGAAAGTGAATGAAGCACGACCACGCGAAGAGCGCGGCGGAGGTGGCGGCGGTGGAGGAGGAT
>CAYGTH010000815.1:0-2858 GCA_964352745.1 uncultured Bacteroidia bacterium
GCAATGACATTAGCTACAGTTATGAAGATCGTGCGGGTAATTTCTGGTTCTGTTTCTACTCCGGAGGTATCACACGTTATAACGGGCGGACCTATACCCAATTTGGCCCTGAATCCGGCCTGATCTCAGCAGCAACGTATTGCGTAACAGAAGATCACCTCGGCCAAATCTGGGTAGCAACGGACCAGGGCGTTTATCGACAAAAGGAGGGACTTTTCGAGCCTGTCGGGCTCCAGGACAGCCTGTCGGATGAGGCGGTATTTATTCTAATGGAAGATACTGATAACCGCATGTGGATCGGAACCTCCAAACGGCTGACCATTTGGGACGCAGGTACCTTTAAGCACCATAGCGGCGGGCCTGGAAACATAGGAGATAATATCATTAGTTTCCTCGAAGACCCCAAAGGGCGTATCTGGATTGCCAGCTCTAAAGGCCTCACCAGCTATAACCCTGAAACGGACTCCTTTCACTATATCAGAATAAGTGGAGCTGATGGAGCTGAAGTTGTCGTTTCTTTTGCCATGGAACCCACTCCTTCAGCTACTTACCTTTGGATTGGAACAGAAAATGGGGCGTATCGCATGGATTTGGATGCCTTTTCCTATGAGACCCAACCTGTTTTTGAACACTATACCCAAAAGGATGGACTGCCCAGTATGGAGTGTAATGCCAATGCAGCCTTTGTAGATGCCGAGGGGAATGTATGGCTGGGAACTGCTGAAGGTGCCATTCGAAAACCCGCCGGTACTGAACGAAAGGCTATCGTCCTCAAACCTGGCATCTATATCACGGATGTTCAGGCCTCTCAGGACACGAGTTGGAAAGAGCTTGGCTATGTGATTGACCGTAAAACCGGACTTCCCGCCAATCTTAGCCTCCCTCATACGGAAAACAGCATCTCCTTTAGATTTATCGGCATCAGCCTCAATAGTCCTCAACAAATCGAATACAAACACCGGCTCATAGCGGCTGACGAAAAACCCTGGAACGAGATTAAATCTACCCGACAAACCACCTTCTCCATTGGAAATCTCATTCCCGGCACCTACACTTTTGAGGTGATTGCCAAAAAAGAATCCAGTAAATGGGATGAGCAAAATCCTGCTCAATTTACCTTCACTATTCGAAGACCCTATTATCAGACCTGGTGGTTTCGGGGCTTACTGTTTTTGGTATTCCTCGGCATCGCGTATGCCTTCTATCGGGCGGTAACCAATCGTCGCCGTCAGCGGGAAAGAGAGCAAATGATGCAAAACAAAGCCGAAAAACTCACGCTCGAACACCAGGCGCTGTATGCGATGATGAATCCGCATTTCACCTTCAATGCCCTCCAATCTATCCAGTATTACATTCATCGCCAGGACAAAATTTCCGCCAATAAATTCCTGTCCAGCTTTGCACGACTGATTCGTAAAAACCTGGAAAGCACCAAAAGTGAATTCATTTCTCTTGGGGAGGAGGTCGAACGCCTGGGCCTCTATCTCTCGCTGGAAAAAATGCGTTTCCACGATAAAATCGAATATGAGGTCGTGGTAGATGTTGATGTAGATCAACACAATACACTATTGCCCCCTATGATTTTGCAGCCTTTCGTTGAAAACTCCATCAAACACGGCATCATGCCCCTGGAGGGAGACGGCAAAGTGAAGGTTCATATTTCCATCGTTGACGAGGATCATTTGCAGGTACTTATTCAGGACAATGGAATCGGTATAGCAGCCAGTACAATCAAAAAGGCTGACCGCCCCAATGACCATGTTTCCAAAGGCATGGAAATCACCAAAGATCGGCTGAAACTATTCGCAGACATGACCAATACCACGCATTCGCTCGACATTGAAGAATTGAAGGATGAGGATGGAAAGGTCTGCGGGACGCAGGTACGGATGATTTTGCCGCTGTATATGTAGGGGAAGATTGTAGAAGGAAGATATTAGACGAAAGAGGGAAGAGTGGAGTCGGCCTCAGATGATTGCTAACGCGCTAACCCTCAAACAAACCAACGCTTCGATTGGAATTCAATCGTCTATCCTTGTTCAGGAAAGTTGAAGAGTGGGATCGTTCGATTTTGAGGATGCCTCCTACTTAATCTTCCACTCTCCTGCCTTCGCCGTAATTTCCACATCCCAGGCCTGGGGAGGATTAGAACGATACTGAGGGTCATTATCTCGATCGGGAAAAGTGGAAATAACCGCACTCAGTTGCTCAAAATTCTGTTGCTGTTTCGGATCGCTCAGATCGACTATCAGATTTTCCCGCTCATAAGGATCAATAAGCAGGTCAAAGAATTTTTCGGGCTGACGACGGGTATCAACGTAGAGTTTGTATCGCTTATTTCGCAAGACCCGGTCGCGAAAGACATACTGATTCTCAACGCCCATCTCGGTCAATTGAGCATTATTCCCACCGCCCATACTCAGAATCCATTCCCGCTGCGAATCCCGGGAAGGATCGCGCAACACCTGCCCAAAGGAATGTCCATCTACCATCAGCGTGGAATCCATCGTGCCCCCTGCCAGATCAACAAAAGTGGGCAGCAAATCTGTAAAATCAATTAAGGCATCTGAAACCACCTTGCCATACCCTTGCCGGGGCCAACTGACAATAAAGGGCATAGCAGTACCGGCCTCATTCGTCCGCATTTTAGCTCCTTTGACCGGATGCCCTTCAATGTTTCCGGTAACCTGCCCCGTAGTACCATTATCTGTTGTCCAGACGATAAGCGTATGTTCCCGAACGCCTGCATCCTCTACCGCTTTGACAATCCTTCCCGTCAGCTTGTCCATGTATCGAACCATGGCCTTGTGCTTTTCCAGCTTAGTCTCTCCCGTCTCATCCGGCGTATTGACAAAAGG
>CAYGTH010000816.1:0-2858 GCA_964352745.1 uncultured Bacteroidia bacterium
TTAGTGAATGAAGAAGAATGATCCTGATGGGATGATTGATATACACTAATTAAGCCACCACCGAATTTTCGGTGGTGGCTTATGTGTTTTTTGAGAGGGAGGTTTATTGTTTCACAATTTTTGCTTCAAGGCTTAATTCATTTTTATTGCCAAAGATGCGAATCAAATATATTCCCTTGGGAAAATCTTCGAGAGTGATGAGTTTACCTGTCAATGCTCCATAAGATAGCCTTTGACCAGTATATGTGTAGACTTCAAATCGTTGGATAAGGTGATCTTTCCCGTCCAGGTAAAGCAGGCCGTCTGTGGGATTGGGATATATGCTAATCTTGGGTATGAGGTCTTCATCAGTACCACTTATGCTAACCTTGAAGCCGTCACAAGAGATGTCACAGGCGAGAAACATACCTTGGTCAAGCCGACTGTTTCCTTCCAAAATCGTTGTGCCTGCAATAGCCCCCATACTATGTATTAGAGAGAAAGAACTTCCGGAAGATTCCAGGATTCCGCCAAAGGCGCCTAATTGTTGCATTTGAATATGTTGAGAGTGAATATCAATACTAACAAAAACAGCAGCGATAATTAAGATGAGAGATTTCATATTGTAACGTGTTAAAAGCATTTCTACGAGGGACGATGCTTACTTTATTTTAATAATATAGATGAATCCGATACTCTCTGGTTGAATAGATTGACTTGCGGATAGTTGGCTATTGGTTCCTGGTGATGAACTACCTGTACTACCATTACCACCAGATGCAGTCGCCCCGATTGATCCTGCATCGTCAGTATAATAGACTTCATTTAATTGTGAATCGACAATATCGATTCCATCAGTGCCTCCATCCCGGTCAACTCCTACAGTTCTGATTACCGGCGTACTGAGACCGTTTGATTTAAAAAAATATAGATGTTTAGCGTTTCCGGTTCCAGTTAATGAGGCAGTTCTGAATCGCAAAGACCCTGGGCCGTGGGTATGGCCAGAGATCGAATGATTATGTGCGGTGACAGTATGGCTATGGTTGATGTTAATTCTATGGTTTTGATTTCCCAGAACATTTGTGCCGAGATTTCCCTGTGCGCCAATTGCATATCGGTTTATCATATTGGGCAAGGTAATGCCATCCAGTGGTGAATCTTCATCATCTACTTCTGAACCGTCTAATACCATCCAGTCAGCGGGAATGCCCAGGATACCACCCGCATTCCAAAACATTTTTACCGTACCCACGGGTTCACCCGCAACATTTTTTGCATTGAGCGCATACGGAACACTCAGTAATTCGGTAATTCCTACCAGTTCATAGAGCCCGCCTCCTTGTGGGTCTATTTCTACTTGCAAATACTTTGAGGCTTCCATCCAGGGGATTTTTTTGATGCTATCTGCCAGGGTACCGGCAAGTGCGGTACCTCGGCCTATTTCAATAGAAAATAATCCCTGAGCATTGGTTGTGGCTGACTGCAATTCCCTGTAGAGAACATTTCCATTTGCGAATGAGTCCAGGATACTGATACGAAGGGAAATCGATTGATCGGCGATGCAAATGCCACTTGAATCACGGGCTACTGCCTGATAGGAAAACACCTCAGGAACCTGGGCAAGACTGACCTGGACCCAAAAGCACAATGTGAGAAAGAATAGCTTTTTCATGAGATAAATTAATGGTGAATGAAATATAATATCGTTTCGCTACAATGCCTGGCATGCGGTGTATGCAGACATGTATGAAACGAATGAGTTCATTTTAGAAAATCGCAATAGTCTGTCAAAACGAATGGGAGTATTCCCGGTTTGCCGGGAGAAATCCCTGAAAAAATGGGATTCTCAGATAGGTGATTAGCTGGCTTTTATAACCGGATACAAATCTGGCGCCGATGGAATTTGTGTAGTGAACTTGTTGCCTGTCAGGTCGGAATGCACTGAATGATGTTGGGGAAGGTTATTCCTGACATCGCAGAAATGCAACTAATTCTTCTCGCTTGCTTCTGCTTACCGGGATTTGTTCATGGTTGGAGAGTACAATATGCCCCCCTTCGCCTTGTGTCGCCCCACCAAATGTATGATAGGCTTGTAGGTAGTTCAGATTGATCAGGTGGGAACTATGAACTCGCATAAAGCCATGAGGGATCAATTTTTCCTGCATTCGCCCGAGCGTATCGCGAACTATGATCTGGGTTTTATGATAGTGTCCGGGATCTACATGTAAGCAAAGATTATTCTTTTTCTCACGACTCGTTTCACAGTGAATGATGTGCCGAATCGGTACGGCAAAAATGTTGCCTCCATGTTCCAAAATCAATTGCCGATCCGACACTTCTTTCCCGTAGTTGGAAAGGAGATTCTCAATACGATCAGGTAGGCTATCTTTTGCTTGCTCCTTGACCCGAGCTACTGCAGTACGTAATTTTTCGTTGTCAATGGGCTTTAGTAAATAATGGATGGCACTTACCTCAAAGGCCCTTGTCGCGTATTTGTCGTGTGCAGTAGTAAAAATTAATGAAAAATCACGATGGCGGAGCTGTTTCAATACCTCAAATCCATCCATATCTGGTAGCTCGATGTCAAGAAATAACAGATCAGGCGAAAGAAGGTTGATCGAAGAAATTCCGGCTATGCCGGTCGGGCAGGTAGCGAGTATTTCTACTTCCGGGCAATGGTCGGCGAGTAGCTTTTCCAATCGCCTCGCTGTCTTGGATTCATCTTCTATGATCACAGTGCGTAATTTCTCCATAGTCAGGAATAATTAAAGGGGGATTTTAATCAATATCCGGGTTCCACTACTTTCGCGGTGAGTGAATTTATCAGTAATAGAAAGTTGGATATTTTTCTTTTGCAGGTTACTAAGTCTGATGCGGTC
>CAYGTH010000817.1:0-2851 GCA_964352745.1 uncultured Bacteroidia bacterium
TATGAAAAAGGTATTGATTATCCGGTTTAGCTCCATTGGAGATATTGTGCTGACTTCGCCCGTGATTCGGAGTCTCAAGTTGGCACATCCTGAAGTAGAGGTTCATTACCTGACAAAAGCCGGATTTGCTCCCATTTTGCAGCACAATCCCTACATCGATCATCTTCACTTATTGACATCGGATAATTGGAAAAGCCTTATTCAGGTGCTGAAAGTTGCAAATTTTGATCACATTCTTGACCTGCACCACAATCTCAGAACCCTTCGCATTAAGTGGGCACTCAGACGTCCCAGCAGCTCTTTTGACAAGCAAAACCTGCGGAAATTTCGCATGGTTCACCTCAAAGCGCATTCCCTGACGATCCCGCATATTGTAGATCGGTACCTGGCTACGCTCCGGCCATTGGGAATCCAGCCGGATGGAAAAGGCCTGGATTTTTTCTTATCGCCAGAAATCGAGGCGAAGGCAGATGCGATTTGGGCGGAGAGTCAAATCTCCCGGCAAGGCCCGCCTTTGGCTATCGTATTGGGAGCTACTTATGCTACCAAGCGTTGGATTCCGGAATACTTTGTAACCTTCATCCAATCCTACGGAAAGCCTGTCGTCCTGCTGGGCGGGCCGGATGCGATCGAAGAAGCGAAGTTGATCAAAGAATCCGTTGACATCCCCTTGCTCGATGCTGTGGGGACTTATCCCCTGCTCACGGCTGCGGCTTTGATGAAAAGATGCCAGGCGGTTCTGAGCCATGATACCGGATTCATGCACATCGCTGCTGCATTTGGGATGGACATCTATTCCCTATGGGGCAATACGGTTCCTGAATTCGGCATGACGCCTTATCAAAGCCCTCACAAAACCCTTGAAGTCAAAGGCCTCTCCTGCCGTCCTTGTTCTAAAATCGGATTTGATCAGTGCCCCAAAGGTCATTTTGCTTGTATGCGGAATCTGAAGCCAGAACAGGTACTGCAGGCAATGGAGGAATCGAAATAAGCCTCAGGGGAAGAGGACACCCAGAAATCCTCCACGATCCCCTTCCGGGTTTTCTCAAAAAAACACATCAACTCATTGCAATCCCCATAACAGGCATGCGTTCAATTCCGATACATCGGAAGCCTCATTGCTAGGCCCTACGGACCGCATGAGGCCTTAGTTATTAGCCCTAGTTTTCTTCTTTTGATTTTAAATAGTTTTCTAGAGTGAAAACTGCTATTTCCGAGTTTGTATAATCTTTTAAATTTCTTGTTAAGATAGCTTCTAGTCCATTAATTGTTAAAGCTCAATGGGCCGAAATATTGGATTTAAACTGGTTACTCGGTGATTATATTTTTCTTCATGAGCGCACAACAGCTCGCATATGGGGGCTAGCCTCCAATAAGGATAAATGTATCGTGCCTGTCCTCAAAGGAAGTAGCTTGTGTGATTGCAGGCCCGGACAAAAACCGCCGGAAGTAGTTCCTAAGTCTTACTGGAAACAAACCCCAAAGACACAACCGGCTTAGCCCCTGTTTGGAACGCTAATTTCCTGTCCCAAACGATGGTCTTAGCTATCCGTCAATGTCTCCACTGCGGAAATGGCAACATTTAAACCCACCCCAGCAGTTGCTGAATGTTCCCGCCTTTTACTTTCGCCCGATCAGATGCGGAATAGCCGGCCATATGGATATCAACCGTTTTGGGGGAACCACTGCCCCATACCATTCGATCGACACCAAACTCACGAATGACGCGGCTGGTAAATGGCATTGCGCTTTCATAATGCGGCGCGTCTTTCGCAAAATGACCGATACCTGATAATTTCATATATACATTAGGGTATTTTGCCAAATCCAATACATCGGCAAATTCGACCGCCGATCCCAGATGGGGTTCGGCCAAATGATCGATAAGTACTTTACAGCCAGTAAACTCCTTGATCAATTTCCCTGCCTGGGCGGCATAACTAGGGCCGATATGCAATTCTACAACCAGGTCAAGATCAACGGCTTTCTTCCATAGGGCCCTGGCGCCTTGATCTGCGAAGCTGTCGATATAGGTCTCTTTTCCACGATGGGCATGAAACCTTGTGGAAACGATGTGAGGCACTTGTTTGACCAAAGACTCCAATTTTTGGGGAGCATCGGGATCTTTTGGATAAAACAGACTGGTACCGCGTAGCCTTTGGGGCTCACGGTTCAGGCAATCGACGATTAACCTGTGGTCATCACCGTAAGGCTCAGGGTGTACGATTACTGCCCTGTCGATCCCTTCTTCGTCAAGCCGCTTCAGGTAGGCCGCCAGGGCATCGGCAGGATGTACAGATACATCAGGAGTATAAGTGGCTTTGGGGTGAATGGGATATTTGGCGGTATCCGGACTAAATATATGAGCGTTCCATTCTATGACGGGAATTTTCGGGGGTGACGATATATTGGCCCAAGCCTGACCGAAGCCCATGCCTAGCAGCCCAAAGCCTGCAACTCTTCCCAGGACTTGTCGCCGGGTCATTTTTGTATTTTCGGAATGAGAACTCATAAATTCCTTGTTAGATGGATCGTGTGTAAACGAAAAATAGGAAAATAATCATTTCTGACAAGTAATCAGAAGAGAAAAGCCCTGGGCCAGGCCCGCCAAACCCTCGGTCAGGAACCTCCCCCTGAAGTCCCTGAGCTTGACTGGAAACAACTCCTCAAAGCCGCAACAGGCTTCGATATCGATCAATGTCCTCACTGTCAAAAAGGCAACATGAAACTGCTCTGTGAGTTGCCACGAGCCCCGCCCGCCTTTCGTCTCATTCCAGTCTGAGTATCTGTGCCTGAGCTCTCAGTGCGCCCGGTATCGTCGTGACTGTATCTGAATTTTACCTCAAAAAAA
>CAYGTH010000818.1:0-2851 GCA_964352745.1 uncultured Bacteroidia bacterium
AGGTACCGCGGGCACTCACTTCTATTACGCCTTGCATGATCCGCCAATGACCGGGGAAAGTACAGACGAAGGGATAAGTTCCTGCCTTGTCGGGCATTTGCAAGCGAATGATTCCCTGCTCTCCGGGATCGATCATTTCCGTAGCACCGAGAACGTAGCGCGACCTGGGTACATATTCCATGTTGGCAGCATCCGGGCTTTTCAGGAATTCATCTACCAAATTCCCAAATGCTTCCAGGTTTCCCGTTTCGATCAATACCAAATTATGCGGCATTTCATCAAGGTTATTCAGCACAATTTCAACCTGCTCCCCTGCCATTGCATGAAGTACGGTCTTGTCATAGGCCATCTTTGAGGGCACCGTATTGAGCGTGAGTACCCGATCTGCCTCAAATTCACCGACTTTCCCGATTCCCACATCAATCGCTTTTCGATCCCCACCACTGTGGCAATGAACCGCAATCACATTTTCGCCTGCTTGAAACAGCCGTCCCACCTCTGCCGCATCAAGTCGAATAAGCTTGTATTTACGGGCATTCCCCTGACCGGCATGTAGCAGTTTCCCATTTACATAGACTTCATATTCGCCTTCATACCCGACTTTAAGTACAGGTTCGTCGATTGCTGCGTCGAGGCTCACCCCCTTGCGGATCCAAATATCTTCGGTAGTCCAGGCCGTTTTAGCTTTCGGCCCTCGGTCCGTTTCCCCAAAAGGAGCAATTCCTGTTTTCCAGCTGGCGTCCTTGAAATCTGGATGAACCCAGTTCTCGGCTGGCTCTCTTTCCGTATAGCGCCATTCCGTCTCCGACTCCTCAGCAGAAGGGATTAGCATGACCACATCCTTCTGCTCAATATCCTCATAATTCTGCTCGCGGAAATAAATCTTAAGCGCCGCTTTGAGCCATTGGTCATTGCGGTTTACCTCGTCTGACCGAAGCGCTTCCATTGCCTGATACAAGGCTTCCGTTTCCGGCAATTCACTGGCGCGAAGGAGAGCTGCCAGGCGAACGTGCAAATTGTCATCTGAGAGCAAAGAGGAGGAAATCAACAGCTGACTGCCCGCTTCCGTTTCCGGAATCAGGGCAAGCCCGGCTTTTTTGACAGCAGCTGATGCACTGGATAAAGCAGCTATTGCAACCTGATTCGCTGCTGCTGATGAGTTCTCCAGCGCATCAAGGCCCTGAAGCGTCCATAAGGCATGCATGGCTCCTACTCCATCCGTGCCTGCCAGTTCGATCAGGTCAGGACTAAGGTCCCTTAGCTGGTTTTCTACAATCAGGCGCTGAGCGGTAGTTCGCCAAAACATATTCGTACTCTGGAGTCCTTCTATCAATCCTTGGGGATCAGCCGGATTGAGTGATTCGATAGCTGCTGGCTTGCCGTTTTTATGCTTGAGGATGTAAATGCGACCATGTCCCTTGTCGCGTAATGCGTTGAGATGTGCATTTCCCGGTCCTTTATCCGCATTCCAGATCTGATTGTCCATTCCACGCTTGTCGGGATTGTGCTGAATAACCGGGTTGTACCAATCCGCGATCCACAAATTCCCATCCGGGCCGGTCTCGGTATATACGGGGGCCGTCCAGGAATCTGTACTGCCAAAAATATTACCGCCATCTTCTTCCCGGTATCCCGCTCCCTCTGCTACGATCCGCGCAATGTGAACGACATGACCGGTAGGTTCATTGACATACATTTGATCCCGGTAGGCTTCCGGATAATTGTCTGCGGTATAAAAATTGGCGCCGGCAGCTGCGGTATATCCGCCCCGCACGTCCACTTGCTGGAGCGGAACGGGATTGGGGGAAGTAATTTCATAGTGCCCTTGAATGAAATCCGAACTAATCGCCCAACTCGGCAATTTGCTCAAGTGCGCATAATGACGCAACGGAATCCCGACATAACAGCAATGGTTGTTATTGGCTGTGGACCCAAATATTTCAAAGTCTTGTGTAATGCCCAGGCCCCAGGTATTGTTGTTAAACTGACCAATCGGCTCAAATGACTGCCCATCCCGGCTGAATTTGAAAACGCCACGGGTAAAGTTCACCTGCTCGCCATTGAATTTTTCTTCAAATCCCGAATAGCCGACCGAGCCCCAGATATGATTATCCGGCCCGTATTTGAGATTGGCGGGGCCTGCGTGGGTGTCAAAGGTTCCAAATCCCCCAAATAGCAGCGTTCGCTTGTCCATTTTGTCATCACCATCGGTATCTTCAAGAAAATACATGTCAGGTGCCTGCGCGACTATAGCCCCGCCCTTCACAATCACAATACCGGTGCTCAGGCTTTGTTCGGTAGCGAAATCTGTGAATGTATCCGCTTTTCCGTCCTTATCCGTGTCTTCGCAAATCGTAATTCTGTCGCCTCCCACGTCATTCTCCAATCCATGCGGATAGTCCTGCGACTGCACGACCCAGAGTCGACCCCGCTCGTCCCATGCAAATGCAATCGGGTTGATAATATTGGGCTCGGCAGCATAGAGAACCGCTTCAAAGCCATCCGGCACCTGTATATGCTGGCGGGAATCTTCAGGACTCAGGGGATCCTGTACCCGAGGCTCTTCCCCTGTATAGGTCAACTCCGGCAGTTGTTTTTTTTCGGTAGAACATGCGATCAGCAGGCACACCATCATCAGGTAGCAGCTGCGTATGAAGGATAAATGTTTCATGTAGGTAATAGTAGGGAGATGATAGACGGTAAGTAGATGGACAGATTTAAGTAATGAGTATTTAGACTGAATCTTGCTGATTATCAAATAGATATAGTCTTTCATCTTTATACTTAAATCTATCCGCTTAGTAATGACTAAAAAATAAATACACCTTTTTACTCTCCACGCACTTGCGTC
>CAYGTH010000819.1:0-2848 GCA_964352745.1 uncultured Bacteroidia bacterium
GTCTGGCGTGGCATCTACGATGGCATAGACGATGTCCGGATTGACTGGCGAGATGGTGAGGCCGATACGGCCTTTGTCTCCTCCAGGAAGTCCGGAATCGGACTTGTTCCAGGTGTCCCCGCCATCGATGGACTTGTAGATGGTCGATTCTGGTCCACCGCCGATAAAGGTCCAGACCTTTCTGGCCCGTTGCCAGGAACTGGCATAGAGGACATCCGGGTTGCGAGGATCCATGACGATTTCGTTGACGCCGGTGTGTTCCGAGATTTCAAGCACCTGCTTCCAGGTTTCGCCACCGTCGGTGGTTTTGAAGATTCCGCGCTCGCCGCCGCTGCTCCAGAGCGGTCCCTGAGCTGCGACCCAGACGGTGTTCTCATCATCTGGATGGATGACGATGTTTCCGATATGTTCGGAGGTCTTCAGGCCCATATTTTTCCAGGACTTTCCGCCATCCATAGATTTGTAGACGCCGTCTCCGTAATCGACGGATCGCTGGGCGTTGTTTTCGCCTGTGCCTACCCACACGACGTGAGGATTGCTGGGGGCTAATTCTACACAAGCGATAGAATAGGAGCCTTCGCCATCAAAGATGGGATCGTAGGTCGTACCGCTGTTAACGGTCTTCCAGACACCGCCGGCAGATGCGGCGACGTAGTATTCAGAAGGTCTGTTAGGATTGATCGCGAAATCGGAGATTCTGCCGGAAGTGATCGCAGGGCCAACAGATCTAAAGGAAAGACCAGACACGATAGAAGAATTCACCAGGGAGGTGGGTTCTTCTTCGGGTTCGGCATCAGCCTTCTTTTTTCTTTGGGCTGGAAGTATGAGTGGGGCAGCCAGCAGAAGGCTGAGCAGGTATACGGTAAATTTATTCATCTGAGGTGATGTGACGTGAATGAAATGAGCAAGAGCTAGACAAGTTTTAAACATCGTAAAAAAGAACCGCGAAACCCATCAATGAGTTTCGCGGTTGCAGAAAATCTTCGACAGATGGTCGGTTTAGTCATGATATGATCTCTTGAGGTGGGAGTGTCTGTGCTTTTTGATAACGGGGGGGAGGTAGTACGATATATTGATTAATTCATGCAGGTAAAAATACCTAATTATCAAAACAGGCTTTTTTGCTCTTAAAGAGCCAGTCCTTACCATTCATCTTTGTAGTAGTTCCATTTCTACCGGGTTACGTCTGAATCTTATATAAAGATAAAAGGGAAAATCTTGAATGGAATAATTCATTTCTGGAACAGGAGGAAGCCGAAAATCCACCTCAGAGTAGGCAAGCGACTTATATCATCTCTTGAAATATGAAAAAGCTACAAATTGTTTGTGTTTGGTCTATGCTGCTGTGGTTGCTTAGCCCGATCTATTGTCAAAATCCAACCTTACCGAAAACGTTAAATACCAACTTGGCAGGGTACCCAACATCAACTTTTGAATTGAAAGCAGATAACTATCTGTATAAAATAGAAGCAGGCACTCCTCGAAAAGTAGGCTCCAATCCTCCTACGTTAATCGATATCACATACGATTTGAAGGAGTTTCCGATGATTCAATGCACCAAGCAAGATGGAGGAGGAATCATTGCTTTTGACTTAACGAGCGAGCAGTTTAAAGAAACTCTACAAGATATCACGGTTAATGGAACGGGCTACCAGCTGAAGGCAAACAGAGATGTTTTGCTAAAGACCAGCGGGGTAAAGATTGGGGCGAATGCCGGAGTTCTTCGAAATGAGAACGGCCATTTGCTCATGGTCAATAAAACCGATGGAGCATTTAAGCGGTATCTGGGAACTCCAAATTCATGGGAGGACATCAACCAGATTGTCACTTTGGGAGGGGTAAGCTACATCGTGAAGGCTGACAAGACCCTTTGGATTCTTTATCCTGATTTGCAACAAGGCGAAAAGATTGCTGACCAATGCGAGTTGATATTGTCTGACGAAAAAGATACTGGAACTGAGCTTACCATCTTATCTGTAGACGGTAAATACCGCAGGATAAATCGAGCAAACAAAACATGGTCTGTTTTTACACCTACCATGATTTCTGCAAGCCCAAGTGCAATTGACCCAGGAATCTGGTTTGTGATCCAAAACAAGGCTTCATTGGACGAGACGAACCTTGGGCTAAAGGTGAATCAAGAAGGAGAAGTCGTTTTGTCTGCTATCCCTCAAACTGGAGGATTTGATGAATTCCTATGGACTACTGAAAAACTAAACGATGGTAGATATAGACTTCTCAACAAGCAAACGGGTTTGTATAAATCCCTTGATTTAAACCAGGGTACACCTGTTCTCCTTTCTAAGAACAATGACCCTACTCGCCTGTGGAACTTTAGTGTTGCAAATAGTGGTGTCCACGGCCTAAATGCCTATACGATTTCTAATACTTCGAATAGTAGTGTACTCAGTAATCAAAGCAACCAATTGAAAGCCCTTCCAGGCAATAGCTCAGCTCATCAAGTTTGGGTTATTCAACCGATGGATCTTAAAAGAGGCGTTAAATTGCCAGATAATCTTGGTTCAGCAGATGAAAGAAAATCTTATGACAAAATTTTGAAAATTCCAGATGGCCCTACTGTTTATGGTTCAAAATACGTAAGTGATTGGAGCGTGCTGAATGCCTATAATATTGTTCAGAATATGATCAATGCACTTAGTGACCAAGCAGCGGTTGCATCTTCACAGCTCAGTAATCACAAAATTGTAGTTATTGGAAAAGATGATGCTTTTCCTGCAGTAGCCGATTACTCCATTATTACGGGAAATCAAGTTATCGCCTTTTACCGGGGATTAAATGCTGGAACTTCTTACACTGTGGTGTCAGAGGAGATGATGTGTATGAATGG
>CAYGTH010000820.1:0-2839 GCA_964352745.1 uncultured Bacteroidia bacterium
CGGTGAAGTGATTTGTTCCTTTATGACGCGTCATTTCAGCGCGCAAATGCTCGAAGTAGCAGGTACCTATTTTGAGTCGGTGGAACAAAGCAGGGCCTGGAAAAAATCCCGACTCCTTATTTTGAAAGGGAAAAAAGAAGTTGAGGAAATGGACCCGCTTACACAGGTTGCATTCTCTGAAGACATTTCCCTGCAACAATATCCAGGCGTATTTTCTGCCAATAAAGTAGATCCGGCTACGCGACTGCTCATGGACAACCTGCGAATAGCAGATACTGATAAGTGTGTCCTGGACCTCGCTGCGGGAAATGGCGTGTTGGCATATGCAATTCGACAAGCCTCCCCTGAAACTGAAATTCATGTGCTCGATGATGCGTTTCTGGCCGTGGAATCCGCAAAACTCAACCTCACCGACGAACGGACATTCTTCTACACGAATGATACCCTTGATGATTTTGAAAATCAATTTTTTGATCTCATCGTTACGAACCCGCCTTTTCACTTCGAGCATGAAAACAATATCGAAGTCGCGATCAGCCTGTTTACAGAATCTGTTCGGGTGCTTAAAACAGGTGGCCACTTTCGCCTGGTCGGGAATCGGCACCTCAATTACAAAACGCATCTCGCTCGCCTGTTTAAATTGGTGAAAGTAATTGCCGAAACCCCAAAATTTATTATCTATGAGTGCTTGAAATAATGTTTCCGCAACATGCAGAGATAGTGGTGAGGAAACATGTGCTGTTTCAATCGATTGGCTGAGCCTTGGATTCAGTTTCCCAATATAACTTCACACAGAATGAAAAACCTATTGACGTGTTGCCTGGTCCTGGGTTGCCTGCTGGCTACAGCTCAGCCCATAGCTCTGCACCCGGACAATCCCCATTATTTTGTGTATCAAGGTAAGCCGACAGTACTGATCAGCTCAGCGGAGCATTATGGATCGGTGATCAACGCGGCTTTTGATTACAAAACTTATCTGAGGAGTCAGGAGTTAGCCGGGATGAACTATACCCGAATCCTTACGGGGAGTTATGTCGAAATACCAGGCAGTTTTGCCATCGAACACAATAACCTGAGTCCGG
Organism: uncultured Bacteroidia bacterium; assembly: GCA_964352745.1. Lineage (GTDB taxonomy): Bacteria > Bacteroidota > Bacteroidia > J057 > J057 > CAYGTH01. The sequence continues at coordinate 1,083 of CAYGTH010000820.1, forward strand.
CGGTAGGAGATTATATTTCGCCCTGGAAGCGACTGGCAGAACCGGGGTTGTTTCAGGGAGAAGGGAAAGTGGATCTTTCGGCCTGGAATCCTGCCTATTTTGAGCGATTGCGGGGGTTTGTAGGAGAAGCTGAAAAGCGAGGAATCATTGTGGAGGTTTCGCTGTTTTGTGCCACGTATAAAGATGACTATTGGACCCGACATCCCTTCAATCCCGGGAATAATATCAATGAACTGGGTAGCCTGAAGCGCGAAGATTTTAATACCCTGAAAAATGAGCGGGTCGTCTTTTTTCAGCAGGAATTGATTCGGAAAATCGCAACAGAGTTGAATGATTTTGATAATGTCTTGTATGAACTCAGCAATGAACCCTGGGCAGATAATCCCGAAAAAAGTTTGTTTCTACTGCCTACGATCAAACCGGGAAACAAATCTCTGGACTGGGCACTCTGGACCGAATCTGCTACTCCCGCTACGCTAGCCTGGCAAAAGTCCCTGGCGAAAATATTGGTCGCGACGGAGAAAAACCTGCCCAAGCAGCACCTCATTGCTCAAAACTTCACGAATTTCAAGATTTCCCTGCCAGACGTAGACCCCAATGTCTCGATTCTCAATTTTCATTATGCCTGGCCGGAAGTTGTCAGCATGAACTATGGCTGGAATCGACCGGTGAGTTTTGATGAATCGGGTTTTGCCGGGAGCGCAGACAGCGCCTATCTGGAGCAGGCATGGGCCTTTATGCTTGCGGGCGGTGCGGTGTTTAATAACCTTGACTATTCTTTTGTCGTGGGCAAAGAAACGGGTACGGACGTAAATACGGCCCCGGGTGCAGGAAGCCCTGAATTCCGGGAACAGCTAGGGATATTGCGGGATTTTATGGACTCATTTGATTTTATTCGAATGCGGCCTGCACAGGAAATCCTCTATCACACCCCCGGCCTTGTCGGACAAGCCATCGCCGAACCCGGTAAGCAATACGGGATCTTTTTGAGCGGCACACCAGATGCGCCCATTTGGCTCAAACTTGAATCAGGGGCGTATAAGTATCAGTTTATTAATACGGACACAGGCAAAACACTGGCCGAAGGAGGCCTGCTTGCGGATACTGAAATAACCGAGCTTCCCCTGCCAACTGGGGCGAACAGGCGATTGGCATTGCGGATTATCAGTGTAAATTAGAGGAAGAGAAAGAAGATTATAGAAAGAAGACGATAGATTTTAGTATAAAGAGGTAAGACTGTATCTATCTGATAATCATCGTATTTAGACCTGATCTATTTGATAATCAGCAGTATCCCGTCTAGGTACTCAATACTAAAATCTAACCATCTACTTACAAACCTACTATTAATCCCTTAGCCATGATTCGATCCCTACTGTTTTTTAGCCTGGCTGCGTTGCTGACAGCCCTTACGTACATTCCCAAGACAGAGCACAGTTATGACATGATGCTCCTCATACCGATCGGTCTGTATTTCATTGGCGCTTTGCTGTTGAGTTTTCGTCCTCAGGTAGAATGGAGTCAGCAACTTCTGTTCGCCGGACTCGCGCTGTTGATCTGGCTGCTACTGTTTATGGTTTCTTTCAGTGTTCTGTTCTTTATTATGATTCCCATTTCGGGAGCTGTCGGTGCCTGGCTGATCTGGCTCCTGACTAAACGATATCTTGCCCTGGATGTGGGGAAGGCACTGCCTGTCATACTTGCGGGCTTAGGGGCAGGTGTATTGGGAATCCTCTTTATGGCTGGTTCCAAAGAAT
>CAYGTH010000821.1:0-2833 GCA_964352745.1 uncultured Bacteroidia bacterium
TGAAACTATTTATACCGATTCTGGCAAGTCATGACACGACCCCCGCTGCTGTCGCACGTAGAAGCGGCCCTTGGCTATACATTTGAGCAGGTACGAGACATTCATGCCTATTTCCACGATCCGAAGGTTTATCCGCCCTCCTACCGGGAAGTAATGACTTGGGAACAGGAAATGGTCCGCGATGGACACGGTGGTACAGCCTTTATAAATGCAGAAGGCCACCTATTGGGCCTCAACTGTTATGCCTTCCAACTCGCGCCCGAACGAATACAGGAACTCCTGACCCTGGAACTGCCCGACCTTCTTGTCCTGAATCTCAACGAGACCGGCATCACTCAATTTGCATTCACGGAGCGCCAGCCGAAGCTCATGTATGTCAATCTCAGTCAGAACGAGTCCCTGACAGAGGTTCGATTTGAAACTACTCCCACACAACTCCGTATCCTGGACCTCTATGACAGCCGTGTGCAGGAACTCGATCTGCCAGCCGGGCTTTCGGAACTTTACAAGTTAGATGCAGCCCGCAATCAGCAACTGAAACGCATCCATTTTGCGGGCGGCTGTAGATCCCTCTTTTTCCTGGATCTTAGCGAAAATGCCCTGACTGAATTGGAATTACCTGCCGAAATGGCCAGTTTGGCGTATGTGTTTTTGCGGAAGAATCAGGTGAAGAAGCTAGGGATTGGGGGCATCATGCCAAAATTAGAGACCCTGGACATCCGTGATAACCAAGTTCGTGAAATTCCGAAGTCCTACGTACACCAATTACCCGGGCTTACCCATCTGTTTGTGGACGGAAATCCTATCCAAAATATCGACCGGGAAGCAATTGTGGAAGGCTCCACCGCTAATGCCTGGGAGGGGATTCGCAATTATCTACGATCACTGATAGAGGATGAAGCCGTAGAGAATGATGAAGTAAAACTGATTCTACTGGGAAACAGTACAGCGGGAAAATCTTCTATCTTACGCTATCTAATAAAGCGTGAGTACGATCCCCAAACTCCCTCTACTCATGGTATCCAAAATGTAATATGGCAACCAGATCCTAACAGTAAGATTCGAATAAACGTGTGGGATTTTGGGGGTCAGGAATTTTACCATGCTACGCATCGACTCTTTTTGTCCAATAACGCTGTCAACCTGTTAGTCTTTGAAGCAGGTACCAATGTACAGGGTAAATCACCAACCGAAATATCCCTATATCGGGATGGGGAATTGTTCACAGAAAATATGGATCTGGACCATTTCCCTTATACCTATTGGCTGAATGGAATCCGATATTTTGCACAGGGGATTCCTCCCATTTGTCTGGTAGAAAACAAGATGGACAAAAAGGAAGGCCAGCCCCGAATTCCGGTTCAGGATAGTGAACGCGAAGCTTTTCAACTTTCCCCCGACCAATGCTTTGCGATTAGCGTCCAGGAAACCGCCAATCGAAATCCAGACTATGAACCCGACTTTACCATCTTCGAACGCCAACTCAGGAAATTACTGGAAAAGACCCGAACGAGTTCTGAAATCAGCGATAAGTGGCTGGAAATAAAAGCAGCACTCAGGAAGGAGGCAAAAAACAAGATTTACCTTTCCCGTGAAGCATATGTTTCTTTTTGCGAACGAATCCGTGAAGATATTTCCAAAGTTCGGGAAGGAGAAAATTCTTCAGCTTTAGATACCCTCACCCAGTATCTTCATAACATAGGTGTCGTTCTGTATTATGCGGACTCGGATACCTTAAAAGAGTATGTCTTTATCAATCCAGAACGGGTCATTGACGCCATTTACCAAATCCTCGACTACAATGTACAAGAAAAGCAGGAAGGGGCATTCACCCGGACGCAGGTAGAAGCCAGGCTTAGGCAGATGAATGAAGAGGCAATCAAATTGGGCCAGCCTCAACTGCAAGCCCCTATCCTTTTGGAGTTGATGACGCGGTTTGAGCTTATTTTTGTTACAAAGAAAGATCAGGATACTTTTGTCGCTCCGCAGTACCTGCCTGAAGCGAGACCGGTGGGGAAAGATTTCACACGAAGTGAAAGAAGATGCACGCAACACGCCTTCACCCTTTGGTTTCCGGATTTTCTACCCCGAAGTGTTATTACCCGATTCATTTGCCGCCAAGGACATTTGGCAGATGATACCTACTGGAAACAGGGGATTCTGTATGAAAAAGGTGAAGGAGAAACCGCTTCCTTTGTGCTGGTTGAGTGTCATGGGGACAAGCGGTTGACAATACTCGTGGAAAAACCGGAAGCAACCCTTATTGGCGAGCTGTTCAATACATTTCTCGACATCACAGGGAACCGAACCAGTCTCCATATATCCCCAGACGGAACCTATTTTGCTCCCTGGCTTGAAATTCAGGATACCTTGAATATGGGAAATCTACGGATTCGTGCAAAAAGTCTGGAAGGAGAAGAAGCAACCATCGAAGTAGCTCGATTTGCGCAACTGCTGGGAGCTCATCCGGAAAACTCCCTACGCCTTCCTACCTCTCGCTCTAAAAAATCTAACTCCATGACCGATCTTCAAAAACTCATTGCAAAAGGCGAAATAGAGCACGTATTTGAACTCATTGAACCCCATTTGGATGGAAGAGGTCAGAATACATTGATTAATTTACAAAGCCGCTGGAATCGAAATGAAACGGCATATAAAGAACGTAGACTTGATCAGCGGGACTATGATATTGAATACAACCGCATTACGGCAGTGTTGAATGAACTGGCTGAAAATATTTCTGTTTCGATCCCAATTCCTGATATCGAACCTAAGGTTTCTGTTAATCCAGCTCCCGACCGCAAAATCTATTTTTCTTACTCCTGGAAAGACG
>CAYGTH010000822.1:0-2827 GCA_964352745.1 uncultured Bacteroidia bacterium
CCGTGGACGGTTACAGCCTGTGGGACTACATTGGTTTTGCCAAAGGCCGTTCCCTTGTTTTGGCTGGGATCGTACTGGATGAAGGTTCCGCCGACCATCGCGCCAGCATTAAAGGTGAGGTATTCTTCCCCTTTTACCTCTTCATGAAAGGCATTCAGGATTCGTGCCGCCTCGAAGATAGCTCCACTCCCTACGCCTTCCCGGAAAATCTGAGAGGAATGCTTCCTAACCCCGGTCGTTGTCAAAGTCCAGGTACCCGCACTGCGTCGCGCAACGACGGCATTCCCTTTGTCTCCTCCTTCAAATCCCAAGGCGACATCGCTGTTTTTGCCTGCCTCGATCAGGTGTTTTCGGCTGACGGATAGCGGTTTCCCTGATTTCTCTTCATCCCCGATCAGGGCTACGGTGATAGTTGCATCTTTGAGGAGGCCTGCTTTGTCCAATGCTTTCAGGGCATAGAGAATAATCACGTCGCCGCCTTTCATATCTGCCGCGCCGGGGCCTTTGGCAAAATAGGCGGAGTCTTGCGGCTCACCGATCCGATCAAAGGTCTGGAAAGGGCTGTCTTTTGGGAACACCGTATCCAGGTGCCCGATCAGGAGGAGGCGCTTGCCCGACGTGCCTTTTTTGTAGGCAAATAAATGCCCCGCCCGGTTGAGGCTGTCGGGCATTTTATGCCATTTCGTTTCAAAGCCAAGGGCCTGAAATTCTGGTTCGAGCATGCGACCGACTTCCCGTACCCCGGCATGATTCATCGTACCTGAATTGATATTGACGAGTTGTTCCAGCAAGTCGATAGCCTCGGGTGTGTGGGCATCGAGGTACTGAACCATCTTTCGCTCTTTTCGGGAAAGTTCCTGTGCGGGGAGGACGAGTGGGAGTAAGGAGAGGAGAAGGAGAAGGAGAAGATAGAAATTAAGCCGCATGTGATTAATCGCGTTATAGGTGGATTTAGGTAATTCCATATCTAATATGGTGATATTTTCGTACCTTAACTTAAAATCATAAGGAATTATGAGTACGCTTGAAATAAAAAATACGCTTCACAAAGTCATTGCTAATACAGATGATGCAATGCTGCTTCAAAAGTTTTTGGAGTTGTTGAATGAGTATAGTCAAAATCAAGATTGGTGGAATTTAATTTCTGATGAGGAGAAAGCTGGAATCCGAGAAGGCTTGTTGGAACTTGAGGCGGGCAATGGGATTGCTCACAAAGACATGATCGAAAAACACAAGCAATGGCTCTGAGAGTAATATGGTCTCCAAGAGCTGACAAGGATTTTGATCGGATTAATGATTACCTAATTGAAACCTGGTCAGAAAAGGTTTTGATGAAATTTGTCAAGGATACCTTTGCCAAAATAGAACACATCGCACGTTTCCCAAAATATATCCTGAAACCCAAAAACTACCAGAAGTTCGTAAATGCCCGATAAATCGGCATGTGAGTCTCTATTACAGGATAAAAGATGAGGAAATAGTCGAACTAATTACCTTTCACTTAAATAGACAGGATCCGAAAGAATTAGACCAATAGGGCTGATATAAAACCTGCCTTTCCTCCATACGCTTCCCTGAAGCTACATCATGGGACGGCAAATACACCGTCGGTTTTTCGCTGCAATAGCGCAGGATATTCGCATAGGTTTGCCGGGCGGCAGATTTGTCGGCAGAGATACCTGCTATTTTGCCCTGGAGTAATTGTTTGTCTGAAAAGGAAGTGTCCCCTGCAAAGATAAAATCGACTGATGCTGTTTGAAGAATGACAGACTGATGCCCATAGGTATGTCCGGGGGTGGGGACAATCCGAATATCGCCCGCTTTTGTCAGGGGGTAGCTGCTGCCAAAGATTGGATCATTCTGGGCTTTGAAAGCTAATAAATGAGGCTTGAGCCAGTTGGGGAGCAGGCACATAACCGCGCCGGAGGGGTGTTGGTATTCGGTTTGTGAAATGAGAATCTCGGATTTTGGGAACCCGGATAGGCCGTCCATGTGATCGAGGTGGAGGTGCGTTTGAACTACCCAGCGCACATCTTCTGCCTGTATGCCGATGCTTTGGAGTTGGGGAATAATTTCCTGCTGAGGAGCGACTTGCAAACGGAGAATTTTATGGTACACAAATCCCATTTGTGGATCACAGGCAAAATAATCTGGCCCGCCTGCACGTGCATTTTCGCCGGTGTCAATTAGTAAAATACCTTCCGGATGCTCAATGACCCAGGTGTAGATAGGCAGGTATTCCGTCCATCGGAAATCAGCGAGAATCTGCACAATCCCGATTCCTGGACCCCGATGAGAGCGTTTGACTGCTACTGATCCCGTCGGAATAGCGTGAACCTTAAGGCCGTCGATGGTAAGTGTGCGGATTTCTGTATCAGGAGCAGCGCCTTCCATAGTTGTTTCCAGGTGATAATATGCCAGCCCGCCCAAGCCTAGTGTGGCGGCAGAAAGGAGAAATTTTCGCCGATTCATATGAGTAGAAGCTCCTGAGCGAAAAAATGTTTGGAGAATATTTTACCCTTCTCTTCTCTCAACATTCTCTGATCAAATGCTGCTTTGCCTCTCTCTGCCTTTGTTTTCCCTCAATTCAACCAATAACTCAATTTCAACACGAGTGCCCGGTTCTTCACCTGAAACCGGTCTGGTAGGTAATTGTCGGTATAGACAATGAAAAGATCCGATACTGGAGCATAGCGCCATTGGAAGCGGGCGTTGATATTGATATTATCAATCTGGTTGTTGTATTGAACAAAGGTGGTGAGAAAGAGTTTGTCGGTAAAGGTCAGGTCCAACTTCGGGCCAATGAGGAATAATTCGGCACTGCTGT
>CAYGTH010000823.1:0-2820 GCA_964352745.1 uncultured Bacteroidia bacterium
GTAAGCACACCCTCCCCTACTCCACCTTCACCTTCAACCTAATCTCCGGATGCGTCTTAGGCGCAGTAACCGCATTCAGCACCTGGAACGTAAGTTCAATCTCTTCGAGTCGCTCCAGGGTTTTGATTTCAAGCTGGGTCGTCTCCTGATGTGGGAGGTGGATGACGTCGATAGCTGAATGAAAGGTGTAGGGACTCAGATTCATGAGCACATAGTCGGCATCGGAGGTATTGCGAATCATCACAGTCGCGACGGATGATTTCCCCTGATATGCGACGGAATCAATTTGCAGAGACGCCTCCACAAGTGGGACGAGGTATTCTTCCTTGCCGACCAGAAGGTTGTTGAACCATGCGACGGTGCGGCCGGCTTCGAGGGCCGATTTGATCGCAGCTTCTGATTTTTCTTCTGCAAAAATGAGTGAGATCGGCCGGTGTCCGCCTTCGGGAATTTTGTATTGCCAATCTACCAGACCATGAATATCGGAGGTTCCCATAATCGTCAGGTCATTTTCCAGGGCGATTTCAAGTGCCTCGTCTGAGTAGGTCAGGTCATTTACCACCTCAATGCCATGGAGCAGGTCTTCGTCGATCAACTGGCGATGCATATCCGTGAGGGTGGCAATCCCATTGGCTTGCTGGGCAGTCCAGTTGGGATGATTCCAAAACACAAATGCGCCCTGCCGCTTGGCTTCGCGATACGCTTCGATCGGATCATCGATCAGGAGTTTATTGGCATCTGTAATGAAGATTGCATTGGCATGTCCGGGCGGCATACTGCGTGTTATTTCTGAACCCCGTACGATTAACAGGTCGCTTTCTTTGGCAGCCGCAAGTGCGACTTCATATGAGCGATTCCGATCCGGATGCGGAATATCGCTCAGGTGGGGCTGATATTCCAGGTGATCGGTCATCGAAACCGCATCCAGTCCATCCCGGATGGCTTCCTGTACCCGAATATCCGGCCATACGCTGCCGTCAGAAAATACGGTATGGATATGAAAATCACATTTGAGCGTCCGAAAACCGGGGATGTCAGGGAAGGCTATGGCGCGTCCGTTGGTGTGCGAATGGGCAGGTTGTGCAACCACAAGGGGGCTGATTAGCAACAAAAAAGGAAGGAAGAACAATCTTTTCATGGGAGTATGTTTCGGAATCAAGTAGCATACACATATTACCTCAAAATTTCCAATTCATTATAATTCATTTGGAAAATGTTTGTCAAATCCCAGATTGATCTCTCGTGGGGTTTTCAGGGGGCTGCCTACCGCTAGCAAATAATCTCCCAGGCCCATATACCTGTCATTCAGCGCTTTGAAAGCTTCTGAATCAGCCTGAATTTTTTCGGGTAAAGAATTGAGAGGCACTTGCTGATCCTCTTCCTCTCTGCGAATGAGTACACTTTTTTGTGCCATCGGAAAGGCATTATCCGACAAAGCCATCATAATACCTGTCATAGATCGAATATACTGGGGATCGCGATTTCCTATGTAAAAAATCATTTGATTGAAAGACCACTCCCCATTCTGCTCATAAAACACAAACTCCAGACAATCCCCTGTCCGGACCCGAATGTTACAAAATCCCTTATGCTTAAATTCGCCTTCAAAACGAGCCTGGCCGTCTGGTTCGACAACCAACAAATAGCGTCTGATTTCCCGGGTATCGGATTGGGAATAGAGGTCAAACGACCCAACGGGTAACCGCCTGATAACGCGTTCTTCTACACGCATTAATGCATGCTGCTCAAACAGGCGCTCGGACTCCATAAAGTCGTCTCGATTTCCCCCAAAGAAATCGTAAAAATGCGGATGCTCCTGCATTAATTCCTGAAAGGCATCGCTGGTAAGCTCAATTTTTTGATTGAGTTCCTTATGCTTTTCCAGAAATTCAGCGAAACCAGGATCGGATACGCCCAGTACTCTGTGGGCTACCGTACGCCCTGCTTCTGGTCTCCGAAATGGATCAATGCCTGAATACACCCCCCATAAATACGCTTTTTCTTCTTCTGATTTCCCGGGTTCCAAAACCACCTGAAAACAATGTTCAGGATCCCGGGGAGAAGAAAAACGTAGCATCATGACGCCTAATGGATGCAGGAAGTGCACGATCCCCACATATTTAAACCCTGTAATGCTATACAATTCGGCAGAAAAGTCAGTATTCACCACAAACACAGACCGTTGTAAACAAGGGTTTAAGGTGGCACTTTTCACATCTGCGACATGAAATAATTCATAGCAGCCGGCATTTTCCGCTATCCAGGTTTTCTGCTTTTCCGGGAAGGTGGACCCAACGGTGATTTCTTTGAAGGTATCTTTCAGGCTCCATGCAGCCTGAGCCGAAACCGTCGCGGGATAGGTTACCTGATCGAGGTATTCACAGTTTTCTTCAACTCGTTGAATCCAAATCCCCCCAACTATTGGTGTCTGTTTAATAAAATCCATCCCCACATAGGCTCCTTGAATAGGGGCCTTACTTTCCCGATCAGGATCGGTCATGCATACATTGATCTGCACTTCATTTCGTCCTTCTCGTGCAAGAATAATATGCATCATTCTGCCTTCTTGCGTAAAGCTGCCCGTAAGCACTTTGGAAGATTGGGCATATCGGTTCTTCCGCCAGTACACAATCCGTGCTTGCCAATTCCGAAAATTCAAGCTGAGCCGGGCCCTGCTGATGCGATCGCGGTACGCGATGAAACAATGGTAAAAAACGGTTGAGGTGTTGTCCTCTACAACTTCCGCTGGAGACTGAATCACATTCTTCTAAAGGTTCCAATATTCCGGTCGGACTTACAGGAAAACGAGTAAAACATTGA
>CAYGTH010000824.1:0-2816 GCA_964352745.1 uncultured Bacteroidia bacterium
CAGGTTCTGGAAGCCGCCAGTTTCTAAGGAAATTAGCGTTCCAAACATGGTCTTACATCCGGAAGCAACAAGGTGGGTGGAAGTCCCCAGGCAAATAACGCGAATAAGGAAACTTCCCGGTTGCTCAACAACGATTTGACTGGCGCATTTTGACTATATTGAAGTTGCAGCGGGACACAAAGTTTTTGTTTTGGAGTGAATACAACCCACAATATCGTCATGGTAACAGTGGGAGAAGAGATTAAACCGGGAATCTAATCAGTTCCTAATCCTTGAAAACCTCTTAAACGAGCTCGATACGGATACGATTTTGTTGGAGACGGCAAGAGGAGGCGATTGACAAAAATTTAGGAAGAAATAATGCCAGCAAGTAGTATGAATAGAATCCTGAGTCTTCAAGCAAAATTCCAGGGCATTCCCTTTGGCAAACAGGTATTCTCCTATCTGATCGCGCGGCAAGCTCCGTATTTCCTGAGTATACGGCCACAGATCGTAACGCTTCGCCATAATTTCATGGAGGCGAAACTGAAAAAAAGAAGAGCTGTCCATAACCACCTGAAAACCGTTCATGCGATTGCCATGTGTAATCTCTGCGAATTTACGGCGGGCATCTGTATGGAGTCCTCCATCCCTCACAATCGCAGGTGGATTCCGACCGGCATGCAGGCGGCTTACCTCAAAAAAGCCAAGACCGACCTAAGCGCCACTTGCGACCTGAGTGAGGTGGATTGGGCAACCTGCGAGGAAGTTACCTGCTTTGTTTCTGTCAAAGACACCGCAGACATAGAAGTCATGACCGCCCACATTGTGATGAAGGTTTCGGATAGGGAGTAGAAAACCTGAGGTTGGAGCAGGTTAATTGCAAGTCATTTGAATTTGATCCTTGAGTTTGAAATTGAACTTCTATTTGTCTTCCCCCTGTACGCTTCCGTCTAACAACTAATATGATTTTTCTGGAGATTTGTACTGGCATTTTACCGGAGTACATAAATAAGTAGGCAGATGTTAGTATAAAGATTATAGACCCTATCTATTTGATAAGCAGCAAGGTATTCCATCTAAGTGCGCTATACTAAAATCTATCCATCTACTTATAACCCTCTATTCTCATGAGAGCATTTCAATTTCTGTTAGGCTTTTTTTCAATCGGCATCTGCGCATACACCCTCGCAGCAGGCAACGAGTACGGTTGGGATTTATTCACTCCTTTTTTCGGGGAATTGACTGCCTTTACCTGGTCTGGCCAGTTCAATTTTGACTTCAGCACCTATTTGATGCTATCGGGAATATGGATCGCCTGGCGACATCAGTTTTCCCTCAGTGGTATCCTGATGGCCATAGTGGCTGCGATATTCGGGATTCTATTTTTTGCACCCTATCTCCTCGTCGAAAGCATTCGGACAAAAGGCGATATGAAAGAACTCCTATTGGGGAAAAGCAGGATCGGTAATTAACTCCCATATCTTAATCACACCTGCATTCGTATAGAGGGAAAGAACCATTTCCCATGATCCTCGAGCACAACTTACTCTCACTATACGACCAGCCTTTGTTTACCTGGGTGAAGATTCATACCCCTATGAAAGGAAGTGTGTCCCTTCCATCGGAGGCGTGTTTTGCCTATATCATGGATGGAGAAAATCAATATTTGTATAAGGAGGGAAATATCAAAGCAGAACCCGGGCAGATTATTCTGTCTCTCTGTGGACAAACGATGGGGCATAAACTTTCCCGACAGCCCGCACAGGCAGAGTCGGGCATTGTGAGCTCGATGATTGTGCATTTCCACAAAGACACTCTGCGCAAGGTGTATGAAAACACAAAGCCTCCATATTGGAAAGAACTCGAACAACCCGTGGTCAAATATATCGTCCAGGACGCTGCCTCCGAACTCATCAAACAGTACTTTCAGGGATTGGTACATCTGTTCAAACATCCTGCTGCCGTTTCGGAAGAACTCCTGGTATTGAAACTCAAGGAAATCATTCTTTTCCTGCTTCAAACTGAAGCTTCGGAGTTGATGACCCAGATCATGCGCAGCCTATTCTCCGAGCGAACTTTTAGCTTTAAGGAAATCGTGGAAGCCCATATATGTGAACCCCTAAGCCTGGAAAAACTCGCCTACCTGACCCATCACAGCCTCACCTCCTTCAAAAGAGAGTTTAAGCGCATTTACCAAACCACACCTGCTGCTTATATCCTGGACAAGCGCACAGAAAAAGTCGCCGACCTCTTGCGGTATTCGGATGAGTCTATTAGTGGAATCGGCTATCAATGTGGCTTTAGCAGCCCCGCCCATTTGTCCCGGGTCTTCAAAAGCAAATATGGCCTTACACCGAGCGGCTATCGCACCCGCATGCTACAAACCTGATCGAATTGCCCCAAGCCCACTCATCAGGCCTAGAAACCAAAAGTATTGACCCGCTCAGACAAGCTTCCAGACTTTTCGTGCAATCCTTCATGCACGCAAATGCACACATTTGTACAACACTCAAATGAATGCACAACATGGGAATCCTGGTTTTAAAAACAGACATACAAGATACAGGCGATTTAGGCCTCATTCGCCCGGTTTTGAACGATCACCCCGACATCCGCACCTGGACTGTGGACACCGAAGACATTGACAAAGTACTCCGAATCGAGGCAAATGAAAGCCTTTCTATAGAAGCCGTCATTCAACTCGTGCGTGAGCTTCCCATTCACTGTGAGGAGCTATTGGATTAGGAAGGCCAGACATCAGACATTAGACATCAGACATCAGACATCAGACATTAGACATCAGACATCAGACATCAGACATCAGACATCAGACA
>CAYGTH010000825.1:0-2816 GCA_964352745.1 uncultured Bacteroidia bacterium
GAATTAATCATTTCAAACGATTGCCGCCTTTATCACGGTTTCCGTCTCGGCGATGACTTCCTCGACGTCCCTGGCTTTCGGGTCTATAGGCGTGTGTACCGTCCAGGAGGGGGATTCCCCAAAAGAGAAAGGAAATTTTCCAAATCGACTGATTCGCCACACATTATTCACGGTGACCGGAACAATCAGTGCAGAGGGCGCGTACTTCAGCAGCGTTTTAAGCCCCTGGGGTGAAAAGCGCTTAGGTTTGCCAGTTCTGCTGCGGGTGCCTTCGGGGAAAATACAGGCGGAATAGTTGTTTTTTTCGATATACTGTCCAAATTCCTTGAGTGCGGAAATTGCCTGTCGGCTATCTTTTCGGTCAATTACGGCATTACCGCCATTTCGCAAATTGAAAGAAATACTGGGAATGCCCTTTGACAATTCAATCTTGGCAACAAACTTCAGGTGATGCTTCCGAAGGTGCCAGAAAAAAGGAGGAATATCATACAAACTCTGATGGTTAGAGACGATGATCAGGGGCCTGTCTGTTGGCAGTTGGTGGGGGTTATCCCATCGGACACGCACCCCAAGCACTAACAGGCTACGCATCAAAAAAAAATTGAGCCAATCCACTGTTTTCTTATGCCAGGCATACCCCCCTATTGCAAAGGCTAGTCGCTGAAGAACCTCAAAAACCAATAAAGTCCCTCCAAAAAACAGGAAATGGAAGGGTGTGAAGATGTATCCCAGGAATTTTTGCATAAAGCTGACTTGAGCATTCAGAGGCAAAAATACGGCGACCGTTCTAAAGGCCAAAGTATCCTGGAGGTTTTCTCTTCATAAATACAAAAAGGCACGGAATTCCTCAAAGGTTTTGGCATGAAAAAAGTGTTAAATAAAAACACGCCACCCATTAAGTACCAACCAGTGCCTTTTTGTATCTTATCCTAAAACTGCTCAGCCTGATGTCGGATCAACATTTCTCCCGTAACCAGATAATGATTGATTGCCTGCTCCCAGGTCTTCATATTCTCATCAAAGGCTTCCTCCAAATCGTGCATCAAATAGGCATTCCCTTCATGAGAAAGGCCTGTGTAGGTATAGGAAATGTGTGCTTCCGTTTTATTCTCCGCTATTGCATGAAGTTGAATCCTGATCCGGACTGCCATTACCCCTAAGGTAACGCGCGTAAAGCCTATTGAAAACGATTCCGGGTCATATTCCGTTGTGATCCATACTGTCTCTACCGGACCATGATGGCCAGTAATAAAGACACAATCCAGTTCTACCTCACCACTTTCAGCATGTATCATTTCGTAGTCCCACCCTTCGAGCCAATCTTTTTCGCGAACCGGGCACAATAGTGGAAATACGACAGATGGAGTTGCGTAATTGACCTGGACACAACTTTTGGTTACTTGCATATGGCGTAAATCAAATGTCCTGAAGTCTACTCCGATACTGGTTTTCAATCTGCCGACAAGCTAGATTAAGCCGCTTTGTCAGGGCGTCTTGTAATAGACAAAATACTCCAGACTCTTCTTCCAGCCCAGCTTTTCGTAAAGCGCCTGTGCAGCCGTATTGGACGTTTCTGTTTCCAGCATGAGCCCTCCAGCTTGCGTTTCGACAGCCAATTGGTGGGCACGTTCCAGCAGGAGTTTTCCTACTCCCTGCTTTCTGGCATCCGGATGCACAAACAGGTCATTCAATACCCACAAACGCTTCATTGACACAGAAGAGAAGGAAGGATATAGCTGCGCAAATCCTGCTCCTTGCGTTGCATCTGCTGTGGGTACAGCCAGAAAGATTACAGACTCTTCTTTTTCGATACGTGTTCGCAGAAATTGTCCGGCTCCAACCAGATCTGTAGGTTGGCGATAGAACTGTCTGTACGCATCAAATAAAGCTACTACCTGTGGCAATTGGTCAAGACCTGCCCGGATAATGTTCATGGCTAAAGGTATTAGAATTGGAGATAGGGCACATCACATATTTGTGTGGGTTTCAACTGCGATGTTCTGGAGAAAGTGACATATTTTTTTCGTATTGTTTCAGTACCCAGGATTCATAAGCAGTGGGGAAAAGGCGCTGTATTTTATCGAGGAACCAGGCATCTTTGCCGATCAGTATGCGTCTCCTCTTCTTTTTCAAGCCGCTAACGATGGCTTTGGCAGCTTGAGGAGCAGTAGTTCGCGCCGTTTTATCAAAATTGGAACTGATCTTCCGTTTTTCGCCTTCCGATCCGGAAAAACGCATATTTCGCACGATATCCGTTTTGATTCCACCGGGGTGAATACTTGAAATGTGAACAGGCGTTCCGGCCAGTTCATATCGAATCGACTCCGTAAATCCACGAATGGCAAACTTAGCGGAGCTGTAAGCGACTTGAGTAGGCACTGTTACGATCCCCAAAATACTGGACACATTGGCAATCCAGGCTTCTGGTCTTTGTTTCAAATGAGGCAGAAATGCCTGGGTACCATACACCATCCCCCAGAAGTTAATATTCATCAACCACTCAAAATCTTCATAGGCAAGTTCTGCTGCCAATGAAGCCACACTCACCCCGGCATTATTGATGACAACATCAACCGAACCATGCTCCTGTAGCGTTGTTTCGGCATATTCATACACGGCGATCCGATCTGCTACATCCAGTTTTCGGGTCGTGATACGGAGGCTGGTTTGTTGAATCAATGAGCGGGTTTCGTGCAGGCCTTCCAGATCGACATCGCTTAAAGCGAGGTTACAACCAGCCTTTGCAAATTCGAGACCGAGCGCTCTCCCAATTCCCGAGGCCGCACCGGTGATTACAGCCGTTTTATGTGCAAAAG
>CAYGTH010000826.1:0-2807 GCA_964352745.1 uncultured Bacteroidia bacterium
TCGGGCGCTTTCTGGAAGCGCGGGCAAAGCAACAAACTTCCAAGGCCATTGAAGGATTATTTTCTTTGCAAGCACAAACCGCAATGACCCTCGAAGAAGGGATACCGGTTGAAAAACCTATCGAAGCTGTACAGGTCGGGGATCAGATTCTCGTTCGTCCGGGTGAAAAAATTCCTTTAGACGGGCGGATTATTTCCGGGCAGTCGATGGTGGATGAGAGTATGCTTACAGGCGAATCTATACCGGTTCATAAGTCTGAAGGGGATTTCGCGGTGGGCGCAACTCTAAATCTCCTGGGCAGCATTACGGTTCAGGTTGAAAAAACAGGGCCCGATACCTTCCTTGCACAGATCATCCAGATGGTGGAAAAAGCCCAGGGCAGCAAAGCTCCGATTCAGAAACTGACTGATCGCATTGCCGGTATTTTTGTGCCAGTCGTTATGGGGCTGGCTTTATTAACGTTCATCATCTGGTATATCTGGAGTCCTGAGCCTGGCGTAGGCTTTGCGCTTACAGCAGCGATTTCCGTACTGATTATTGCCTGTCCCTGCGCCTTAGGCTTGGCGACACCTACTGCTATTATTGTAGGAATGGGCAAAGGTGCCAAGGCAGGCATGCTGATCAAAGATGCGACAGCATTGGAAAAGCTTCGGAAAATCGATACAATCATTTGGGATAAAACGGGAACCCTGACACATGGGAACATGCGTTTGACCGATATTCATTGGGATAAGAAAATATCTTACGACACCGAGGTGCTCGGCCAAATGGTAATTGCCATCGAAAGCCGGTCCGAGCATCCTATTTCGAAAGCGATTATCGAAGGATATGAATCGAAAACCAGTGTTCTTCCGGTTGTTCAGGAATTTCGTTCTTACCCAGGTAAGGGTATATATGCAATCGCTGATGACAAGCAGTTGATGATTGGAAATCTTCGGCTCATGAAGGAAGCCGGACTGGAACCCTCCCCTGATTTGGAATTGCTTGCTGCAGGTTTGGCGGCAGAAGCCAAAACACTTATATATATCGCTGATCCAGAACAGGTTCTTGGAATAATGGCGGTAAGCGACAGTTTAAAGCCCGAGGCCCCGGCCGTCATCCGTCGCCTTGAGGCTCAAGGCAAGCAGATGATCCTGCTAACCGGAGACCAGATGGGCACAGCTACTGTCGTTGCCGGACAATTGGGGATAGAATCTTTTCGTGCAGCAATGTTGCCACAAGATAAAATCGACTTCCTCCACCAACTGCAAGCCTCGGGCAAAAAGGTAGCGATGGTGGGTGATGGCATTAACGACGCTCCTGCTCTGGCCGCTGCGGATGTTGGCATTGCGATGGGCACCGGAACCGATATTGCCATCGAAAGTGCAGACTTAATCTTGCCGGGTGGAGATCTCAAAAATGTAGTAAAGGGCTTTGAATTGGCAACTGCCACTGTGAAAACCATTCATCAAAACCTGTTCTGGGCTTTCATCTATAATATAATTCTGATTCCTGTTGCAGCAGGCATTCTCTATCCTGGGATGGGATTTTTGCTTAATCCGATGATTGCCGGGGGAGCAATGGCCTTCAGTTCACTTTCAGTCGTATTAAACAGTCTTCGTTTGAAAGGACTGACTTTTTCAAATATTTAATCTACGAACCTATGCAAGCACTTCGTTTTAAAACCAATATCAATTGTGGCGGCTGTATCAAAGCTGTTACTCCTTTTCTCAATCAAAAATTAGGGGACGGCAACTGGAAAGTGAATATTGATCATCCCGGAAAAATCCTTGAAGTCTCTGTCGAGGGAATAGGACCAGAACAGGTGATTCAAGCGGTGGAGGGTGCCGGTTATCAAATTTCACGTACCTAATAATTTGGAACGCTGATTTCAGGCAATTTGGATGTTTTCTGGGTTTTGATGTGTTTCGTTGTCCCTTTTTATGCGAAAGCACCTGATCCAGTGAAGGGACAGTTTTCCGGAAAATGCGCTGACTTTTAAGCCCAGCGCACGTTCTGGCCTTTTCCGATCTGATCAGGGTAAACGTGGCGTCAGCGTGCTTTTTTAGAGAGGTAATTTTATCAGCCTTTAGGTGGAAAGGCATCAAAGCCATGACTATCCTTCTCCCGAATCTGACCATTTCGACCATGAATGACGAGTTCGGAGCGCTGGTTAAAGGCGATCTGACGGGCAATGCGGATGGTTTGGCGCTGTGTGGGGAGGACGCGGCTCGCACGAGTGTTATTCTCGCCGCGAACGGCCCAGCCTTTGGGATGGGTGACTACGTGCTGGTTTTTGCCTTTGCATGCCATGGATTTTGTTTTTCATCAGGTACGGTTATTTGTCCAGGAAGCAGCCCTCCGGATGCGTGAAGCATGATGCATGATGCATATATGTGTTATTTGCAGGGCACCGTCATCAGAGAAGCAGCAAGACCCGCCGAAAGGCTTGCCGTTCTGCTCCGAATTCATGTACCCAGATAGCTGGATCTTTTGTGGGCAGTAACATCCGCCCAATCTGAATGGCTATGGATACGGGCACGGCGGGAAACAGATGGATACAGCAGCCTCCGGGATGTGCCGCCTGGATGTGATTGAGTACTTGTCGCAAGGTCCGAGAAAAGGTCCTGAGCTGATCCGGATGGCTAAGGAAAGTCAGTGCAGGCTTGGGAATTGTGATTTCGTAGCAACTTGCTGTTTCCGGCAGGCTGGGCCGGTACCGATCTTCAGTAATCCTATCGCTTAGCGAGAGGACCAGGCCAATCTCTTTTGCCAATGGATTTTCGTGGTGAGTCAAGGTCTGGAATTCGGTTGGAGGTGCTTCGCTT
>CAYGTH010000827.1:0-2793 GCA_964352745.1 uncultured Bacteroidia bacterium
CGTAGGGAAGTGCGTGGGGCCGTGGGGGACAGCAAGCGCAGCGCGCAGGGGGAAACAGCTTCCCATAAAAGATCACCTCTAACAGTCAGTCCACACTTGATGCGGGGCAGATTGCGGGAGGTCATAGCATGTAAAGGGGGGAATGAGAAATTCTACAAGTTTTACCTCAACTTATTGAGCGGATACATTTTTTGGCGAAAAAATATTTTTTCCCTATCCGAAATCCGGTTGGATACTTTCACGCGTAAGTATTCAATTTAGAATTCGTAACTTGTTGCCAACACGTCCAACATCAACCCGCTGAAACCACCCGCCTCCCATATTGAGTCTCGCATCGTTGAGCTGCTTCATGCGCAGGATAAGGAAGCTATTCAGCTGATTTTCCGGCATTATAAGACAGCACTCTTTGGCGTTGTCCTGAAAATTGTGGGAGATGCGGAAACGGCTCAGGATGTCTTGCAGGACAGCTTGGTCAAGATGTGGCGATTCGGCCCCAAATACGACCGGAGCAAAGGACGCTTGTTTACCTGGCTCCTGAATATTTGCCGCAATACAGCCATCGATTCCCTACGGCGGAAAAAACCAGAAAACAGTCTCGAACAAATCTGGAACGGCCCGGCAGACGTAGATATATCAAATCGACAGCAATACGAGCTCAAAACAGACCGTATAGGTTTACATGAGATGGTCGGGGGATTAGACGAAAAGTATAGGGAATTGATTGATTTAGTATATTTCAAGGGATTCTCGCATCAGGAAGCCGCCGAAAAGATGGATTTACCACTAGGGACTGTCAAGACCCGGGTTCGGTCGGCCATACAACAATTGCGAAAATGGGTGATAACATAGATATCGAAGCATACCGCGCATCCGGCATTCTCGAAGAGTATGTGCTGGGGACCCTGCCCGAAGAAAAGGCGCAGGAGGTATCGCTATTGATTGAAAAGTACCCTCAGCTAGAGGAAGAGGTACAGGGAATCGAGGCCGCTTTATTTGCCTATAGTTCCGCATTTGCAGCAGGACAGGAACCTCAGGAAGACCTCCTCACTGCTGCCTTTTCCCAATTACCCGAAACACCGGTTAGCCCCGCGCCTGAAACTCAGGGAAGCACCCCAGAAACCCCGATTCGAAGCCTTAGCCCTTTTCAGCGATATGCAAGCATAGCTGCAGCGGTATTACTCCTATTCAGCGTAGGGTTGAATCTCTTTTTCTATTCCAAATGGCAGACCACTTATCAGGAACTGACTACCATCCAGGATCAAAACAATCAGATTCTCGCTGATACAGAAACGCTAAAAGCCCGGCTCAATGCTTCTGATGATTTGCTTGCTCAAATGGGAAATCCCAGGAGCCAGAACATTCAATTAAACGGCCTCGAAATTGCACCCGAAAGTGGCGTATTGATTTCCTGGAATGCAGACAGTCGCAAGGTGCTACTCGTCCGGCAAAACCTCCCGCCTGCCCCAACTGATTTTCAGTATCAGCTATGGGCGATCGTAGACGGCAAACCCGTCAGTGCCGGATTGCTCGAAGGCGCGGGCTCACAATTTATGAGTCAGCTTGCTGCTGGCGAACCGGTCGCCTTTGCCATTACCCTCGAGCAGAAAGGCGGCAGCGAGAACCCCACCCTCGACAAGATGTATGTGTACGGCGAATTGGCCGGCTAAGCCTTATGGCCGAACAGGCGTCCCATCCCGCTTCCGCAATTGCGTCCAGTCATTGTTGATCTGATCCGGAATCGGATATTTGGCCGCTTCTTTTTCGTTGAAATCCACGCCGTGGCCCGGTGCTTCATTCACATACATATATCCGCCTTCCATCGTGGGTGCGCCTGGAAAAACGGCCCGGGTGGCTTCACTGAAATTCACGGCTTCCTGAATCCCAAAATTCCAGATGGCCAGGTCGATATGGGCATTCGCAGCGTGGCCAACAGGCGACACATCTCCGGGACCATGCCAGGCGGTGCGGATATTGAACCACTCCCCCAGTCTGGCGACTTTCATCGCCGGGGTAATGCCGCCGATCTGAGAAATATGGATTCGGATAAAGTCAAACAGACGCTCCGACATAGGCTCCAGCCATTCGTGGGGATTGTTGAATAATTCGCCCATCGCCAGTGGCACACTTGTCTGGTTACGCAACTGCCGAAAATAGGCGACATCTTCCGGGGAGAAAGGATCTTCGATGAAGAAAGGCCGGTAAGGCTCCAACGATTTGACAAGATGAATAGCATCGCGCGGGTGCAGGCGTTCATGGATGTCGTGTAACAATTCGATCTCCTCCCCACAGGCTACCCGTACCGCTTCAAATATCTCTGGCACTGAGCGCATGTAGAAATAGGGATTCATAAAATTGTCCTTCTCCCGCCCGAATTTGTGCACTTTAAAATCAGGCTCTTTGGCGATATAGGCCGCGCCGTAGCCGCCTAGTTGGATCCGCACATGGCGAAATCCTTTTTCAATCAGTCCCTGGGCACTTTCGACCAGTTCTTCTTTGGTGCTTCCCCGCGCATGGGAATAGCAATCGACCGCAAAGCGGCATTTCCCACCCAATAGCTGATAAAGGGGCATACCGGCCCGCTTCGCTTTGATGTCCCAGAGCGCCTGATCCAATCCGGACAGGGCATTATTGAGCACCGGTCCATTGCGCCAATACGAATTCACATAAGCCGTCTGCCAAATGTCCTCAATCCGATCGGGGTCTTTCCCCCGGCAAAACTCATCGAGGTATTGATCTACCGCAACGACTACGCTATGCGCACGCTGCCGGAAGGTCGCACATCCAATGCCATAG
>CAYGTH010000828.1:0-2791 GCA_964352745.1 uncultured Bacteroidia bacterium
ATGAAGAACTTAGAAGGAATGCCGAATGGCTGATAACTGAATCTTTGGAGGGAACCGCGGCCAGAACCGCAGCTATATCTGCGCCTGCATATCGCTGGTAATCCGGAAATGCTTTTTCGAGGGAGGGCATCTGAGCGAGTAATTCATCTCGGGGATGAATGGGAAATGCCTCGCGCTTTCCGTGTGCTCCTTTTTCAAAACTACTGAGGAGTGCATCCCAACTTCGATTGCCATCGAGAAAACCTGCCGTAACAGTAAGGGGTTCCGTTACCGAGGCTTGAAAATCAGTATTTAAGCCGAGATTTCCTGCCACATAATCGGTGTCTCCATCTCCGTCAAAATCGCCTGCCGAAAGGCTGTTCCACCAACCGGAAGTAAACTGAAAACCAGGAACAGAAGCAAGCCTGAGCTCCCCCTGATGATTTTGAAATAGGGTAATTGGCATCCATTCTCCGACAAGTAATAAATCGGACCAGCCGTCCTGATCGGAGTCTGTCCAGAGGGCTGCGCTTACCATCCCGATTCGATCCAAACCGGGTGCCTTTGTTTGGGTGCCATCGACGAAGGATCCACCTTCATTGAGGAGGAGGTAACTGCGGGGAGCAGCGGCATATTTCCCGGGAATTACGCGCCCTCCTACAAATAAATCAACATCGCCGTCCTGATCAAAGTCCGATGCGGTTACGCAAGCACCGCTGCTGCGAATCTCAGGTAATGCCAGTGAATCCCAGGTAAATTGCCCGCTGCCATTGTTGCGATAGAGGCGATCCTGGTAGAATTCGGATCCGGCCCAGTATTCGCTCCCGCCGCTGACGACATACAAGTCCAGATCGCCATCTCCATCGGCATCCAATAAAGCGGCCGCGACTTCCTCCGGCGCGGAATTGTGTTCCCAGGCTTGCTGTTGAAAGGCTCCTGATTCAGTCTGGAAGAAGAGGTTCCCTGAAATCCCTGCTGCGCCTCCGGCATATACATCGTCCCTGCCATCGCCGTTGAGATCGCCAATCGCAACCGCCGGCCCTTGCTGGGCATAGCTGTGTGGAAGGAGCGGTTCTCGTTTAAATACCGGGCTGGGGGGATCTGCTATATGGAAGTTTAGGCCGGATTGTTGGCCTTTTTCGACGAACATGGGTGTTGGAACAGCGGAAGATGCCGGGGGAGATATTATTGCGTTTTTATAAGAAAGTTTGATTAGCTGATTGGGGGTGAGTTGGGGGAGAAGTTGTGTATTTCCATCGGGCCAGCGAACGCGAACGGAGTCGATCCGTTCAGCATCGCCAATTCCCATGTGCAGGATAAAGCTTGTACTGGACATAAAACCCCGACTCAGGAATTGCTCCTGATATTGGACCTCCCCATTTGCATAGAGCCAGACTTTTGTACCTATTCCTGCGGGATTTAAATCGGGGCCTTTAAAGGCCAGTTGCAGCCAGTTTGCCTTTTCCTGCTGCTGACGCAGGTTCTCATACAGCGACACGGGCTCATTCAGGTTATTGATGACAATATCGAGGTCGCCATCCTGGTCCAGGTCTGCCCGGATGGCGCCGTTGGAGTAGGAGGGAAGCCGGATGCCCCAGTCCTCGGTTTTGTCTTGAAATTGAAGGGTTCCTTTGTTTTCATACAGGTAATTCTTCAGGTGAATCCCTTTTATCTGTTCGAGCAAACTTAGGTACAAACTGTCCCGCTGTGCCTGCGTGGTGAATGCAATCCGCTTTCGCCGATAAGCAATGAAATCCAGGTCTGTCAGATCCTTAAAATGGCCGTTTGTGATGAGGAGATCCTGATCCCCGTCATTGTCATAGTCGCCAAAGAGGGGGCTCCAACTCCAATCGGTACTGTGAACCCCGGCTAACTGAGCGATTTCACTAAAGTGGCCGTTCCCCCGATTGAGTTGGAGGGTATTTCGGGTGTATTGAGGTTCGTATCCAACCCGTAAGGCTAGTTGAAACAAATCATAGCCGGTATTCATGATCATGCTTTTGCGCCGGGCATTGGTTTCGGGGAGCATGTCTGCTACAAAAATATCGGGCAAAGCATCCTGATTGATATCCGCAATATCATTGCCCATGCCATTATGGCTCTGTGCGGTGAGCGTGTGGGCTATTTGGTTGGTAAATGTACCGTCCTGGTTGTTGAGGTACATCAGGTCATTCGAAATGAAATCATTCGATACATAGATATCCGGCCACCCATCTTCATTCAGATCTGCAACCGCAATGCCCAGGCCAAACCCTTCGTGTACGATTCCGGCTTCCTGCGAGCGGTCCGTAAATACAGGATGAGTAGCATCTTCCGAGTGGTCATTCCGTAAAAATCGATCCGTATTGAGAGCCGTTCCGTCAGCTTTTCGGGGGTTGGGGTCATTGGCACCAGAAAACTGATGCATGTGATTCAATAGATAAACATCCAGGTCTCCATCCCGATCATAATCAAAAAAAGCAGCATGAGTTGAATATGCCGTATCAGCCAGACCGTATGCCTCGCCCATTTCTGAGAAGGTGCCGTCTTGTTGATTGATGAATAGCAAATTCTGTCGGAGACGTGCATTGCGATGAGCGGTCCGGCAGGCATATATATCGAGCCATCCATCTGCATTAATATCGATCATCGAAACCCCGCTGACCCATCCTTGAGTCTGGGTTCCTGAGGCTGTAGTAATGTCTTCAAACTGTAGATTCCCCAGATTTCTATACAGGCGGGAGGAAACCTGATTGCCCGCAAAAAACAAATCCTCCAGCCCATCTTTGTCGATATCCCCAACGGCAACACCGCCTCCATTGTAGTAATACAT
>CAYGTH010000829.1:0-2789 GCA_964352745.1 uncultured Bacteroidia bacterium
GACCTCGGCACCTCCGGGCGGAGACATATAGACGACATGAAGAGCCGGTACCGCCATCTCCCGGAAGTCTATGAAGATCGCCCCGATATTATTTATAACCTGGTCGAAAAACTCAAGGAGGTATTCCTTCTGGTGGACAACAGCAGGGGATTTACCAGCCTGCCACATGATACCCTCGCCCCTATCGTAATGCGGGAGTATAACCGCTCCGATAAATTGGGTCAGCGGTCCACCCGGATTCTGGATACCAAACTTCCGGATTTTGAGCAAGCAGATGATAAACACAAGAGCAAAGTCCGATTGGATGACAACGACCTTGAGGTTGTAGAGGGAGGTGTGTTAGGGATGCGAGCATTAAGCGATACTGAATATCAATTGCTTGAAATCAGTAAGGTAGAGCGGGAAAAACGACTCCGCCTGCGTCGGCAGCTCATCCAGGGAGGCCTGGTAACCGGAGTTATCATCTTACTCCTCGCGCTGGTCGTGGGTTCCCTCTCTGTGAATATGGTAACGCAATTGCGCAAAGCGGCGGTTAGCCATGCGCATGAAGAGTCGCTCGAACTCCTCAGTTCGACAGATGACGGTCTGAAACCCGAAGAGAAGAAAGCCAAGCGCATCAAACTGAATAGCTTTGCCTATCAACATGATCAGATAAAACGGACCGATGTAATTGAGGACCTGTATGGGCTGGCACATGCATATTTCCTGGAAAATGAGTTTTTGGAGGCAAATTCAGAAGATGCTCCAGAGGCATTCAGCATCCGGATCCATTCAGAAAACAGAATCACATCCCTCGACTATCGACCAAGCGTTGGGGCAATCGCTGCCTTTGCAGATGGAAAAGCACGATTTTATCCGCTCAAAGGAAAACCTTCTGCAAAATTTTCAATTGCAGCAGCGGATTCCGCGTTCCAAAAAAGTGTAGTACCCGATATCCGGTTTTCGGCAGATGGGAAGCTGATTCAGGTGGCCGTATATACCCCACAACCCGGGACTTATGACTATGGGAAAATGGCCGTCTATAATGTGCAGAATTCGCTTCAACCAGCCCCTCTTATTCCGATTACCATTAAGCATCAGGAACCGGAATATCTGTATGAAGGCACAGAAGATCAAATAGATCAGGATTACCTGAATTACAGGAATGAGGAAGGGTATATGTTACTGGGATTCTATGATTGCCTGAGTGGTAGCTTCAGGGATTTTGCCGGGGAACAATATCGATTCAACCAGAAAGATGATCTCTACTATAAATATATCTATTATACGTTTCATAATGGGTTCACACAAGATAAACTCGATATTGACAGCCTTTTCCAGATCAGGTTATGGGATCGCCCGCGCCAACAAATAACCCAGGAATCTTTTGATAATTTTGATGAGAGTTTACAGGCTATTGACTTGGATGTGGACAATCGACAACACCTTAGCAGTTTCTACAGTGACTATTTCTCAGATTCAACCATCGCCTCGATCAGTTGTGAAGGAACAAAACTTGAATTCACGCCTTCTTACGATTTCCAACTATTGGATCTTGAGGGCAGGCAACTCATTTCCCGAAATATCGATGAAGGGGGGCACTTCTTTTTCCGCATTCTCAATGAAGACTATCTCCTGACCCTGGAACCGGACGATGGAAGTTCGAATAATGCAGTCCTCCGTTCCCTCAATGACCTCTCCGTTCAAAGTCAGATAGCCCATCATAATCCGATCCTCGACATCGGAATCACCGGAGATAAAAAACACTTTGTTACTTTTTCCAAAGATGAAGCCAAAGCCTGGACATTTGACGGTTCACCTGCCTATGAAATAGCGCTGCCGGAAATGCGACATAAACTCTCTCCTACAGAGGGAAGCCTCATTGCCTTTAACAAAAACAAGTTGGCACACTGGTCCGCCAAATCAGAAAAGGCCTCCAAAACCTATTCTATCGCCGATAGTACTCAGATGCAAATCATCACAGTACAATTCATCCCGGACGACCCTATGCATTTGGCCATTGGAATTGCCCGTACCGCGGATGCAGGTAATGACACGAGAGACTCCGTTTTGTATTGGAATATCGCAGATGGCTCAGTCAAGCATGCTTTCACCTTTGAAAAAGAATACCAACTCAGAAATGCAAAGGTGTCAGCAGGAGGAGCCCAGTTGGCCGCATGGATAAAGGATATACCAGAATCCAAGAAAACCATAGAAGGATCGAAGGATAAACTCATTTTCAAAGCCCGGGCAGGGGTCGGTCATCTAAAAGGGGTCGGTGATGTCGAACCCGAAGAAAACGAGCGTATTATTTTCTCCAAAGGCCAGCGATACGTCCTACTCCATCACAAGGGTGATGATTTGGTCAAAGTCTATAATTTATCGGGAGAAAAGGTTGCTACCTATGAATTTAAAAAAGGATTCCAAATAGGATTTAACAAGACGGATGTCCTGACCCCGGATGATGCCTATATGGTTGGCCATAGTGCCAATACCGCTTTGCTTTGGACCATGAAGCCACAACACCTGGCACAGATTCAATCCTTTATGGAAATTGAGGACCACCAACTCAGTTTCAGTGAAAAACAAGAGTATAACCTCCATTCCATAATCGATCAGATTCCAGGGTATGATTCCAAAAATCGCAACCTAAGTATAGCACTGCTCGTCCTGGCACTCTTGTTTATTGTCGGACGTGCCAGTAACTACCTGTATCTGGCCTTTATCAAAAAGGATTATCAAAAAGCCGGCTTATATGGGGGGATATTCATCCTGTTTGCCGTATTACTCCTTACAATGTGGTCAGATAC
>CAYGTH010000830.1:0-1526 GCA_964352745.1 uncultured Bacteroidia bacterium
CCTACTCAGCAAATCCGGAATTTCATTCACGGCGCGGTTCTGTTTGATCGTTTGAGTGTTCGGGGGTTTGAGTGTTGGGAATAAACCTTCAAACTCCCAATCAAACCCTCAAACTCCCTCAAACAAAACCACCCCATGCGCTATCAGCGCCCGACAGCAAAAAAAGGGGACATATCTGGCTACCAATATGGTTTCCCGCTGGGAAACAGGGCTTTGCCCTGGATCAGATGGCCGCAGGCCAGCCGCTTAGCGGTTCGGGATTACAAATCCCAAAGAGCAACACAAAAAAAGCAATAGCTTAGCGGGATTTGTAATCCCGCAACAAGGTTTCAAAAGTTGCGACAAGAAACTGCGCCCTATCTCAAATGGCCGCAGGCCCAGCCGCGTAGCGGCTGAATATGGGTAGCACCGATCCTTCCCCCATTTTGGGGATCGAGCGTCATCGACGCTCTTGGTGTGGTGTGAATTTGCAATTGAATTTGAATTTGAGTTCGGGAATTTGAGATGCAGCCCTACTCAGCAAATCCGGAATTTCATTCACGGCGCGGTTCTGTTTGATCGTTTGAAGGTTTGGAGTTTGAGGGTTGGGGATAAACCCTCAAACAATCGAACGCTCAAACGCTCTCAAACAAAACTATCCTTTGCGCTATCAGCACCCGGCAGCAAAAAAAGGGGATATATTTGGCTACCAATATGGTTTCCCGCTGGGAAACGGGGCTTCGCCATCGCGGATCGGAATCCGCCAGGAGCGCCTGAAAACCTAAACAGGTACACCAGAAAATTATCCCAGCTTCAGACTCACCTCCTTGGGGTATTTTACCGAATAACGAAAATCCAGGTTTTCCTCCGCTTCGGCTTTCAATTCCAATTCCCAAGTCAGGATTCCGGTATCTTCATTGATTCGGGCATTGCTCAGGGAAATCTGACTGATCTCAATCTGCTTGTCAGTAGAGACCGGAAGTTGATCCTCCACGATGAGGGTAATGCCCTGAGACTTTTTATTGCTCACTTCGATTTTCCAGGCACGGGTTTCCTTTCGGTTGCCGCCAATAGATTGGTTTTTATTGAATTCGGTCAGCTTCGTTCGGCTTACCACGATATCCCGATCCCGACCCAATGAAATATCGAGGGTGTCATTGACTTCCCAGACTTTGAGCAGCGTTTTGCCCACATAGGTGCCTTCAAAAAAGAGATTGGCTTCCCCTTCCAATAAGTGATACTGTTCCCAATTCACCACGTGGGCGATGAGGTAGGCATTCTCATCCAGTTTTGGCGCACAGTAGTATTGATAAGTCCCTTCCAATTCATGCTGATTTACTTCAACCAGATGCTTTTTTCCGTCTCCTGGAATGCTGTAGGGGGTTTCGATTTCAAACTCGACGGTCGTAGCTTTATTCACCTGATTTACGGTCAACGCGAGTGAAGCCAGCGATTCTTTTAATTCCTTTATTTTGGCCGAGCGCTCCACCTCTTCTTTTTGACGCTCTAATTCCGACATTTTCCTCTCCGACTCAGCTTGTAAGCGG
>CAYGTH010000830.1:1536-2775 GCA_964352745.1 uncultured Bacteroidia bacterium
GCACTTCTTCTTCATATTTCCGCTGCTCTTCTTCCGCGCGGCGGCGATCCTGTTCGAGCAAATCCAGTTCACGACGTTCCCGATTTTGTTCCAACTGCTCTTGATAGAACAATCCTCCCTCAGCCTGCTCGCTTTTCGGGGAGCTTGCACGGTCTGTTCTTCTGTTTTCCAGCTCACGCTTTTGCATTTGCAATCGAGCGATTTCCGCTGATGGGTCCCGTATTCCTCGCTGGAGAGCCTGTTCTTGATCTCGCAGGCCTTGAATCGCGATCTCCCTTGGATCGGGAATTTTCAAATACCAGGGCAATATTTCAGGCTTCACGCCACGCTGCCGTGGATCGCCAGTCGATAAGGTGAGTTGTACCTGATTCCAGTCTTCCCTGGAACTTTGGAACACTTGTGCTTTATAGGCCAGCTCGACCGGGCTTTCGACGTCCTCAATGCGCAGGTCATAAGTCGGCAGCCAGCCCGCATTTCGGACGAGGTAGGAAATAGTGAGCTTAGCTTTTACCCTCGCATCAGCACGGGCAACAATCTCCACTTTGGAGGTAGTATTTTGTTTGGGCGCGTTTAATTCCCGGAGTTGCCGGGCGAGCTTTTTTACCTGTTCCCGCTTTTCTTCGATGCTCCTGTACACGAGCAGCTTTTCCCGATTCATTTCTCGAATTCTCAAGCGGAAAAAATCAGCTGTAGCTTTTAATTCCTCAATCGAAACCCCGCTTTGCTGCCCTCCGATCTGCTGATTAGCGGTCAATAAAGCTTGTTCCTTGTCCAGAGCATCCAGGACCGTTTTTTCCATTTCGATTTCTGCATTCAGGGCTTTTTGCTGATCGGTGAGTTTTTCAATCTCTGCTGGCGGGGCTTTTTCAGTCAGATAATCCAGCTGATGACTGACAGAAAGAATGGTAAAATCGCCCTCTCCTTTTACCTGAATACTCTCGGGATCCAAATCTGCGGGCAAGTTGGCCAACTGCAGGTGCTGCGTTCCCACAGGCAGGTCAATTGTTGCTTTTCGAAAAACTTGCGCCCCATTCAGAAATACCGTTACGGCGTAAATCTCAGAGGAAAGGGGTTTCAAAGAATCCTGGGCATAAGATGCGCTCAGTATCACCCAGATACTGGCTGTGAGCAGAATGTGTCTCATGATGGCTACGATTAGATAAATGATGTCAAATTCGTCTCCAAGCTAGCCCATACAAAATCGGGGCACAAGTCATAAACCTGTGCCCTGATCGATAT
>CAYGTH010000831.1:0-2762 GCA_964352745.1 uncultured Bacteroidia bacterium
AAGTTAGGTCGGGGAGGTTGGAAGTGCTACTACAGATTCCTATTCCCACTGCACACCAGGCTTCTTCTACAGCATCTGCTTCTGCGGATCCAACTCCAAACAAAGCCTCTGCTACGGAAACAGATTCTATGCTTGCATCAGAATAATCAGAAGTAGGGGTCAAATAATAAACTAATGTCCCGTATGCAATTGCAGCCGCATTTGCTAAGCCAATGCCCGTAACAGTATAGGCATCTCCATTATCATTGGTTCCAGAACCACCGTTTGCGAGAAGATAGAACCAATAGTTTTGAACACCGCTATTTGTATGTACTCCTCCATTATCCAGTGTGCCTGAATACCAATGAGTCCCTAAATAAGTGTCTGGATGGCTAAAAGAATTGGGATTTGCCATGTTTCTCATTGCTCCTCCCGCCAAGTCTTCTGCAATTGTCCAATCTGGCGAAATTCCGTTTTCTGTCCATCGTTCTATCAGTGTACCAAAAATGTCACTAAAGGATTCGTTAAGCGCTCCTGATTCATTCTGATAAATTAGATTGGAAGAACTAACGGTTACACCATGGGTGAATTCATGACCAACTACATCAATCGAATTGAAATCATCCAGATATGAACTTGTATTTCCTGATCCTATCCCAATGATCCCAACTCCATTGATAAGATTGAAAAATGCATTATTTTGTCCAAAAGAGTTTTGGTTATTGTACACTTCCACATGAGCTCCGGCTCCATTAAAACTGTTTTGTGAAAATGTACTTTTGAAGTAATTATGGGCCTGGTGGCATCCCCAGTAAGAGGTTACAGCAGCCCGATATACGATATTGTTAAAATCATTCGACGGATTGGTATAGCCAACAGGAAGTCCGGAATTCCAATCGGAACAACTGATGATTCCACCGGAGCTTGTACAGCTGTTTATTAATCCAAATGTATTATATGCGGGTATATAATTGGAATAAATTGTATTTTGGCCATGCCAGGAGGTTTGAGCTGAACCTGGATTACAAGAGAGTGCCAGGGGAACTACATTTAGTAACTGGCCTGTATGAGCATGAATATATATTCTGGAAGATTGACTGATTTCAGTGCCATGAATATCAAAGACCCAAGCCAGGCTAGTTGACTGATTATCTGCTAATGCTTGAAAAATAGCAGGATCAAAAACAATGAGCTTTCCTTCAGGATAATAAGTTGCCGTTGAATCCTTACTAATCTTCCGTAAATGTTGCTCCCTGGAATGGCTTTGCCATGCAAAGCCATTAAACCCACTTGCCTCCATAGCTAAGCTAAGCGCGGTAGATGCTGAAAGATTAGGTTGGAGAGAGAGTGGGTTTGGGGCCGAAGATACATATCCGTTGGCACTCAAGATTCGTCGGTTTTGAGTATGCACGATCACGATTGCATGTTCTATTTCTATTCCTGAATAGGTTTGATTGAAGTAATAATGCTGAATGCCGAGCGTGTCTGTCAACTCTTTTACAAATATCCAATCATATGGAGAAGATAAATTTTGTTCAGCCAAAAGCCATGCAGGTAATGCTTCTGGAGATTTGTATATGGGGGTTTTGGGACGCGTATGGTATCTGGCTCTTTGTATTTGCTGCTCTTTGAATTGACTTTCTTGATTAGCATATTGATCGATAAAGGGTTCCAGTTGAGTAGAAAAACTGACTTGGGTGAGCCCAATGCTCGCACAAATCAGGAAATAAACAGTCAGGGTGAAACGGGTAATAAAGTTCATGGTAATTTTTTCTGTAAAATCAGGGAGTGATAGTATCGGATAGATGTTTTTAGGGACATATCGGGTCAATTGATTCATCAATTCGTGTGAAATAATTTCGCCCATACGTGTGCTCTACTTACTCCATTCGAGGATAGAGGTCTGGATTTTGTAACATGATCGCGTTAATTAGGTGAGCGTAACTCATGTTGATCCTGAATTGGATGCTCATCAAAAGAGGAAAGGAAGGTATCAACTACCCCCTTTTCCGTGATTTTCTATTGAGGAGGATTTTCGCCTATGTTTCGATAGATTTCTCCTTCATCGAGGCTCACACCACTATTCCTCGCGGATATGACCTCATTGTCAATACGATCTAGCTCCTGGCTAGCGATCCAGCCATCACCGGCATCGAGCGCAGTGTTGTAACTTTCAGAAGCGTCTTCAAGTCCATCAAGATCAAAGTCAATGTCTTCTCCTGTAAGCAGGAGGGCGCCAAAGCGCAAAATGGTTCCTAACATGATAATATAGTTTAAGGGGTAAGAATAACTGTGAATCGGTATCTATGTATTTTGACAATTTTATTATGTGTTTTGATAGTGAGTGTCCATTTTTTTCGTGTCGTTAATTCATCGGTTAATTTTTTTTTCTTTCACTCACATATTTTGACATTTTTAATTATTTTAGAGCTACTAAATCAATTATTTATTGCTGCCGGGAATGCCCTTGTCAAAGCGAGACAAACTCCGATTATCTGACCTGAGAGCTGATGCCAGTAGGCGTCGTAATCAACTGCGATTGCTGATGAAAGAACATCAGTACTTGATGCATACTGCTCTAAAAACACATAAACTCAGCTGGGAAGAATTGGAAGAACTCTATCAGGATACCTTATTGACCTTCGTAGAGATAGTTGATCAACAGAAATTTCGAGGGGAATCCTCTCTCTCCACTTTTATTTCCGGAATTTTTTCAAACAAGATTGCTAACAGATTCAAAAAAAAGGCGACTCTTAAGCGAGGACCAGAGGAGAAGGTTGTTT
>CAYGTH010000832.1:0-2762 GCA_964352745.1 uncultured Bacteroidia bacterium
TCAAAATCCCCAGCTGCCTTTGAAAACTTATTGTCTTTAAAGGACTTAAGTTTAAATTTTACCAATTGTCCACTCATCTATCGCTCTTGTTTTTCTTTGAGAATTTCCATTACCTGAGCCACGCAAATTGAAATAATCTGATCCACATCTGCCGGCATAGGCTGATTTCCCTCTTTAGGGGAGGCTTCTTTGTCATTTTCGACCTGCACCTTTATATGAAGTTCACGAATTTCTAAGGGCATACTAGATTCCTATTTTTTTAAAATACTGATACTTAAGCGTGAGGGTCTCTATCACTACCGACTTACCATCCATGGCGTCAAAACCAGATATCTCAAGCCCTATCGGAATGGCATTGACAACATACCAGGAGAATAAGGGCAAGTGCTGAGCATTGAGCAGACTTACCAGAACATTAATCGGCTGGAATTCAAAATTATCAATTGCATCCCTGGCCCAGCTTGTTACTCCTGAAGCAGGAGTCAATCCCCGTTCGAGTACCAGATCATTGTACTTGATCTGCTTAGGCAAAGCATGCGAAAACCTGTTTTCGCCCAATTCAACGTAAGGATCTGTCTCAACCGACAATTGCAAACCAGAGACTTTCTGGAATGCGACATCTAATGGAGATTGCGGAAACAATTCAAAGACTGCCAGAAAATGGAGACCAATCGGTGGATAATAGGTAGCCATGATTTAATCATTCTGGATCGTCAGGCCTTCATGAGCCAGTTCTATGCTTTCGATCGCAACCTCACTACCAGTAGAATTAAGATCAGTAGATTCTACTTTGGTAGGCCAGGCATTTTTAACTTTCCACACTACTACAGGTTCATGTGCTTCATTGAGCAGGCTGATGGTAAGGTCTCGTCGCTCAATGGTATTGAGTGCCACCGTATTCCACCAATCATAAAATTCATTGTCGGAAGCAAACGTACCCCGTTTCATGGTGATGTTATCATTTTTTTGCATACCGGGCATCTTGGTCACATGGTACTCAGGACTGGCACCATGACGGTACTCAATCACTTCTGTATCGACACTCAAGCCAGAAACTTCTGTAAAGCCGATAGAGGAGCCACCCCACTCTACCTGGAAATGAAACTTTGGTAAGGGATAATCTGCCATTGTAATAAGGATTATTTAGTTATAAATACAGTCTGAAAAATTTAAATTAGGATTCCTGCATTTTGTGTGAGAATTGCAGGATAATAAATTCGGCAGGACGAACTGCTGCCATCCCGATTTCGACGATCATTCGCCCTTCCAGGATATCCTGAGCGGTCATGGTTTCACCTAAAGCAACCCGTACATAAAAGGCTTGTTCGGGTTTTGCGCCTGCCAAGGCGCCTGCTCGCCACTGAAGATTCAGGAAGTTTTCAATCATAGCCCGAACTTTCACCCAGGTATTAGCATCGTTGGGTTCAAAGACAAATTGAGAAGTCGCTTTTTTCACAGATTCCTCCACCATATTAAAAAAGCGGCGGACTGGGATATATCGCCATTCATTATCATTTCCAGCGAGGGTACGAGCCCCCCAGATCAGGACTCCCTTTCCAGTAAAGGAGCGAATCGCATTAATAGATTTCCCTGCAATGACATCTACATTCAGATCGCCTTGTTCGGAATCATTAATTTTTTCTACCGGAGCAATGACTCCACTCAGACTCACATTAGCAGGCGCTTTCCAAACACCGCGCGTGCTATCGACTGCGGCATATACCCCAGCAACTGCGGGGCCCGGCGGCATTTCCAACCGATGTTTCGCAATCTCAGCTTTAATCAGGCCTTCTACCTGGCTTGTGATTCTAATGCTTGCAGGATCTTGCCCGGCATCTTCAGCTTTTGCAGCCGCTAATGTTTTCCCATCCAAATCTCCCCCTGTTTGGGAAAGTGTAAGAGTAGTTTCATCATAACTATGCGTAAGCGTGGTCGTTAGCCAGGGCCAATAAGCCGCTCCATATTTTAAAAAATCGCTACTTAACTGGTTTCGACACGCCACAACGGGATCTTCCGTAGTACCATTGCGCTTGATATCCACGATGGTGAAGCGATCCTGCAATTTTCCACATTGGCCAAGTGCTGCCTCGTAGATGTCATAATATTTTACTTCATCGAGGGCTTCCGCATCGGGAAACAAGATCAGGGTTACTTCATCTATTTTCTTGACCCGACTGAGCCCGCTGGTCTCATCGATTCCAGCGAGCTCATCGCTGTCGATTGCTTCCGGACTGGAATAGGCTCCTACCGAGACAATGTAGCAAGGTCCTCCTCCATTCGAAAAATACATTTGTATTGCGGGGTACATCCGATAATTGGAGGGAGTCAGACTGACCCCTGTAGGCAGATTATCCGCTCCAAGAGTAACTTCAATCGCTTCTTTATTGGGGCCTCCAAACAAACTCACATAGTCGAGTAGTGAAGTGATCCGGGTAGGTACCCCGGTTAAATCACCGGGAGTTGATTCGTCTGCTTTCTCTGTATAGCCAATGAAAGCTGGAATTGCCGTGGCTACCTGTGCTACTGAAGGAGGAAACTTGGAGATTTCCTCCACATAAACGCCAGGTGTTTTATAAGTAGATGCCATAATTCAATGAGATGTTAAGTCAATTGGAAAAAGGGGAGAATAGCATTCAGGCCAGCCTTAAGCTTCCTGCATTTTGTGTGAAAATTGCAGAATGATAAATTCAGCAGGGCGGACGACTGCCATCCCTATTTCAACAATCATTCTGCCTTCGAGAATATCGAGCGCAGTCATGGTC
>CAYGTH010000833.1:0-2759 GCA_964352745.1 uncultured Bacteroidia bacterium
ACTTGTCTCTCCTGTTAAAAGATTCAGGATTGAGGCCAATGGAGTGCATCAGCAGGTCCATCCATTCTTCTGAAGTGAAATTTTTCCGCAGCTCGATATACTCTTCGAGATCCACATTCGCCACCTGGATGGGCTTCAAATCCACGATCACCCACCGCATAGCCGTTTCATCGGCATGAGAGTAGCCCATCGTCATAATACACCATACCCCGCCGCCGCTTAAGAGTTTTCTGTTTTCAGATACCATCGTATCGGAAATGGGAACTCCCTTGAGGCCAAGGTTGGCAAATTCGGCTTCATAAATATTCGCTTTGTCGTTGAGCTGAACATTGATCTTATCAATGATCTTATGGCTTCCGGCTGACCGTATTTTATGCTTAACAATCTCGGCATCCGAGCGGTGCACATAATTGTCTCTGATGACGGTACGCACTTTCTCCACGCCAGCGTTGATGATTTCCTCATCGTCTATTGCACAATATTGCCCCAGGAGGTATTCCAGCACGTAAGCAGGCACCGGGTTGTTTCCTTTTACCAGGGCGGTCAGGTCTTTGCGAACTACTTTCCCCTCAAAATTGGCTATGATCTTTTCTTTTAATGTCATCAGAAGTCTGTTGGTAACAATGTATTATTCTGCACCCGCTCTTCTATAATCGGATTGAGCATGTCATCCTGGTCAAATATCTTCAATTTCAAGAAAGATTCACTGGCGGCCTCCGCAGCCAATACCAACTCTGATCTTACCATGCGATCACTGGGTGCTTCTGAGGTAAAATTCAAGCTAATGGTTTCCAGATTGCTCGCCAACTCATTTTCATGGTAGAGGCCAATCGTGATGGTACGCTCCTTTTCCAGTCTGCCCACCTCGGTTTCCTGGAGAATATTCACTTTCAAGATATTTGAGACAATACTTAACCCTCTGGTGATGATTAACATGGGCTTCACCTTTTGAGTGACCTCTACCCGCTGACGAGAGCTCTGGATCAAAGGAACCACCAACTCTTGCAGTGATCCCCCCCCATGAACGAACTGATGGCCCACTCCCTGTTTTTTGTACCGATTGACAGAATAGGGAATGTTCACCCATAGGTCTTCCTCAAAGGCAGTAGAAGCTGTTAAGGGGAAGGAGTACCCAAGCTCCAATGTCTGTTTTTCCGGGGTGAGGAAGTAGCGATTATGAGAGTGTAATGCGTCTTTGACGGGCATGTTCTCTTTATCCTTCTCTTCAATCTCCCGATCATTGTAGAGAAATCCATGATCTGCTGTGACCAACACCTTGGCTACATTCATGGTAGCGTGAAGCGTCTTCACAAATCGCATGATCTCATGTACCGCTTCTTCAACCGCTGCAAAGGTTCTTCGCTCGGAGGGCCGCTTATCTCCCGTTGAATCAATGACATCGTGGTACACATACACCACCGGAGATTTGAAAATCTTCCGCTGTTTTGTTCGGTCCATCCCCTCCAGCTCTGCATACTGAATGGCCAAGGCATCCGGATTCACCTGCTTCAGGATAGCACTCCTGTTATTTGTGCCTGTAGTGGTGATCCCCCCCGCCAAGATCTCCCCTCCGTTATACTGCTTCTTTCCCGGCAATAATTGACTCATGCCGATATTGGTTTTGGAAGGAATGGAGGCCAATAGGTAGCGCATTTCTGCCGTATTTTTGGCGTCCCCGTGGAGCCTGGAAAGTAGCTCTTCGGCCACTTCATAGCGCAGCGCATCCGAAATAATTACTACTACTTTCTGGTCGGCAGTTGCGATTTCTGTTTGGTAGAAATCGTATTGTTTGGGAATGTTGATCTCTTTATAGTTAAACTGAAATTGAGCGATACATTTCAACCATTCCCGGTTGAGTTGATCGGTGTGTTTCTCATAGGAGGCATTCAGTCCTGCGTGAATCGTCTCCAGGTGTATGGGCTCAGGCACTTCGGTATGATCTACCCTTTTATACGCATTGATCGCTTTGCGGTAGCTGCTGTCTACCTTGTAGCCGATCTCCGTGTATTGCTGGACATATTCTTCCGGACGATCTAAAATGTAGGTATCGGTTGACTGTATGTAATGTTGCACTTTGGCTACCTGAACCAGGTAATCCATCAGGTGCCGGACCGGTTCGCTGATGTCGCTCTGCAAGCTAATGCTTTCCAGGCGCTGGATGAAGTTCGTGGGAGACTCGGTGATCTGGGGTTGTATGCGTTGAATGATAGTCCAAATCATTTCGCTGTTGTACTCCGCAAACTCAATCTCTTCGCCATACACTGCAACCAACTTATCGCCTTTGATGTCTTCGTTTAGGGCTTGCATCAATGCTGCGAAGGGCTTTTGCATCGGACTGCGTTCTACTTCATGCAGCATTTGGTTGAGCTGGGTGAGCTGGATGCCGTCACTTACTTTCAGATGGGCATACGGATCTTGTGTTGAGTTGACTTCTATGCCTTGGGTCAATTGGTTGTACAAAACCCCACGGGCCAGGTCCTTTAAATCAGCGGCCGCCAATGAAGGCACAGGCAATCCAATCACTTTATGTATGCGCTGTCTCACTTCTTCTTCAAAGCCCAGGTCATTTATTTTTTTAACGATGCGCGCTAATTCTGTGCGACCCTCGAGGGATGAGAGCGTCAAAAACTTAGCGGTCAGCAGGCTCCAGCTTTCTATTTTCCGGAACTTGAGAAAAGCAGATACCAAGGCCCGTTGCAAGACCGGTTCCTGAAAATTGCCCGCAGTCAGGATCGGCTGACAGACCTCTTGCACGCCCG
>CAYGTH010000834.1:0-2757 GCA_964352745.1 uncultured Bacteroidia bacterium
TCATGGCGCGGGAAGATCAGGGTGATCTGGTACTCACCGGCAGGGAAGCAGGCGTGGCATTGGATGCTACGACCGGTCCTTCAGGACACTCATGGATAATTTACAACTAACTAACAGAGAGATGGCATTTTTTCCAGCAGGATCCCCAAGTAAAATCATGGCAGTACGCAATCCGATTGCGTTCACATTTGACTGTGATCCGGATTGGGATACCTATGATGATTATTACATCGTGCTGAAAGTGATAGTTGAGGGGACGCTTTCGGGATATACAGTTGAGTTGCCTGAATTCCCGGATGAAAATGCACAGGTGAAATTTGACATACATCGCCTGATAGAGGGCGAGCTCAGCCCGGATCTGCCAAACATGGTCAACACACAGGCGCTATTCATGGGCGACAACATGAATAAGAGCTATACCTACCTGGCAGAAGAATGGATCGACGGGGTGCTGGACAGTACCCAGGCCCTGAGCACAGATCACTATGCATGCCGAGCAGGACTCAATCTATATAGTCAGAATACGCTGAATGGATTTGCAGATGCCGGTAAATTTCTCACCTACCAGCCTGCCAACAAAGTTGTTACTGAAGATCAACTCGAATGGCTCTACCTGATCGCAGGGGCGCAGGGGGAAGATTGGGAACTCCGATATGATGTAACCCTCACTGATGGCAGCCAGGTACTGAATCAGATTTATGGATCCAGCCATGACGCAATAGATCGGTATGAGGTCATGGGATTTCCGACCGGATATGCTCAATTGAATCTGAGTACACATGGAGAGGTGGACTACTGGGAAGTCTGGGTTCAGAATCCTGGAGGAAGCGTAATCTCACAGCGGCAGACCTATACCCTGAACTGCTGCGATATATCTGAATACAACCGGTACTTTTTATTTGA
Organism: uncultured Bacteroidia bacterium; assembly: GCA_964352745.1. Taxonomy (GTDB): domain Bacteria; phylum Bacteroidota; class Bacteroidia; order J057; family J057; genus CAYGTH01. The sequence goes on from CAYGTH010000834.1 coordinate 904, forward strand.
GAACAGCCTGGGAGGATTTGATACAGTGAGGCTAACCGGTAAGGCGCTACAGGATTTTGAGACTGTCAGTACAGATGGGGAGCGGGTACGGGAAGTGGGGGCCAGTGTCTCCACACGGGATTTGTTTTATAACAATACCCAGAGCCGGGACGGGGCTGAGCAAGCGACTGGCTACCTCACCGAAGAGGAAGTTTTGTGGCTGCGCGACCTGCTAAGAAGCGAAGAGGTCTATCGATTTGGGGGCTATGATGACTTCACCGGTACCGGCACCTTACAGCCAATCCAAGTAAACCGAGGGGCTTCCAGAATAAGGGAAGACGGGAATTTCTTGTATGGCATTCGACTGATCTATACCGATGCAAACTGGCACGCTGGAATATGATTTTACTCATTGTATTTGACTTGCTCGTCTTACAGTACCTGGCCGAAGATGATGTCGATCAGTATTTCGATAAAGAATTGATTCGACATGGCGGTGGCGTATGGGTTGCCGCACTCATTTTGTTGGCAGGCAATGCCTTTTGGGTGTACCTGTTTGAAATCCCGCTTCAGACCGGGCTTTGTCTCACCGCTATGCTGCCTGCTGTCAGGTGGATCTTTCACGATCTGTATTTCAACATCAATGCACTGGGCTGGGCAAAATGGGACTATATAGGCAGCACCGCTCGCATTGATCGAGCACTGCACTGGGCAGGACTTACGGGCTGGAAACAATTTATTCCCAAGCTTGCGGCTTTCCCGGTATGCTGGGCTGTTTCATATTTAATTCATTCACTTTTAGAAAATTGGTTATGAAAAAAAGCTTTTGGAAAAAACTTGCTGATTGGTTTAGTGTCGACTTCTCCCGTGCAAAAAGTTTTGTCGTTTGGGCGATAGGATTTGCCCTGGTGGGGATCGGATCCCTGATCAATCACTTTGACCCGCTCTACGACAAGTACAACCTGGATCCGCTGTACTTCGGGAACAAGGTAATCGCAGCTGGGGCATTTTTATTCATCCTCATCATCATTGTCGTTGCGATCAGAAATATGGTCCGGGACGATAGAGCCGAGGATGCTTATGAAAACAGAAATCAGCACTAGAAAATGATTGAAATCCGCATAGCCGGGCGGGCGCTGGAGTTGCCCCCTGACATCAAAATCAGCTTTGAGCTGGTCAATCCTCTGTTTTCGGATGTGATCGGCTATAACTCTCACAGCTTTTCGTTTCGGGTAGACGATACCCCCCGAAACCGAATTACGCTTAGCTATGCGGATTCTGTCCTGACTACCCAGAACATCTACAGTTTTGATGCAGATGTCTATCTCTTTGGCAATCGATGGCACAAAGCCAAACTCAATGTAAGCTCAGCTGCAAATGGCTACTCGATGAGCCTGGATATTGCGACAAGTGCGCTGGCCAGAGACCTCTCTGAAAAGAGTTTAAGAGAATATGAACTGGGAGGCGTTCGGGATATCTCTGCGAATCTCCTGCACCAGGGCACGCTCGACATGGTAGCCCATGCCAATACCGTTGCAGATGGGGATGTCGACAGTCAGGATTACACCTTTTTTCCGGTACGGAATACCCGCTTTTATGACGGCCTTCCCATCCTAAACCCCTACCCCAAGGAATACCAGAACATCTGGCGGGGGGGAACCTTTTCCGATACAGAAACAGCGATCGGTGCAGGAAACGGGGGCTATACCTGGAACCTTACCCCATTTCCATATCTCCTCTATGTATTGAAGGAGATGATCACGGATGCCGGTTACGTATTGCAGGACTCGGATTTCCTGACAGACGCAGAGATCAAGACCTTATCGATCTATAATACGCAAGCACTAGATGACAACATCTACAGCTTCGCTGACG
>CAYGTH010000835.1:0-1812 GCA_964352745.1 uncultured Bacteroidia bacterium
CAGCGCCAACGGCTTGCCCGCTCACTTTACGGGGACTTTTGAAGATGATGTGTTTATGCTAACTCCGAGGATTCCCGGAGATACCATCCCCGGCCCAGCCATCACCCGCGAAATCATCCAGGATGATGCAGGCAACAATGTCCTGAAGTTGTTCAATCCGACACAGGGGATCACCCGGTATTTGGCACCAACATCGACGGCAACTTCCATCCAGGGCCTGACTACTGATCTGGAGTTTTCCGTGGCACCGAATCCCTTTCGCGATCAGACACTGGTCTCATGGAATAACCCGGGAAATGAGTCCTTTCATGCTCAACTCTTCACCCTGACCGGTCAAATGGTGAGAACCTATTCCGATCTGAGAGAAGGATCTCTGATGATAGAAAGAGAGGAGTTAACTCCTGGCATCTACTTCCTGAGAGTGACGAATGACGCAGGAATAGTAGAGAGTGTGAAATTGCTCCTGCAGGAATAGCCACCAGGGCCTGAGGCGACTTCTTCCCCTTCATCTCACTTCTCCCACCGAAATAGTGGTAAAAGTGAGATGATTTCGGGTTGAGGGATATTAGATTACCGGTTGCGTGCGTGGTCGCACCCTAGCCATTTTGCAGACCCGCAACCTCGCAGCCGCGGGGGATTGGTCTAAAAAGCCCAAGATTTTATCCGCAGGTTTAGGCTTTGAAGGAATTGCCGGCGCTGAGTTTGGGGAAGGGAATAAGGGAAACGCCCTTGCAGCCGGAGCCTCCTGGCGGTACAACGCCAGTTGTGATGCAGAAAAAGTGGGGACCTATATCCAGCTTAGGCTTTAAGGGGGCGTGCTCAATGGCTTTCAAGGAGAAACCGACTAAAGCGAATTGCAGGATGGAGCAGATGCCCTTGATGGGCTGTCTATCGTTTTTGGCTGGCCCGTGCTATCCGCCGGATCGCCAACCCTTTTGGGCATGTGGTATATTCCCCTCCTATTATGTTCAAGTGGGGGAAACCCAAAAATATCTTCAAATGAAATTGAGCCCAGTGATTGATAGGGTTGAGGTGAAATCAGGGCATAAACATACTTACCGTAAGATGGAAATTCGCTAAATACACTCGGAAACGGAAGCGTGCTATACTTAGAATCAAGAGTTCCACTTTCGTTTCAGTCTCCATGCTGACTGCACCAGAACCACCCCTCCCTACAAACATCTGCCGCCCCAAATAGTCATCCTTTGGTAATAGGGAGACAACCCCGTCGAATCTGCCTGTTTCTTTCCGAAGGAAGGCTGATATACACAACCCAAAGGGATCGTGTGGCTCTCCTTCAAGATTTTTTGTTGATTACGCCGCGAGTCATCATGCTATTAAGTGATTGAAAATCAAGTAAATAAGCATATTAGCACTCCCTCCCCTCAACCTTTTTCAAAAAAATCTGACCCCGATGCAACGATTCGACTGGTTCGCAGATATAGTTGGGTAACCGTACGGAAGTTTCTCAATTACCTTAACTTTCCTAATTATCAAACGATGAGTATTAAAATCAAAATCATATTTTCGACTCTTCTGCTAGCCTTGCTGTTTTCAGCATGTGACAGGCAAAACATCGACGAGATCATTCCTGAGAATGAAGCTTATCAACCTACGACCGTTGTTGCCAACCCACTGGTTAAAAACCTCCGGACAACTTCCACCACAGACTCCCTTGAGGTGGACTGTATCAGCATTCCTTTTCCAGTCGATTTTCTACAGGCATCCGGAAGCATAGTGACTGTAAATTCCGAAACAGAACTAGATTCTGTCCTTTTGCTGCCTGATAGGCTGGTGGAATTTGTCTATCGA
>CAYGTH010000835.1:1822-2751 GCA_964352745.1 uncultured Bacteroidia bacterium
CTTGACGGGTACATCGGAAGTGTTGTGTTTACCTTCCAGGATATTGAGGATTTCATTCCTGCCTTACAGGTTTGTGGATCAATCGTAATTGATAGCACAATTGATTGTTCCGAACAACTGCCTCACGTCCTGCTGTTTTTCAATGGCCTCAACATTCTCACGACGAACAAGTACGTCTATGAGATCAACTATCCGGTAACCCTGATAGTAGATGGAACCCAGGTCGTGCTCAATCAGGACGACGATTATCTCCCCGCCATTGGTGGATCACCCTTCAACTTTCTGCCCACCGATCTGGTGTATCCGATCACGGTCACACAGTTTGGACGCGACATCGTGCTGAATAGTGACAATGACGTGTGTGCCTTCTACCAGACCCTGGATGAAGATTGCACCAACAAACCTGCCCACATTCAGTTCTTTTTCAATGAAGGTGCCGGAACGAGGATCAGCTGCGCATACTTCGTCAATTATCCTGTGGACATTGTCTCAGACGGAGATACACTGCAGATAGCATCTACAAGCGACTATCTGACAGAACTGGACTCCTCTCCGAATGCCTACGACGATATCGAGTTACTCTACCCGGTCACTGCTACCAAATTTGACAATGGATCGCAGTTGAATTTCGGATCTGATTCTGATATCTGCCTCTACTTAAACAGTTGTCAGTAGTCATTCACTCATTCCCTCAAATGCAACCATGCATTTGAGGGAATCATTTTCTCCTGCCGTGATTGATTCAACTTTAATACAGGCCATAAAAGAACGCGATCAAATCGCGTTCAAAACGCTTTATGAGAGTTTTATTCGCTATGTCTATGCGATCGTGAGGAGATATGTCTCAAACGAAACTGACCATCAGGATGTGATTCAGGAGATTTTTGCGCGCGTTTTCCTCAGCATCGATTCATTCGATGAAAAGAAGG
>CAYGTH010000836.1:0-2746 GCA_964352745.1 uncultured Bacteroidia bacterium
GGATAGCCGGAGCGGAATCCGGCTATAGCAGTCTGCTGCCAGAATTGTAAGCAAGGAGACATCCCTTTCGCGCAATCGAACTCTTCAAAGGGTTCAGCGAGGGTCCCGACAAACCCTTTGAAGGCTTGCCCGTCGGAAGGGATGTCCTCAACTGCAAATCATAGATTTTCAGGAACGGCTTAGCCTAAGACCATGTTTGGAACGCTAATTTCCTTAGAAAATGCTGACTTCAGGAACCTGATCTTCGCCATTTTTACTCGAAATAGCTCGCTATTTCTGCGCAAAATGACTTGTCAGAACCCTAAATTCAGCATTTTCGCTAACAAATTTTCTGTCCCAAACATGGTCTAACAGGGCTATTGGCGGATTCTGATCCGACAAGGAGGGACCCGCTACGCGAAGAAACAGGGATAGCCGGAGCGGAATCCGGCTATAGCAGTCTGCTGCCAGAATTGTAAGCAAGCCTGCTTTTTTTGCCGAAAACCATAGGGCTAATACATACCCTTTTCTCACACCTTATCCGGCACAATGAAGGGTGCCCGGTAGCTACGGGTCAACATCGCATTGGCTTCTGCATCGCCGGGGAAAGTCTCGGTCTTGGGATCAAAATTCAACACTCGCCCGGTCCGAAAGGCGATATTGCCCAGATGCGCCAGACCCGAAGACAGGTGTGCCGTTTCCACGGGTCCATTGAGCAAGGATGGATCTTGCGCGCGTACTGCCTCAATAAAATTGGCATAATGGTCGCCGCCTTCCTTGCGGGTAGGACCTGCCTCACGATCCCGACCCAGGAAGATTTCGTACTGGTTATAGCCTTTTATCACCATGTACCCTTCCGAGCCGTAGAAAATATTGCCTACCCCAACTCCATCTTCCAGATTTGTATTCCAATGCCGGACCTCAAACTGAATCATCTTCTTCTGATCCGGATAGAGATAGCTTGAACTGAGCACTTCGGGCGTTTCCTTGCAATCGTCCCAGAGAAATTTGCCGCCCATCGCCGTAATCTGCTGGGGAAGGCCCACATCAAGGCCCCACATGCACAAGTCGGTTTCGTGAATGCCCTGATTCCCCACATCTCCATTCCCATACTCCCAGGTCCAGTGCCAGTTGTAATGAACAAGGTTACGGGAAAAGTCGCGTTTCGCTGCCGGTCCCGTCCACAAGTCATAATTCAGCCCCTTCGGAACCGGTTCTGTCCCTTTATTGCCGATATCTTTCCGCCACCGAAACACCAGCCCTCTTGCCATATAGACCTCTCCGATGGTGCCTTTTCGCAGGTGGTCAATCGCTTCCTGGATAGCCACCGAACTCCGCAGTTGGACACCATGCTGTACCACTCGTTTGTATTTGGCAGCTGCCTCCACCATTTTCCGGCCTTCAAAGAGGTTATGCGATCCCGGTTTTTCGACATATACATCCTTCCCTGCCTGGCAGGCCCAGATAGTCGCCAGCGCATGCCAATGATTCGGCATGGCAATACTCACCGCATCAATTGATTTATCGTCAAACACCTTGCGCAGGTCTTCCTGTGTTTTTACTTTTTTGCCGTATTCTTCCTTAAAGGCTTTTGCCCTTTCTGCTAATACGATTGCATCCGGATCACAGAGGCAGGCGACTTCGACATTATCCAGATTTTGAAAGCCCTTGATATGGCTTTTGCCGCGGCCATTTACGCCCAGCACGGCCACACGTATGCGGTCGTTAGCGCCAAACACCGACTGAGGAATAATCGCAGGCATAGAAAGTGCAGCCGCTGCGCCTGCTGAGTTTTTGAGAAAGCGGGCATTGATTATTGCTCCTCATATTCGTGTGGGTGATGCGCCAGTTCATGGCGATGCGCACATCGTACCTCAGCCTGCTGCTCAGGAGATCGTGATCGATCAGCCTACAGCGGAAGCTGAACTTGAGGCAATCAAGAATGACGAAACAACTGTAGAGCTCAACTAGGGCGTCTAACGTTTTTGGTTTCAGGTCAATAGGCTTACTAAACTTTTAAAGTTTAGTAAGCCTATCTTTTTTTATAAAAACCGTATCTTAGCTGGACTTTAGCCATTAAGCGATATTAGAAACAATGATTTCCCAAAGGGATCGAATATCGTGGGTTAATTTTGAATGTTGTGTGTTATGTGTCGAGGTTAAAAATTGATTGTGCTGGTAAATTCGGGTTCTCACCGCTGCCAAGGCGTCAGAGAAGGTAATATGATCTTTATCATACCATGCAGTCTTGCGGATGATGAGTTGATTGTGATCTTTGAGTTTCCATGCCCATATGGTAACGATCGAGAAGAGTGCCATCAGGATGGGGGTGGACCTTTTGATGGCCAGATCAGACCATTGTCGCTGAGTTTCGACCCCTAGGTGTCTTCTGACTTCGGCAAAGAGATCAAATCTGGCATAGGAGCCATCTCCGACCACATATACCGCTCTGCCCAGTCCTTGGGTCCATCGGCTCAGCTGGAGAATCATCTGTCGGGACCAGTCTCCGAGTTTCTTGGCTTTTCCTCGTTTGGTGTAGGTGGCGAAATAGCGTTTCGAGGGGCATAGACTGGTAAAAAAAGGCAAGGCCCAGCAGCGTCCCGAATCGCCAGGCATTTCACAAACCAAGGCCATCACCATCCAGCGAAGGCCACTACATTTGACAAAAAATGACTTCGACGAACGAACCGCATCCCGGTAAATCCCACGGGCTTTGATCCGCCTTCCCCAGCGCTTCCTTCACCGCAGCGACATTGGTAAGCGCGTA
>CAYGTH010000837.1:0-2738 GCA_964352745.1 uncultured Bacteroidia bacterium
CCAGGTCTCCTGAATCGGTACGCACCACTGCATGTACCCCCCCAAAAAACATATTTTTTTCCTCCCAATGTGTAATCGAGGTATCCGACAGGTTCAGGGTTTCTCCTGCTGCCAATAAACCGGGCTCCATATTGAGTACATGGTTTTCCCAGTGCAATCGAGGGTATTGAACGGCTTGGGTGATATCCATTCCGTGGTCGATCCTGTTGATCAGCACTTGCAGGATGGCACTACGAATTCGACTAGAACCCCCGGAACCTAACACAATTGCTGGCTTTCCTCCTTTCAACATAATACTCGGCGACATCATGGACGTTACGCGATGGTCTTCCTCCCACTGGTATAAGCCGCCGGGATTGAGGTCCAGTTCGCCAAGCATATTATTGATCTGAATGCCCGTACCCGGAATGGTATATCCTCCTGCACCGCCCAGTGTTGTTGTAACCGCTGCTGCATTCCCCTCCTGATCTATCACACTGATATGGGTCGTATTTCCCAGCCAGTCAATTCCCTTTGAGACATTAGATATGGAAGTCTCGTTCAGGTTCGGCACAAAGGCTTCTCCCATTCTGGGCGTAAGTTGGCTGGAACGAAACTGTTCCATCCCATTCATCGAACCTGCCAGTCTCCGTACATAAGCCGCTCCCTCAGGAGACAAAGGTCTAAGGTCTGACTCCTTCAGTAAAGCCAGGCCACAGGCGATCATACTGCCCCCAGCACTCGGAGGCGGATTCGTCAAAAAAGTATGATCGTGATATGGAAAGGCCAGCGGATTTCGTTCGATGACTTGATAGGCACGTAAGTCTTCCAGACTGACGCTGCCTCCCAATGCTGCATTATCCCGCGCAAATACATGGGCAATTTCGCCTTCATAAAATGCGGAGCGTCCTTCTTTGCACATGAACTCCAGGGTATCTGCGAATTGATGATTCCGAACCACATCGCCAGCCCTGCATATCCGTCCATTTTGGGCAAATATTTCCCGAACCGATTCTGAATACATCAAAATGGGCTCCAGGATACCAATTGTATATTCCTGATAAGACGTAATGACAACTCCTTTCCTGGCCAACTCGATTGCTGGCCGGGCAATTTCAACCAGCGGCAAGGTTCCTAATCGCTCATGGATATGGAATAAACCTGCTGGTCCGCCGGGAACTGCACAAACCCCCTTACCGATATATTGCTTTTGAATCGCCACCCCAAAATCGATGAGGCTTTCAACTACATCTACCTGATCAAGCGGTAGACGTTTCTGCGGTGTTTGAACAAAGAAATCAAAGAGAATATTTTCTCCCGCCTGAGTATGAGCTGTCATAAATCCGCCACCGCCCATAGAAGTCAAAGAAGGCTCACTGACATACGAAGTCAACATGGCTGCTAAGGCTGCGTCAAAGGCGTTTCCGCCTGCCAATAGTATCTCTTGCCCCGCACGTGCTGTTTCCTCGTGGCCTGCTGAAATAATTCCTTTGGACATAATTAATCAAAAATCAAGGTAGTGTTATTCATCTGTGGGTTCCAGCGAACCTTCCCCCAACAAATGATTGACCAAAATCGGCACTCCGACCGAACCCGGTGCCTGAATAAACTGTACTTCTCTTGAAATACCGCCAGTAGGTTCATTGGGGTCAATCAAAAATACGGGCGCATGCGCCGGCACAAAATCAATCAGTCCTGCAGCCGGATATACAGCCAATGAAGTCCCAATGATGATGCAAATATCGGCAAAGGTACACATCTCCATCGCGGGTTCGATCATGGGAACAGATTCTCCAAACCAAACAATATGGGGCCGCAACTGCCCCCCATCTTCAGCCAGATCGCCCCATTTAAGATCTCCCTCACAGTCAAATATGCGTGTAGAATTCCGAACGCTTCTGCTCTTGGTCAGTTGGCCGTGTAAGTGAAGGATTTTGTTAGACCCAGCCCGTTCATGCAGATCATCTACATTCTGAGTGATGATCTGCACCTCATACTGACTTTCCAACCGAACGAGTGCCGCATGCCCGTCATTGGGTTGCGCTGCCCGGGCTTGTTTGCGGCGTTCATTGTAAAAACGCAAGACAAGTTCCGGATCTTTGGCAAATCCTTCTGGTGATGCGACCTGATGCACATCATGCCCTTCCCATAGACCTCCGGAACCGCGAAAGGTTTTCAGTCCACTTTCGGCACTAATTCCCGCTCCGGTGAGTACGACTATTTTTTTCATTAATCAGCAGATTTGAGAAAGTAAAAAGATGAAAGCACTAAGTAGATGGACAAATTTAAGTAATGAGGAGTTAGATACTTCTGATTATCAGATGAATACAGCTTTTCATATTTATCCTAAAATCTTTCTATGTTCGATCTCTCATAGTGCTCTCCTGCTCCATCTACTCAGGTTCTTTTGGGGTCTCAAACATACAAGTATCCAACTGAGGATTCCAAATGCGAGGCATGCTATCTCCCTCATACCGATGCAGGTTCCACTTCTTTTCCAAAAACCCGAACAATCCCAATCAGCGCTCCAATACACACCGGAAAGGTAATCCATCCGGGAACCCCTAAAGAAGCTGGTAAAGTCCCCAATAGGATCGCCACACCGCCTACGATCAATGCATAGGGCAATTGGGTACGGACATGGTCAATATGGTTACAGGAAGTCGCCAGAGAACTCAGAATGGTCGTGTCTGATATTGGAGAACAGTGATCTCCCAAAACGGAACCTGCCAACACAGCCGAAACCACATTATAGAGGA
>CAYGTH010000838.1:0-2724 GCA_964352745.1 uncultured Bacteroidia bacterium
GGCGAATGGGCCTGCCAGGGCGAAACCGTCTTTTGGGGCTATGTACGTTATCCCTGGGTGCAGCTCGATTGGGAAGAATCGAAATCCATCGATAAAGTCATTCTGTATGATCGGCCAGAACTCGATGAGCACATCGCAGGAGGCAGACTTCTGTTCAGCGATGGAACCCGGATTACGGTTACCGCAATCCCGAATGACGGCACAGCCAAAGTCATTTCTTTTCCAGCCAGGACTGTCAATTGGGTCCGGTTTGTGGTAACGGACGGAGAGGGCGAAAACCTGGGGCTGTCCGAAATCGAAGTATTCCCTTCCCCCGAAAATTATCCCGATCTGGTCTCGCATGTCGATCCTTTTATTGAATCCGCCAAAGGGCGTTATTTCTTTTTTACGCCGGGTTGCCGCCCTTTCGGGATGGTCGCAACCGCGCCCCATACCCGCAATAAGAATCAGTGGGGCGGTGGCTATAATTATAATTCAACCGACATTCTGGGCTTTGGACAACTCCATGCCTGGATGCTTTCGGGCATAGACATCATGCCCACAACAGGTGCTATCGATCCCGTACTTGGACAGCAGGGCTGGAAATCTCCCTTCAGTCACGACGATGAAATTGCACAACCTGGCTACCAACGCGTCTATTTGCGGCGATATCATACCTGGGTGGAAAATACGGTTACGGATCGGGTAAGCCTCTACCGCTTTCGATTCACACAAGATACAGAGGCAAATATCCTCACCAGCCTCGGGGGGTATCTGGGGAGTACCACGATGACAGAATCAGCGGTAGAGAAAGTCAGCTCAACAGAATTCGAAGGCTCTTTTGTATCTGCCGGGCGGATGTGGGGCGGACCCAAAAAGATCAAAGTCTTTTTTGTAATCGAATTTGACAAGCCCTTTGATCAACTCGATAGCTGGAAAGATCAGGAAAATATGCAGGATATCCAGACCCTCAAAGGATCAGATCGCCTGACGCGGCGCGATTCTATGACATTCGGCGATATTACGCAGAGTTATTACGATGCGCCGGGAGCAGGGGTATCGGCGAAATATCAGGTCAAAGCCGGCGATTTGCTGCACATGAAAATTGCGGTTTCCTATACGAGTATCGACAATGCCCGCAAAAACCTGAAAGCGGAACTCGATCATTGGGATTTCGATCAGGTGAAACAGGAAACTCAGGACATTTGGGGGGACTGGTTGGGCAAAATCGATGTACAGGGCGGGACAGCCACGCAGCGAATCAAATTTTACACCGACCTCTGGCATGCTTTATTAGGTCGAAAAATAATTGACGACGTAAGCGGTGAATACCCGGATTATACACAAGGAGAGCGAGATTGGAAATTTACCAGTGGAGAAATGATCGTTCGGGAATTGCCCAAAGACGAACAGGGAAAGGTGGCTTACCACATGTATGGATCAGACGCGCTATGGCTCACGCAATGGAATCTCAATATTTTGTGGGGATTGGGTTGGCCGGGGGTATTGGATGACTTTACGGCATCGATGATTCAGTATGCAGACAATGGCGGCCTCCTGCCACGAGGTCCTTGTGTGGGCGCGTATTCCTGGATCATGACGGGTTGTCCAGCGTCTAGTATGATTGCCAGTGCGTATCAAAAAGATTTGTTGCGAAAGCGAGACCCACTCCATGCATTGGAAACCATGAAACGAAACCACCTGCCCGGTGGCATGATGGGGGAGCCGGAAGATGTTGCCTTCTATATGAAAAATGGCTATTGCCCCGGCAATGCAGGCGAAACCCTCGAATGGGCTTTTCAAGACTGGGCCTTGTCAGAAATGGCAGGGAAACTTGGCCGCAAAAAAGATCAGCGGGTATTTGCTAAGCGGGCAGAAGGCTGGCGCGCTTTGTACCGGCCGGAGAATCAATTGGTATTCCCCAAAACAGCAGCGGGGGAATGGCTACATGATGATCCTTTAAATGGACACGGCTGGATTGAAGCGAATGCCTGGCAAGGGACCTGGTCCATTTCACATGACATTGCAGCCCTGTCAGCGTTACAGGGGGGCGACGAGGTTCTCTGCGAAAAACTCAATTTCGCATTTGAGCAGGGAGCAGATGACGATTTTGTATTTGGGTATGGCTCCGGCTATGTCAGTTATGCCAATCAGCCCGGTTGCTCCAATGCCCATGTGTTCAACCATGCGGGCAAACCCTGGCTCTCGCAATATTGGGTGCGTCGCGTGAATGCGCAAGCATACGGCGGCACGACTCCCGATGAAGGCTACGGTGGGCACGATGAAGATGAAGGACAAATGGGTGGGGTAAGTGCCCTGATGTCATTGGGGATATTTAGCCTGCGGGGAAATGCGGCAGCAGATCCCATTTACGAAATCACAAGCCCGGTATTTGACGAAATCACCATTCAACTGGACCCGGCTTACTACTCCGGAGAACACTTTGTCATCCGTACCCATGACAATTCTGTGGAGAATATGTACATCCAACGCGCTGCCCTCAATGGGAATCCCCTGAACAATTGCTGGATTCGTCATGCCGATTTTGCTGCTGGTGGCACCCTGGAATTGTGGATGGGGCCTGAACCTAATACAGAATGGGGCGTGGCGCAGATTCCGGGGCGGTAAGGAAGAAAGAAGAAGAAAGAGGGAAGAAGAAAGAAAAAAAGATTTCCAATAGAAGATACCATCCCCCACCCATTGTCCCCCACGCGTTGGGCAGAAGCGCTGGGCCGTGGGGGACAG
>CAYGTH010000839.1:0-2714 GCA_964352745.1 uncultured Bacteroidia bacterium
GGGTGAGGGTGTTGTATGAAAAGCGATTGAGAAATTTGCTTTCGTCCCACTTGCGGAGTTCCACACTGCGACCGCGGTCATACTTTGAGATGTGAAAACGCTTACGAGGGGTAAAGAAAAAGTCAAATTCGCTCCCTCGGTCATTGCGACCAAAGGTCAAACCCGTCATGCTATCGTCAGATCCTTTGACATAGCGGATGCGCACTTCTACTTCGAAGTTGCCGCTGAGGTTGTAGGAGACTGTACGATGTTTGGTGTAGGTGTGGGAAGTCTTCGACGCACAGTAAAAGTCGCCGTCTTCTATGCGTTCGTTTAAGTAGGGTGAACCCAAATCCCATCGCTTGCGGTTATCGTCAAATTCGTCCATGAAGGCGACCTGCTTGTCTCGGTCAGGAACGCCATAGTAGGTACCAGGGTTCCAGCCTGACTGGGCAGAAGCAGCGCCAAGGCCGAGCAAGAGCATGGCAAAAACGGTAATCCGCAGGGAAAATAAGGTGTAGAGAAATTTCATATCTCGTTCTGTTGCAATTCCAAGCTACGCGTAAAGGGAGGTAAATGCGGGTTAATTCAGCCAGGTGTGTTTTTCTTGGATCAGGAGGAAAGAACGCAGGCCGAAACCTGATAGAAAACTCCGCAATGCGTAATCTTGCTGGGGAGAAACCGAAGAAGAATATTCTATTGTGGATTTTTCAATGATTGTAAATCAATGAAGTATCCACGAATAATGCACAGAAAAGAAGTATTCAAACCTAACATGTTTCACCAGGAAAAGTATCCAGGCGAATAAACGAACTAAATGATTGATCATCAGGGGATTGGTGGGTTTTTTGTCTGAAAGGTTCAAAGTCGAACCAATTTCGCGAGGGTATCAATATTGTCTGCAAATTGATCAATACGCGGTTGCTGAGTGCTTCCGAAGGCTATATCCGGTCCTACCAGACATTGCAATTGATCTGCATACGATTGGTACCAATTCCTACCTAACCCCATCTGGTCAACTCGAACAATCCTAATAATCCCCATAGGTACTGGTCCGAGCTGGTTGGCATATTCGAGTTGAAAAAGGGGGAATCCCGCTGTTTCGTGTTTCAATGCCTTCCGTTGAGCATATACGCACAAAACCCGTTCCAAATAAAGCGGATGTATCCAAGCTGGAGGATTCTTTTTCAAAATATCTAGCCAGGGTCCTATTTCTGCCCCTTCTGTCAGGACAATATTGCTCACATTGCGGCAACCCAGGCCATTGTACAGAAATACGTCATCACAAAGGGCTAGCAAGTCTGCCGGGGATTCTTCTCCGGTAAGTACCGCGACCGAAAATCGGTTTTTGCGAATAAGGTGAGGGCGGGGGCCCACCATCGCTTCAAAGTAACGAGCGCTATTGTTACTACCTGTCGCAATCAGAAAATTCGCCGAGGCATCAGGCATCTGCCAACTAATCCGTTGCTCAAGGCAGGGCTCATGGATCGCCCACTGTGAAACCAACCAGGGCAAAAGTACCTTGTCTTGATGGGAGCATTTGACCTGGATCTCATGCCCCGCCAGGACTGCCATCATTACATCGTGAAAGCCTACGAACGGAATATTTCCCGCAGCTATAATCCCTACTCGTCGCTGAATAGGCAATGCAGCTGGATAATTCCCCAAAAATGAGGCCAGATTCTTTGCCTCCAGCCAATCTATGATCCCCGATAGTGCTCGCTTGATATACCAGGTACTAAACCAGGGATTCAGTGCGAGTGCTTTCTGCAAAAGTTCTGAAGGGAGCTCATTCTGGCGCAATTGCTGCCCCAGCCTTTCCAGGCCAGGAATCCAGTCTCGCATGTACCTGGGCTTCGACATAAACATTCCCTTTATGGATTTGGTTAAACGAGTGGAAAGCCTATTTTTGCCGCAAAACTAAAGAATATCGCGTTATGGCTATCATGATAACTGACGAATGCATCAATTGTGGTGCCTGCGAACCAGAATGCCCCAATACAGCCATTTACGAGCCTGGGGTGCCCTGGAAATTTGCGGATGGAACTGGGCTGACGGGAGCCGTCACCTATGCTGAAGGAGAGGTGGATGCGGATAAGGAAATGACCCCCGTATCCGACGAAGTGTATTATATCACCCACCATAAGTGTACCGAATGTGTAGGCTTCCACGAGGAGCCTCAATGTGCAGCGGTATGCCCCGTGGACTGTTGTGTGCCTGATCCCGATCACGAGGAGGGGGAAGAAGTCCTCATCGCGCGCAAGGAGTGGATGCATATTTAGAGAAGCCATAGGTCAGACGGTCCAAGGCTCGGCTTTGTCGTGCAGCGGCGAAGGGGAACCCTTTGTTGCCCTGTTGGCGTTAGACCTGCTCTTTTGCTTCCTGCCCTTTAGTACTTGTCTTCGTTGATGCCGTTTCAGATAGAGGAAGATAAATTCCATTCTGCCATGAAGCCGCAGCCAGATACCCTGTTTGAGCCTGTCATCGGGCTGGAAATTCATGTTCAGCTTCAAACAGTCAGTAAAATTTTTGCGACTGAGGGCTTTGCCTTCGGCAGTACGCCAAACCAACATCTGTCGGCCATCACTTATGCCCATCCGGGCGCTTTGCCCAGCCTCAACGCGGCCTGTATCCGTCATGCGGTCCGCCTCGGATTAGCTCTTGGCTGCGAGATCGACCAGCACTGCCACTTTGATCGTAAAAATTACTTCTACCCCGACCTGCCCAAAGGCTAA
>CAYGTH010000840.1:0-2705 GCA_964352745.1 uncultured Bacteroidia bacterium
AAATGCATCCATGTGATACTGGCAATATTCATTCACCTTTACACTCACGTCCATCGTGTGCGGCCAACCTGTAAGGCGGTGATATTCGCTCGGCACCTGCTGTGCCTTGAGTAACTGATCGAGGGTATCGGCCTGACTGACAGGCACCAATGCATCGAGTGTCCCATGAAAGGTCAACGTAGGCGGATCATCAGGCGTGATAAAATGCAAGGGGGAAGCAGCGAGATACGCTTCCCGGCTTTCCTCGGTAAATTCAGTTCCAATGAAATTGATAACCACCTCATTATTGCGGGCATATTCCGTAGTCAGATCCGTAGGGCCATAGAGATTGACAATCGCCTGTACCTTCCCAACGGAGTCCACTTCACATCCTGCCCCCGGCACATAATCAGGGTCATTGCCCCGATAGGCCAGCAGCATCGCCAAGTGTCCGCCTGCCGAACCACCGATCAAAGCAATTTTATCCGGATTGATGTGATACTCCGCAGCATGAGCACGAAGCCAGGCCAATGCACAACTGACATCATCAAGGGCAGCCGGAAAAACAGCTTCCTGAGAAAACCGATAGGAGATCGTAGCCGTTACATATCCTTTATTCGCATAGTCCACTAAATACCGGCGATAATCATCCTTGTTCCCTTTTTTCCAGGATCCGCCGTGGATAAAGACCAGCAGGGGAGCGGTTTCGGTCAGGGTATTTGCATGATAAATATCCAGTTTCAGATCTTTCTCTGCGGTTGATTTATACAAAAGGTCCTCGTAAGCAGCCAGATTATCCGGAATTTCGGGTTCCGTTTCTATCAATTTTAAGCCACCTGTTGCATAAGCGATTTTCATCGTGGTTTCGCTCATATAGCCCTTGGGCGGACTGCCGAGCTCAGGTTGGGTGCAGGCAGGTAGCAGCAACAAGAGGAGCGTACCTGCGCACAGGGAGATTAGGGTAACGGGCTTCATATTTGTCTGGGCTTATCATTTCCTTTGTCCTAATAAAGTAAATTACTTCCTGACAATAACCGGTGTGCAATGCTTTTTTTGAAAAAAGGTAACATACGACATTTCTCCGGCGCGCGGGCTGGCAAATGTCGTATGTTTCTCTACGCGCTGCCTCAAGGCTCTGCAATCAATCTCAGTACCTGTACCAACTGATTGGTAAAACCTTCTTTACGTGGAGTAAGGAAAATCTGTTTGGACTTCATGAGCGCCTTGACATCAGGAAAATCACTCAGTGCGGTCAATAGATCTTTTTTATTCTTGAGGATCACTGCTGGTGCATTTGCTCGGATCAAATAATGGGTATCTTCCAGCAAAAACTCGGCTCTCACGCCCCCGGGCAATGAGGAAGGATTCTTGTCCAGTTTCAAACGTTTCTTTACGTACAGCTTCATCCCATTTTGGTCAAATGCCAATTGATGAATGCCAACTTCCATCAGAGAATCCGGTGCTTCGAGCAAGCGCACAAACTGTTGGTTCCCAATTCGAAAAGCAGTAACCCGATCCTGCCTGAGAATGAGAAAACGATCTGCTCCTCCCTGAAAATTCCTCACAAAAACGAGGTCATTGTACAGGTCATAATGGAGGTCTACGCGGGGATACAGGGCACCGTCGTAGGAGAGATTTCCGATTTCATCACTCAGATAATGCTTCCCGGCAACCTGAGGATAGAGATATCCATATACCTTCCCATTGGCGAGGAGCTGATTATTGCCGTAAGCTGCTGTATAGGCCTCTTTTGCCTGTTCAAATGCAGAATTCTTCTGCCCGCAGACAGTCAGCATCCCCCCAAGCATCAGGCATACCATGAATAAAGACGAACGATATACACACATCATAATCAAAGGATAATCATTGGGTTAGGGATTAATTCCCGTTCTGGCCCAGCACTTCAAAACGAGCGACTCCAAACAGGGACTCTCCCTCAGCATTGATTCCCGTTATCTCAATCTGATACCAACCGGTGTCATCCCCGGTATAGAAACTGAGTTGAGACTGACCGGGTTCTGGTTCCCAGGTCGGATTCCAATATAGGGTATTTCGGTAATCGGGAATGCGTTTTCGGGCATCAGGATCAGCGTAATCCGGCAGGTAAAAGGAGCGGGTAGGAGGAATCGGTACGTATTGTTTCCGAATCAAATAAGGCGGTAAACTTTCCCCGCCAAAATCATCGTCATAGGTCAGGAAATGTACGATTCCTGCAAAGACAGATTCCCCCGCAAAATAGCGCTTGGTGATGAGGTGAATTTGTTCCAGTTTCAGGACATCTAATTCCCAGAAAAAATCAGGATCAAGAATGGGTACTCCGTCCACCAGCGTCAGTGCCGCTGTGTCAAAACTCAGGGAATTGGATACAGAAAATGAATTCTGATATTCATCCCAAATATACAAATAGCGCTTCCCCTTGATTGTGTGTCTCTGTGCTTTATCTATGTATTCCAAAAACACCTCATCCACACTTGGAAATCGGGTAAAGTCATCCATCAGATAGATCACCTCCGGCTCGTCATACAAAAACGTCTGCATGGGATCAGGAGTAAGCGTTCCCCGGATATGGCTGGTAGTTCCGTACAAATGGCCGATTTGGGTATTGCGACTGTAGATTTCGAGTAATTCACGCCAGGTCTCTGGCAGAAAATTCCGAACGGGTCGAGCAACAGGTTGCCGAACAAAAGGCGATAGCAGAGCAACCTGAGTAGCCTCCAGGGTTTCCT
>CAYGTH010000841.1:0-2704 GCA_964352745.1 uncultured Bacteroidia bacterium
TCGAATGATGTGCCGGTTATTCTCCATCTACTCTTTCAAAGCCTCATTTGATTAGTTTTAGCAGTTTCGCAACAATCGGGACTTCGGCATTTTCTGTAATATCAGCAGCCTTCCAGCCATCTCGTAAGGGTTTCAGCTTTACTTTTGCGGCTTTCGATTTTGCAGAAACATCAAGCAGAACGGCTTTGGCTGATTCTGATACTTCACCAAAATCTCCCATCACAAGTCGGTCCAACAGGCTGTGTGTACTGACCGACAAGACACTTATATATTGGATTAATCGCTTGCCACTTGCCCGCTTGATATTGGACAATAGACTTTTGATTATTTCCTCATACTTAGCGAGTGAATCGGCCTCGGATGCATGAGTTTCCAGGATATAAAGGCGCGCCAATTTATATGCTTTGGTATTCCGAAGACCTGCGTCTCCTTCCAATTCATCAATTATAGCTCGGCGCGCTGCAAGCCTTCTGTTCATCAAAGGTCCCAGATCTGGCCCAGATGATCTTTGGGTTTCTTGCCCTGAGGAAATAGCGGATGCAAGGCCCAGGCCACGCGTGCTTGTTCCGGTGTCCACTTCGGTCTCCGGGTTTTCAGCTTCCTCCCTGGTATCTTCCGAATTCACAATCCCCGTATCAACTACCTCAAAGCTCATACGGGTCCTCAATCCCTTGCCGGCAAGATCAGGAAAGACAAATAAGGTATATTTCCCAACTTCAGCTGGCCATGCAGTAAATGTATCCACACTATCTCCCAACAATGAATAAGGCACAACACGTTCGATCTTATCGCTAACATCATCTCCCTCTTCGGTTTGAAGGAGTAAACGAACTGTCTCCACCGTCTCGGGTACCGTATGAGCCACTATTGTCAGGAGGTTCGTAGGCAACGTTTTTAAATCCAGTATCACACCATCTTTCAGCGATTCAAAACCTGTAACTACCTGATTCGCTCCAGGGAGTTCCTGATCTGCTTGTACCAGGCTTAGGCGCGAGATTCCTGGCTGAATAGGAACAACAACTGTCCTGCTATCCCGGCAATTTTCCCCACGAATAATGGTGTAGGTCAGGTTTACCTCTCCAGTTGGATTTAGCTCAAATACCCCTGGTGTATATCGATGGATCATCCTACCTAGTAAATTGGCTCCTCCGTCTCCTACTCCCTCTGGTGCCTGGGTAGAAGTATTTCCGTCTCCAAAGTCCCATAAATATCTATCTCCGTCCTGTGGGACCTCCACCTCTATGATCACCTGGAATACTGGAGACCCATCAGGTTCAAGTGTCCACTCTTCCGGATTGGCCCGAATAGAAGAGATGCTCGCATCCGGCTTCACCACCACACTAATTATCTGAGTAGAGGATTCCGATAAATCATTATCTGGATTAGGGTCTTCCACCGTATAGGTTATTTCCAATAATCGATTTCGCTTACCTCCACCAGTATTTGATAAATCCAACTCCAGGCTATTTCCTGAAATCGTAAAGGGTTGCTCGGGATTCAGTTTAAAAGTTCCTCCGTCAACTGCAGGAATCAATTGCAGCGTATTCTTCTCTCCTGAAATGACGCACCATTCCAGCCCTTGACCAAGTGTAGTATCAAACGAGGCGTCTGGCTTGATAGATAAGCGAATAGTACGTGTCAGGGTATCGACACAAGGTTTGGCAGTATTAGGGTCCGCCACTGTGTAGGTAATAGCCAATTCACGGGTACTTTCTCCGTCTAAATTAATGCTGTTCAGGTCTACTCCAAGAACCCCGTTTTCATTCAGTTCATACTCATTTTCATCTATGATAAATGTGCCTCCCTTCGTCTGTGGATTCAGGGTAATAAATTGGCTAATGTCTGGTTGAATGGTAAACTTCTGCCCCTCCACCACTCCTGTAAACTCAGCGCTCGGCGCTGCCTCCAGTTCAAATTTCTTTTCAGCATTATTTTCATAGGTCTTATGTCCAGGATCATTAACGATTACCTTATATTCGATTGTGATTGGCTCACCAATTGGGAATAGGGAACGATCCAATTCAAAGACATACACCTCCTGCCCATCGACTGTTTTGGGAATCAGCAGCTCTCCTTTTACCCGAAATTCCTTTTTGTGTTGTTGCTTAGGGGGCGCATCTGCTCTTAGTTCCACCTGAAAGTCCTCATTCTCACAAAACAGAAAATCAATTCCTGCGCGGTCTGTCCCTTCGATCGGATTACTGGTAGGCGATTCGTCCTCAAATTTAAATAAGGAGAACGCTGCACTCGGCTTATCCAGAATCGTTACGATTTGCGTCAGGGAATTGCTGCATACATGCTCATCTTCAAAGGCAAATTGAATCGAATGGGTGATTTCAGCCGTGATATGATCCTCATCCAAATCCTCGAAATCAACAACCTGAGGGTCGAACATGGTTTGACCACTAGCATCCGTATTCAGGGCAGCAAACAGGGGGTCTCCATTTGCATCTGACAATTCATTTCCCTGAATATCGAGAAACCGAGCTGAGAATAGACTCTGCACCTCGTCTCCAATAGTTCGGGGAGAAAGGGTTACAGCATTGTCGTTGTAGCAATAATCCTGTGTGGTATTCCCACTTTCAATCAGACCGTCAAAGGCAGCATCGGGTGCCTGATATAGCTGAAGGGTTTTCACTACGCAAGAAAGGCATCCATTTTTATCATTACGAATGGTATACGTATTATCCAGACTTGGTTTACC
>CAYGTH010000842.1:0-2699 GCA_964352745.1 uncultured Bacteroidia bacterium
GCAGCCCTTGCATTGGGCCTGTCAGATCGCGGGAAATTAGAAAAAGGAATGCTAGCGGACATGGTAGCTTTCCCTTGTCAGGATCATCGGGAAATTTTGTACCAACAAGGGGGTCTTGCGGTTTGTCAGGTTTGGAAGAAAGGAATAGCCTTGCAGTAGCGCATGGAGCCCGGTCTCCTGGCAGCCTCGCTTCGACTGGTCGTTGCGCAGCGCCTCCTGCGCCTCCTCTGCTCTCATTGCAAAACAGCTTCTACTAAAGTCCTTTTCCCAGAGGTCCAGGCAGACCTCTCGATTGACCAGCACTGGGTACCAGTTGGTTGCCCGGCCTGTTTTTATACCGGCTACCGGGGCAGGCGGGCAGCTTTCGAGGTGCTCCCGATCTCTCGCAATCTGACCGATATGATCAAAACCGGGCAAGGCAATATCGATGCCTATTTGCTCGAAGCCGGGATTCCCAGGCTGCGGGATACATTGACGGATTGGCTACGGGAAGGACTGGTTTCGCTGGAAGAGGTTATTGTGTCGGTATCAAAGAAGAAACTGCTTAAAACTCCTGGAGTAAACAGGCTTTCCTAGATTTATACATGAACTAGACATTAGTTTTGCGTTTAGGCAAGAGTACTAATATGATTTTCAACAAAACTAAGCCTGCTTCTCCATATTTGTTGAATAATTTTCTGCACAGTTGGGTTTTGGGTAACTATGAGAGAAATTCAAATCATGCATTAATAGGCCTCAGAGGCAGTTTTTAAAACGCAAAACTAATGACTAGAAGATATGATTAAGATCGGCCTTATATTTTCATATATCATTATTCAACATGTGTCTACTTTTTTCAGGGCAAGACAGTCATAGTGCTATAGGGCCAGGGTTACAAACTCGGAGCACTGCTCGGAGAGGGAGAAAAATTCGGTTTCGTGGCCATCGTTGTCTTGGTTTTCGACCTTTTGTTCGGTGTGGGATAAGATTTACAGAGGGCGGCCATGGCGTACTCACAGTGCCAAATGCAACCTAACGCGGGCAGGAAGCCGATAGCCTATTTTGATTCCTGTTCCCTCAAGCGGGTTACTACCTCAAGGATTTTAGCGCAATCCCAATCATGAAACTTCAGCGAATTCAGTCGAGTACCTGCTGCGGAGTCTTTTCGGAAAAGCTCCCATTGCCCAATTGCCGACTTCCAATCTATCGGATTATCAAGCCCATCCCATCTCTCTTTGCTTTCGTATAGCAGAAAGTCCTCAAGCTCTGAAGAAAGGGGACACTCATTGTATTCATACACTCCAAAGACCTCATAAGTGCGATGGTTGCCCAAGATGATCAAACCCTGCAGATCTTTCTTCGATGAGTCATCAATGATTGCCAAACTGTACGATGGCATCTCCTTCATCCATCTGAAACCCATCCCATAGTCTATTCTCAATAAGATCAGGCTGTCCCAAATAGAAAATGAGTGGGGGTAATACGTTGGTTGTTTGAGACTAAGAGGAGATAATATCTGTTTTTCTGGCGGCTCGTAGGGTTCTCCATCTTTGTACGAATACCAGTAAACCTCAATACTATCTCTATCGGGAACTGGTACAGATGTATTGGAGTGCTCTATGCAACCGGTAATGAAATATTCCAGCGGCGAGACATATTTATCACCAGTCGAACCACAGGCATTCAACAGCATACACAACAATAGTAGATAACTTAAATATACAACTTGCATCGTTCTCAAAATTATTCTCTGACAGGTTTCGCAAATTTAGCTGGCATTGGGCATCTAGATGGATAACCTATTCCCTAATCCAATAATCTATATCGTCACTCTTACCAATGGAAAATTCTCTCTCATCATTTGATCCCAATCCTAATTGCCAGTGAGAATCAGATTTCAAATAAAAGGTCGTATCCTTTAAATTTAATCTAAAATTGATTTTGATCGAATCTGACACTGGGCAATACTCAACCAATAACCGTTCGGTATCGTCCAGGTATCCTAATAAAAAATATCTGCGCCATATATATGTACCATCATCAATATTAATAGAAACCCAAGAATTAACGGGTAGGTAAGATCCGTGATACACTTTTAATGTACCATACTCTTCGCAGGTCCTTTTATCATATTGGACATTTTCTAAACAACCTGTAATAATTAGTAATCCTACTAATCCTGCTAAGAGGGGAAAATACATTTCTTGTTGAAAAGAGGTTGACATAAAGCGTACATATTAGATTTCATTTCTTCTTTCTTCATTGACCCTTCCCGCACGACCCCGTTTTCCCGCATCAAGTGCAGGACAGGCCCATCCATAGGGAAACAAACCCGCTGGCGCGTTGGCGATGCAGAAGCCATCGGGAAAATGGGGGAGGCTTGTGCATTGCATTGGCTTCTGCGATTTTTGCGCCACTTTACTAAAAAAGTGGCAAGAGACCCTCATGCAAGAACAGTTTCCCACAATAGGGACCTTCTTTGAATTTGTAGCAACTCTCAAACATGTGAGCGGATACCCAATTTTATCTAAAAAAAGTTGTAAAACAAGCTCTGGAAATAGGAAAACTAAAAAGTGTACGGGAGTGAATCCTCCCTTATCGCAACATCGAATAATACACACAGTCTGTGGGTTGGTAAAATTGAAATACACTTTGTCCAAATTCTTTGTCAAACTATACATAACCCTGTCAGGATCGGCCTAATCAGCTCTCCTTACAGC
>CAYGTH010000843.1:0-2697 GCA_964352745.1 uncultured Bacteroidia bacterium
GTGGTCAGGTTCATAAAGTTGATCCCTGCAATCACGAGTACAAAGAGCGCCAAAAAGAGGAAGGTGTAAATATATTTTCCATTGAATTTGCCTACGTTCTGGTAGTCATGTGTGATATCAGCTGAGCCCAAATGGACTTCTGTTAATGATTGCAGAAACAGTTGATAGCCTTCGGTTGCATCCTCCCCCATATATTTGGTGAGATACTCAGGAAATTTCGCCTCAAGCGCTGCGATATCAGCTCCAGGTGTGAGTTTGAGGTAGGTTACCAACCAGTTATTGCCCCATCTCTCCATCGAATTTGCATGCATCTCAGGAAAGGAATTCAATGCTACAAGTCCATCAAATTGCAAATGCGAATTTTCAGGAATATTCTTCAAAACGCCAGTAATGGTAAAGGACATGGTATCCTCGCCATAATACTCCATCCGCTCCCCCATTACATCGGTCCGGTCAAAAAAGTTCATGGCTGTCTCTTCCGTAATCACCATACTGAACCGTTCCTGCAATGCCTGCTGCGGCGTTCCATGCAGCAATTCAAAATCAAACAGATCAAAAAAGCTACTGTCCACCATGAAATATTGCTCCACATAGATTTTTTTATCACCATGGGCTATGGGCACATTGTTTTGACTGATCACATGGGTATACGCTACTATCTCCGGATAGTCCTCCTGTAAGGTCGGCCCCATCGGATACATGGATAAGGCCACATTTTGCGGAATTATCCCTCCCCAGGTCTGCACTTCATTCAGTCGATAGATATTCTCTTTTTTGCTGTGGAAGGCATCAAAGCTGAATTCGTAATCCACAAAGAGAAAGATCAATAAGCAGGCCGCCAATCCCAGCGCGAGCCCTATGATATTGATGAAGGAGTATAACTTGTGGCGCAGGAAATTGCGGATCGTAATTTTGAAGTAGTTTTTGAACATGGTGACGCGTTTTGTCTTCTTGTTCCAAGAACCATTCCACCTGCCATAAACAAATGACTATCAAGTAGTTATAATCAATTTCATATTGTTTCATTTTGCGATACTGTTTCGGCCTGAAACAATGTTTTGTTCCAGAATGAAACAAGCCCGCCTACTCATGTCTCAAAGCATCGGAAGGATCACTGTTCGCTGAGCGGATGGTTTGCCAACTGATCGTAATCACGGCAATGGCCAGAATCAGTACTACCGGCCAAACGAACAGCCCTGCATGAAGTGGCATTTGGCTCGCAAAATTTTGGAGCCAGGAAGTCATTCCCAAGCCTGCAAGCGGTAAGCCGATTGCAGAAGCCACGAGAATAAGCTGCAGGTAATTCCGGCTCAGCAAGCGAACGATATCCGTCGAAGAAGCTCCGCATACTTTGCGAATGCCAATTTCCTTGGTGCGTTGAACAGCGGAATAAGCCGAAAGGCCAAATAAGCCCAGGCATGCGATAAAGATGGCAATGCCAGTCAGGATTCCGAATATGCTGGAAAAGCGGTCATCAGACTTGTATTGCTGGTCATATCGTTCATCTAAAAAGAAGTAGGAAAAGGCACTACCAGGAAAGGCCTCATCCCAGGCCGCTTCGATCTGCCGGATCATGGCAGGCATATCCTCCGTTTGAATTGCGATTGAAGCAAAATCAAAATTGGAAGGCTCATGTAAAAATACCATCGGCAAGGGCTGCTCTTTGGGCGATACCTGGCTATAATTATCAATCACCCCTCGAATATTGATTTCATTTCCCCACATATCTATCTTTTGGCCTACAATTTTTTCCGGATCAGGTACTCCAAAAAGGCGAGCTGCTGCGATATTGATCATGGCGTAATTTCCTTCTTGCGGCACAGCGGACAAGTTCCTCCCGGCCAGGATATCGACTTCTAACAATGGGATATAATGATCATCAATCCATGCCAGATAGAAGGTATGATTTTTTGATTCAGCTCCCATCAACCGAATACCAGTAGTGGAGCTCATATCCGTAGTGGGAAGCCCCGGAACAGTAGTCGATGCTGCCACATCTCTGATCTGGGGATTTTGCATAAGCAGATCGCGGAATAATCCTAACCGGGCACGGGCGGAATCGGCTCCTGGCGCAGAAACAACCAGCGTTTGGTCAATATTCATTCCCAGGTCGACATTCCGGAGATAGTGCAATTGCTCATTTACCACCAATGCCCCGGCAATCAGGACTACCGCCATCACAAACTGAAACACTACCAATGATTTGCGAATGAGATTACCGTGTCCACTGTGTGTAAACTTGCCTTTCAGGACCGAAATCGGCATAAATTGAGAAAGGACTACTGCCGGATAAAACCCCGCAAGTCCCCAACTGATAACAAACAGAATGGCTAATTGCCCCAGGAAAGCCGGATCATTCAGAAAGCCAAAAGAAGCTGGCAAGCCTGCGAGTATTCGGAATTCAGGCATAAATAATTGAAGAATGCTGAGTGCAATCAAGCTGGCAAACAGATTGATCATGCCTGCCTCCAGCATAAACTGGCCCATTAACTGACCCCGGCTCGAACCGACCACTTTCCGAATCCCTACTTCGCGGGCACGTTCGAGTGCGCGGGCTGTAGACAGATTCACATAATTTACCCAGGCAACCACAATCACGATAAAGGCTACCGCTGCAAGCAAAAACAAAATGTTCGCATCTCCATTGGGCTCACTTTCGTAGGTTTTGTGAGAATGAAGGTGGATGTCTGTGATCGC
>CAYGTH010000844.1:0-2692 GCA_964352745.1 uncultured Bacteroidia bacterium
TTTCAAGCATATCTGGCAGCTAAATAATGTTGGAAATGGCGAAAGTCAAACTAAGGGGAAGCTCCGGTATTTTGTGTTGAATAGTTTTTGAAAAGCGGTTAAATCCCCCCATATTAACCTTGACAAATCCTGCTAGCCGGGGAACTGATCATAAGCAACTGAGTTCATGAAATCCAACATCGAGAAAGAAAGTTACGTTGCCTTTCTTCGGGGCATAAATGTGGGCGGGCATCACAAGGTTCCCATGGCTGATCTTAGAAAGGAAATGGAAGACCTGAATTGCGAGAATGTGGTAACCGTGTTTAATACGGGCAACATCCTATTTGAGACAGCAGCTGGTGAGTCAGCCAATCTGGAGCATACGATTTCAACGCATCTTGAGAAAGTCTTTGGCTTTCCGGTTCCCGTGATTATCAGAAAATCAGAAATGATCCAGAAAATGCTGGCCAATGATCCCTTTCAAGTAATCCCCGTTATTACAAAAGACATTCGCTTGTATGTTTCTCTTTTACGGAAAGCGCCGGAGGTAGCTTTACAACTGCCCTGGACCAGTGAAAATCAGGCATTCCAAATTATCGAGATCAGTAATAATACGATATTCAGCGTCCTTGA
This sequence comes from uncultured Bacteroidia bacterium, assembly GCA_964352745.1. GTDB lineage: Bacteria > Bacteroidota > Bacteroidia > J057 > J057 > CAYGTH01. The sequence continues at coordinate 613 of CAYGTH010000844.1, forward strand.
CCTTTCTGTAACCAAAACCCCAAAAGGAATGGAAAATCTAGAGCGGTATTTTGGGAAAGATATCACAACCCGAAACTGGAACACGATCAAACGAGTAGGGTAGAAACTGGAAGCCAGCTAACAACTAACAACACATGTCCACAACTGAAACCAGAAAACGATTCGAGGAAAAAGCAGCGATCGTAACCGGAGGCTCTCATGGGATTGGATTTGCCATTGCCCTGGCACTCATGCAAGAAGGCTGTAAGGTCGCTATCACTTGCTTGCCGGGGGATGTTACAGAAGGAGAAACAGCATTCAAAGAATTGGGCTTTAACCCACTTGTTTTAGCAGGGGATATGTCCGATCCCGAATTTTGTAATCAGGTAGTCGAGGAAACGGAGTTGCAGTTCGGAGGGATTGATTTTCTTGTAAATAATGCCTTCTCCTTTCTGGCTAAATATATGGATGCAAGTCAGGAAGACTGGAACCGGAGTCTGGGCGTGGGGCCAGTCGCCTTTGCAAACATGGCTTCGCTTACCCATGCGTCAATGAAGAAACGAGGAAAAGGAGCCATCGTCAATATTTCCAGTATCTCTGGCGTTATTGCCCAGCCAAAAAGATGGACCTACAATGCTGCAAAAGGAGCCGTAAATCAACTCACCAAGTGTATGGCGCTCGATTTTGCGCCCGATAATATTCGAGTGAATAGTGTAAGTCCGGGATGGATATGGACCCGGGAAAATGATAAGGCTGCCAATTATGATCGACAAAAATACGACACCATATGGGGAGATTTTTCGATGATGGGTCGATTGGGACAACCTAAAGAAGTGGCTGCTGCTGTACTGTTTTTACTCAGCGATGATGCCTCTTTCATTACAGGGACCGACTTGCCGGTGGATGGTGGTTATCAAAGTATGGGGCCAGAAGGGATTGGCAAGGATACAGTAGTTGCAGGAACAAGATAAGGTCAGCAATCATTTAGTACAGCGTATTTGAAAATAGGGCCCCCATGTCCCAAAATGACACCCAATGCCCTACTCACTCCGCAACGATTCAATCGGATTGGTCCTGGCAGCGCGGATAGATTGATAGCTCACGGTCAGCAGGGCTACCATCACAGAGGCAAGTCCGGAGATCAGAAATACCCACCAGGCAATGTCGATATGGAAAGCAAAGCCTTCCAGCCATTTGTTCATCAGGAGGAACACAACAGGGATTGCGAGCAGGTTGGCAACGCAGACCAGCACGATAAAATCCTTGGAAAGCAGCACAAAAATATTGGAGGCAGAGGAACCCAGGATTTTGCGAATGCCGATTTCCTTGGTTCGCTGAGAGGCGGTGAAGGAAGCCAGTCCTAACAAGCCCAGGCAAGCCACCAGAATCGCCAGGGAAGCAAAGACACCTGCTACATAACCCAGATTATTCTCGGCTTTGTATTGACGATTAAAAAAGGAATCGAGAAAGAAATAATCAAATGGGTTACCGGGAAATGCGCTCTGAAACTCCGTTTCAGCAAATGCCAGGGCCTCCCGAACAGCAGCACGGTTTACCTTCATGGAATAATAACCATTTGCAGTGGGGCGCAACAGAAACAGGATCGGATCATGCGCCTTATGCAGTCCTTCCTGGTGATAATTAGCCATCACACCGATAATTTGCAGGGTATCACCCCCCGTTAAGATGTGCTCATTCAAGGCTTGATTCGGATCTTTAAACCCAAAATTTTCCAGGGCTTTTTCGTTGATGACAACCGTTTTATAATCTGTCCCATGGTCTTCCGAAAAATTGCGTCCTGCCAGCAGATCATGCCCAAACAGGGGAATATAGTCATAATCCACCCCGACCATATACGCAATAGCCGAGGCTTCTGGCGGGTCGGTTTGCCTGCGGGCGCCATTGGTCCAGTAAATCAAATTTCCGGGAATTTCGGTTGATGCCGCAACCTCGGCCACCCCTGGGTTTTCCAGTAGCCTTTGTTTAAATACATTCAGGCCTTGTCGATAAACCGAGTCATTGGTAATCGCGCCCGGCGCATTGATGACCACCGTTTGGTTGATATCAATTCCCAAATCCTGATTTTGCATGAACACAATTT
>CAYGTH010000845.1:0-2687 GCA_964352745.1 uncultured Bacteroidia bacterium
GGCAGAACCAAGTGCGAGTAGTGGGGGCAACGACTTTTTTAATATGCGCTATTCCGATGTCTTGCTGATGTTTGCAGAGGCAGATAATGAGGTGAATGGCGGCCCGACAGCAGAAGCCTATGAAGCGGTGAATCGGGTACGTAGAAGGGCTCGTTTTGCCGATGGATCGGAGCGCAATATTCTGCCGGATTTGACCGGCCTTTCGCAGTCCGAGTTTCGGGAAGCGGTGTGGCTGGAACGCAGAAGAGAATTTGTTTGGGAAGGACAGCGGTGGTTTGATCTCGTCCGGCAAGAGCGTCTTAAAACACAGGTAGAAGCTGCCAAGCCGGGTGTTACAGTTGAGACAAGCAAGCACGTGCTGTTTCCGATTCCACAGCGCGAGCGCAATATTAACCCCAATTTGGAGCAGAATCCGGGTTATTAGGGAAAGTTTCTGGTTACTGGTTTCTTGTTACGGGTTTCATTTTTTGGGTTATGAAAAAGAACTTCTTTATATCGAAATATGCCTCGCATCTTAGTGCAAATCTTCATGCCCTAAATGCCTTAGTGGTTGGTTTTTGGGAGTCAGGTTTTACCACTGAGGCACTGAGATCGCAAAGGGGGACACTTAGGATAGGGACGGGAGCCATATTCCTATTTGCATTATTGATAGGTTCATTAGGAAGGCTACATGCCCAGAAAAACCAACCTATCACTCCTCCTGTTGATTCAATTAGGAGGATTGCGTCGGATAGTTTGGCCCAAATGATTAGTGGTGTGATGGAATGCGGTATAATAGGGTCGCCAGTCAAGATTGTAGACGCTAATCCCATCGATCTTGCCTTCTATACCTCTCCTGATCAAATTCTCCAAGGCAGAGCCGCAGGTGTATGGGGGACCCAAGCCTCCAGTCAGCCGGGAGGAGACATGGCCATTCGGATTCGAGGCGTACAGACCCTCGCAGCAGGCGCAGAACCCTTGTATGTGATCGACGGTTTTCCGCTCTATAATGACAGTGATGCAGCTTCAGCTGGATTTACCTTTGGCCCCCGACTTAATCCCCTTGCGATGTTCAGTCCGGAGGATATCTCTTCGATTACGGTTTTAAAAGACGCAGCTGCAACTGCCTTGTATGGAGCACGCGGGTCTAATGGGGTCGTACTCATCGAAACTAAAACCGGAGAGTTTAACAGCTCGAAAATCGAATTTAGTGCCCGAGGCGGCTTTCAGGAAGCCATCGGGAAATATGACCTGCTTGACGGTACCCAATTCGCCAATTACCTGAATGAAGCCTATAGCAATGCCGGATTAACGCCGCTCTACACCAATCCTACAGGATTTGGAACGGGCACAGACTGGCAGGAACAGATGTACAGAGATAACAGTACGCTTCAGGAATATCAGGTCGCGATGAGCGGTGGCAGTGAAACGATGCGGTATCGGGTAGGGGCCTCTTATTTGCAAAATCGGGGCTTGATCGAAACCTCCCGGATGGATCGGGTGAATGTGCATGCGAATTTGGAAGCCAAAGCTAACAGGCGCGTTACCATTCGCAATGCCTTCAATATCAGTCGAATGGAAGCGAATACCGTTGCGACAGATGATCCGGGAAATGCTACAGGAATGGGCGTGGTAAGCGGAGCCTTGCAATTCAATCCGATCTTACCTGCCACAGATGCAAATGGAAACATTACCCTGCTCAATCAAATGGTAGGGGATGATGGAACCCCGTCGGAAGCTATGCAAGCGGGGTACACCGTCGCCAATCCCAGGGCGCATGCCTTGCTGACAGATAGTAAGGTGGACAACACCCGGCTGTTCAATCGACTGGCTGTGGATTACGCCCTTATGGAGGGTTTGACCCTGACTGCCGCCGCGGGGATTGACGCGATTTTTAATGATGAATTTGCCTTTATCCCCGGGGCATTGGAACCGGAACTGTCTGCTGCGGGTATGGGAGCCGGCGCCAAGCTGCAATCCTATAATTGGCATAATGCCTATACCCTGCAATACGATAAAGAATGGGACAACAAACATACTCTCAGTGCATACGGCGGGTTTTCTGTACAAGGATTCAGCTCAGAAGTATTGAGTGGCGTCTCACGGAGTTTTGACAATGAAACCCTCCGCTTCTACAACCTGTTTGTAGGGCAGGAAAAGACGATCAATTCCTTTGTGGATGAATGGAACCTGGTTTCGGGATTTGCCAACCTGACGTATGCGATTGAGGACAAATACGAATTCCAATTGGTAGGGCGGATGGACGGTTCTTCCCGCTTTGGGGGGGACTATGGCTTTTTCCCTGGAGGAAGGTTTGCCCTGCATCTTGATAAGGTCGCCAATTTGTCTATGAGTAAGTTTGATGTCTATGCAAGCTATGGAACGGCGGGCAATCAGGAGATTTCTCCCTATTCTACTCTGGCAGTTCTGAATCAACTCGAAGCCAGCCTCAATGATGAGCCGGTTCGGGGATTTCGTCCCATTAGCCTGTCGAATGAATCCCTTGAAATGGAGCGAACGAGTCAGGTGAATTTGGGGATTGATATGGGCTTTTGGGGAAATAAGCTCACCGTTTCGCTGGGTGCTTATTCCAAACAGACAAATAACGCTATTCTCTTTCTCCCTGTTTCGGCCAATTCTGGATTTGAGTTTGTGCTGACAAATGGAGCAGAAATCCGTAATACGGGTATCGATCTGAATATCTCAAC
>CAYGTH010000846.1:0-2678 GCA_964352745.1 uncultured Bacteroidia bacterium
CGCTTTTCCGGATCAATCCGCATTCCTATGAATCGTTTATTCTCCCAATCATTTGCCCTTACTTCCCTCTCCCTCCTTTTGGTTTTCCTGATCAGTTGCACCGCCAGTAATCAGGCAACAGAAAGTAACGAAGTCGGGGGAAGTATCGAATCCCTGCTTGCCAGGCAAGCCCAAACGGTAGCGTTTACGCATGTGAATGTAGTGCCGATGACCAGCGAGCAGGTCTTACCGAATCAAACAGTTCTCATCCAGGAGGGCTACATCACCACAATTGGTCCCAGCGACAAGGTAAAAGTCCCTAAAAAAGCCCTTGAGATTGATGCTACCGGCAAATACCTGATGCCAGGGCTGGCAGAAATGCATGCCCATATTCCGGTTGCTTCCGGAGAAGATGATGCCATCGTACGCGAAACGATGATGCTCTGGCTGGCAAATGGAATCACAACAGTGCGGGGTATGTTAGGAGCTCCCTATCACCTCCAACTGAAGCAACAAGTCGAAGCAGGCACCATTCTCGGCCCCAGAATCTACACCTCCAGTCCTTCTCTAAATGGAAAGACGGTCCAATCAGAAGAGGATGCCAAAGTAAAAGTAGTTCAGTATGCACTGGCTGGGTATGATTTTTTAAAGATCCACCCCGGTATTCAGCTCGAACATTTTCGCATCCTTGCAGAAACGGCAGACCGGGAGAAGATTCGGTTTGCAGGGCACGTACCCCTGGAAGTTGGTATTCGCAGGGCCCTCGCCGCCCGTTATGCTTCGATCGATCACATCGACGGCTACCTGGAAGGCCTGGTTGAGGGAAATGAGGAAACAGAAGCAGGATCGAATGGGTTCTTTGGGATGGGCTATGTGGACATCGTGGATCGGAATAAGATTCAGGAACTTGCCCTCATGACAAAGGAGCAGCAGGTGTGGGTAGTCCCTACTCAAAGTTTGATGGTACGTTGGCCTTCTCCAACTGACCCGGAAATGATGGTCAGTCAATCTCCGGAAACCCGCTATATGGATGCGGATATCATCGCAAGCTGGAAGACTCAGAAAAAGAAGTTTCAGGAAGGTCCCGGATACAGTAGGGGTACGTATGAAAACTTCATTTCCATTCGGAACGAAATCCTGATGGGCCTGCACGAAGCGGGGGTTGATTTTTTATTGGGTTCCGATTCCCCCCAGGTATTCAATGTGCCAGGCTTTTCGATTCATCATGAGATTGCCAGCCTGGAAGATGCCGGGATTCCCATTTACGATATCCTGCTTTCCGGCACCCATAATCCTGCACGTTTTTTTGGGGTGCCCAATGCATATGGCACCGTTACAGTGGGAACATCCGCTGACCTGATTCTCCTGGATAACAATCCCCTATTGGATACAGAGCACCTCAAACAGCCCGCTGGTGTCATGACAAAAGGCCGCTGGTTAAGTCGAAAATTGCTGGACAAGGAACTGGAGAAGATTGCGGCGAAGTATGAGTAGAGGAGTCGGGAGTCAGGGTAGGGGGAAGAAAGAGGGAAGCAAGAAGAGGGAAGACAAAAATTCCGGATCAAGTTCACATGCATGGATGGCGCGGTGAAGTTGATCCGGAATCACTACTGTTCACAGGATGCTATCCTGGAACCCCTAATAACCTTTCACAAGGTTAATTCTTCTTAGCAGTCGCGGATTCATCCATCTCAACGCCGAGTTCCCGAAGGTATTTGAGTGAATTTTGGCGGGTGTTTTCGGGAGGATTCATAGCCAAAGATTTTTTGAAATATTTGATCGCCTCTTTTTTATCACCGGGCGCATCCCGAATGACTAAACCTTCTCCCAGGCTGTCATGAATATTGGCATTTTCAGGATGTTTTTCGACATTCAACTTAAACACCTGGATGGCTTTATCATGTTTTCCTTGTCCCAATAGTTGGTAGCCATAAGCATTGAGTTCAGCCAGATTCGCCTTATTCATTGCCTTAGCCATGTATTTTTCAGCTTTCTCGGCTTCTCCATTAGCGGTCAGTAATTGCGCATGGGTATTCATTGCGGTAAACCCACCGCCCATATTGACGGCCTTCTCACTCCAGGCCAGGGCCTCTGCCTGATTGATTTTCTGCCTGGCACAATAGCTTGCCGCCTGGTTCCATCCCTGCCAGCTAAAGCCCGCAAGAGAGCGCAATTCATTCTTCATATTTACCAGGACGATATCAGGTGTGCTCACATTGACCTCGATCGGAATCATTTTCTTTTCCCAGCTTAGCGCAACGGTAGCTTTGGAATCAGACCAGGGAATAACATCATAGGTAAGGAGTTCGTGGTGGCCGGTTTCTTTAGGGGAAACACTGACGCGCAAGGCATCTTCCGCCTCATCATAAGAATAGCTACCCCATGAAGTAGAATTATGGGAAAACATCACGGTCCAATCTCCTTTTTCAGATGGGATCATGTGCAGACCATAGGTTCCAGCAGCCAGGTCCTTCCCCTCTATTTTCACATCGTGGCTGAAGGTAATCACTGTATTTTCATTGGCACCAGCACGCCAGGGCGAATCAAAAGCAACCAGTTTGCCCCATACTTTCCGGTCTTTGACCGCCGGGCGGGAATACACGATTCCAATTTTACTGATTCCTACAGTTTGATAGACTTTGCCTTTGGGGCTTGCTTGCGGAGTGGTGAGCGTTTGGCCAAATGCCTGAGCGCCGATC
>CAYGTH010000847.1:0-2671 GCA_964352745.1 uncultured Bacteroidia bacterium
TCTTCGAGATTCGCTTCTGTCTCTCCCGGTTCTGCCAAAATACTTGCTGATACTGATGCCGAAACCCATTTGAAAAAGGCTTTAAACTGATCGGGTTCAGCGAGGAAAATTTTAACGATATTATCGGTTACCTTTCTAAGGGTTTTGGTGCTGGCCCGCAAGCCAACGGCACAGGCTACGACAGTGCCCCATTTATGTGCCTTGAAGACCTTAAGTCCTTTCATAAAGGTGGTATCGATAAATCCCCGTTGCTCATCTGGTTCCCAAAAATCGTTCGGACCCCCATCTGTGAGAATAAACACCAATGGCTTCCAATCTCCCTTGGTGCTTGCAGAAGTCATTTTTACTTCACGATCCGCGCACTCAGAAACCAATGCAAGGGCATCTCCTAATGCGGTAAGGCCCGAGGCCCGTATTTCCGGCATCTGAAATGAAGGAAGGTCCGTCAATGGGACGATTTGCTTAGCTTCATTTGCAAAGGTAATGACACTTATATAAGCGGTTTCCAATGCATAGGGGTCTTTTCGTAAAGCAGCAATTAAGGCATCAACGCCTTCCCGGACCGAATCTATCGGGTCGCCCGTCATGGAACCGGAAGTATCTAGCAAAAGATAAACGGGAAGGCGCCTCATACATTACTGTGCATAAACGTAGTTTTTCAACACATCGCCAAGGCTATCGGTCGGATGAGGCTCGCCCAATGCGCGGAACTTCCATTCACCGTTGCGACGATACACTTCCGCAAAAATGACGGTACGCATCAGGTTGTATTCCGCCCCTTCAGAGAGGTTGAATCGCGCCATTTCTTTTCCGCGCGCATCTACTGCCCGAATAAAGGCATTTTCGACCATGCCAAAATGCTGATTTTGGGCCATGCCCTGATAGATCGTTGCAAAGAAGGTAACCCGGTCATAGCGTTCGGGCAGGCTATTGAGCATTACAATGATTTGCTCATCATCCCCATCTCCGTCTCCGGTTAGGTTATCCCCTGTGTGGTACACAAAGCCTTCTGGGTGTTTGAGATTATTGAAGAAAATAATATCGCTCCCGACAAGATGTACTTCCCGGCCCTGTACGCGTGCACTACGACCCAGGTTTGCTATTTTTCCATTTTTGTCAAGGAGAAGCGCGGCGGCATCGAGGTCATATTCCTCTTGCTTTGCACCCCCAAACAGACTGCCGAGGAGGCCGCCTTTTTTCTCCTTTTGTTTTACATCCCAACCCAGTCCGATTGTGATTTTTGACAGATCATATTCGTCCTTGTTCAGGTTTATTGTTTGTCCTTTCTTTAGGTTAATTGCCATGATTTGTAGATGTTGAAGATGATAGTTGGTTGTGAGTTAATGGCCATCACTTATTGAAATTTGTCCACAAAAAATTCCAATCCGCCATTGTATCCTATTCCTAGTGCTTCGAATTTCCATTCGTTCCCGCGCTTGTAAACCCGGCCAAACTCTACGCCTGTCTCGATGGAGAAATCCTCATCCAGCTCATATTTGGCGATTTCCTCATTTTTGGCGGAATCTACAATCCGGATATACGAATTGCGGACCTGTCCAAAGTTTTGCTTGCGTCCTTCAGCATCGTGAATGGTTACCACAAAAACAATCTCACTTACGTTAGCAGCTACCTTGGTAAGGTCAATGTTGATTACCTCATCATCTCCGCCATCACTGTTTCCACCGGTTTGGTCGTCTTCAGCCCCTTCAACTGCACCATCAGGGGATATGAGGTTATTGTAGAATATAAAGTGTGCATCTGTTGGGAGTTTTCCATTTTCTCCTAACATAAAAGCTGATGCATCCAGGTCAAAGTCGTTTCCAGTTCCGGGATTAGGATCCCAGCCTAAGCCGATTTCAACATTTGATAGGCCAAGACTGACCCGCTGTCCTTTTTGAAGATTTATGCCCATGATTCTTAGGGGTTATTATAGATGATAAAAATGTTGTTTGATGTTATTTATAGCCAATTGGTGTAGGATAAGATACTCGCGATTTCCTGGAAAGCTTCTGCAATGCCTTTCAGAGAGTCCCAGCCCATAGCTCTTCCTATTATGTAAGTTACAAAAATGCCATAAATCGACAGCAAGCCATAGGCTTTGCCACGGGTCATGTATTTGCCGATTAGAAAGATCAGGAAAGCAACAAATGTGCTAATGATGAGGAATACCCGTAACTCTCCGGTTTGAGCGATTACATCTTCACTCATGGCAATAGGCTCATTCATTAGGGTATAGATAAACAAAGGCAACCCAAGGGCAAAGCAAATATCAAAGATATTACTCCCAAGAGCATTGGAAATGGCATCATCATAATTGCCTTTCATGCCATCCCGAATCGAAATGATGGTATCCGGCACACTGGTAGCCGCTGCTGCAAGAATTACTGCAACGAAATAAACCGGAATTCCCAGTTCATGTCCCAGGCCTTCACAGGCATAGACCAGATAGAAACAGGAAAATCCCAATACGGCAGTTGCTGCGATAAGCAGTATCCAGGAATTGGCAGTTGTAAGCGCTTTTCCCCGAATAAAGACATTTTCCAAATCGAGGGTAATGAGCGACTGGAAAAAACCTGGAACTTCGTCTTGATCCTCCTCCTCATCGTCGTCGTCCTCTTCTTCCTGGTTCCCTCCCTTTTTCATAGAAGAAAACATATAGACAATGTAAATG
>CAYGTH010000848.1:0-381 GCA_964352745.1 uncultured Bacteroidia bacterium
GGCTTTAGAGGGACTTGCACATTTTCGTAAACGAGCTATCTTTGCTTATTGAGGAGAAAAGTAGAAAATAGTCTTTTTGTTAGATAAGGGCTTGGCTTAAGTGTGGTATGTAAATATCATCGATAATTCAATCGTTACCTTTCGATTATTACCGTTCCTGTAATTAAAGCTACCGTTCATTACTGCATTTCTGCAATTCCCAATGGTACCCTTGACTCTCACGCACCAATTTTGCTAATTGATCCCAGCAATCGGTCAGTTGGTGCAGGAATTCTGACAGTTGGTAATTTCAATCTTGGAGGGAATGGATTAAGATTTTGTAGAGATTTTAGGTCGTTAAAACCATTTGTTAGCTATGCCAATCATTGATCTTGCCTCGGC
>CAYGTH010000848.1:391-2671 GCA_964352745.1 uncultured Bacteroidia bacterium
GTCGTGTTTTGGGCCAAAAGTTTACATTTATTAGGTAGTCCAAGTTTTGGAAAAATCGTTTTGCATGCATTTTTAGACATATTAGATAAGTGAAATAATTCACGCGTTCTTCAGCCCATATTTCAATATCAGAAAAGTAAATTAACCGGAAGTAAACGTATGCTTTATGAAAAATCTAACATCTTATCTGAATCCTCTGACTGTTTTGAAAGGGTAAACGAGATTTGCCGTTTAGTCGCCAATGGTCAAATTTATAAAGCCATTGATGCATCTTATGAGCTTCATTTACAAAGTGGTAATCTAAAATGTATCAATGATACTGTAGTTGTAAGTGCTGGTCTGATACATCTAGAACATTGGTTCAATCATGGCTCAATGGAGTTTGACCAATACGATCGGCTTCGTCAGAAATATATTCGCCAATTGCTTTGCAGTCTAGGAGGTCTTGTAAAGCATTAATCTGTAGGCCAAGGGAAGAGGGAAAACTGGAACTGATTGATTTGAACTTGGTTAATTTACTGACTTACTATGATCTCCTTGATCGTAAGCTATGAATCAATTTTTTTAAGTATAATTTGTAGAACTATTTAGTCGAGACTAAATCGAGACCTGTAGAATATATGACTTGTAATCAATTGATAACCAATCATATATAAATAGGGTTCGGGTTCCTCTTCCTCCGCAAGTAAAGAAAAGGCTCCCACGCGCGAAAGCGAGTGGGAGTTTTTGTATTCGGGAGGTGCGGTCAAATGCTAATTTGACAAGCACCGGACGGATGCAAAAACCCGAGCGGAGCGAAGGGGCTTTTCTTTGCTTGAGCTACCCTCCCATTGGGATCAGTTCTGCTAATCCCTCTTCCTTCGATTGAATATCCAACAATTACAAATTGTAGTTGTTGGATATTTGTTATGCCTTAGCCAGGATAGAGTAGGTACTTTTAATTCCATGCAATCGCATGGGAATAAACTCATCATCAGAGTGGCAATAGTAAATTTTATTTCAGTAATTCTTCTTTCGCAGCAATCTTCTCAGGTGGCTTTTCCATAGGATAACGCTTCTTTCCAAAACTTCAATGATCCAATCGGTTGCCAATTGGTATGCATCGACCTTTTTTGTGGGGATTCCCTCGGTGAAACATTTTTTGAAAGTGTGATGCAATCGCCCTATATGTTAGGTAAACTCAATAGCTTTTTTCCTTTTTTTTCGTATACTAGAGTTATGACAGTAGAACAGCGAGAGCAGCATATTCTTACCTTGGTTCATAAATTGCCAATACTTCGCCGTATTCGCTTGGCATTGTCCATACTTCGAGACGTTGAGCCAGAACAAATTCCCGTCGACGAAATTGCACTTGAAGATTTTGTTCCCCCTACTTATAAAGGCGAAGAAGAGTTAGCACAGCGAATTATCGGTCGGAAACAATCTTATCTTGAGGGTAAGGGGGAAAATATTTCTCGTGAGGAATTGATGGCCAAAATATACGCGGGACTAGCAACAGAAAATTGAGTTTTACGCTAATCATTAAAGATATTCATAACATTCATCTGGATGTTTTGAACATCGCTCGCTTTCTTAACAAAAGATCGCCGGGCTTAGGAAGTGATTTTGCTGTGGCTTTTGACGATACCCTTGCTCGTATAGAGGAAAGATTACAGCGAGAAGTTCAAGTAACATTCGAACCAAAATTTGATGATATATTTGGCGAACCCATTGAAGCAGAACAAAACAGTCCTATCGCCGCAAAAAAATTCAAGGATTATTATATTTTTTATCTGCTGAATGAAGATAAGCGAGAAGCAGTCATTCTGGCAGTAGAATACGGTCCTCGTGATCCCGACTACTTACGCAAACTTTTGTCGGAGCGGCAATAATTCAATCTGGATTGGACTTACGTTTGCTGTTGTGACGCTGTCTCCTGGAGTTCACTTATTGTTTCCGCCGGAAACCCTCTTTTTATCCGAGACTATATCGAGACCTGTCGAATTTTAAAATTATAAACCATTGATAATCAGCTGCCAAAAGTAAAGGTTCAAGTTCCTCTTCCTCCGCTGAATAGACCACAAAAAAAGTAAAATAGCCCCATACGGACTGTATGGGGCTATTTATTTTTTCGAATGGGGCTAAAAAAGGCATATTTTGGGCATATAGCTGCCCCCTATACGGGACCTCGGCAATCAGCCGATTAGAGGTAACCGAATTTGGGGTTAAATAGCTTATTGTCAACACATCTCTCTCTTGAGGGCGATCAGTTAGCATTATGTGGAAATATCTCGCTTCACC
>CAYGTH010000849.1:0-2668 GCA_964352745.1 uncultured Bacteroidia bacterium
CTAGGCGATTATTTTCCCTCATTTTGTCTGAATTTCCGCTGTCGAAAAAAATATTTTGGAAAAGGCAGTTCCTTGAACCATCAGAAATATTCTGGAAACCTGAGGAATTATATGAAGTTTATTCACTTCAACAAGACAAATCGTTAGAATTCCCTGAGTTTAATCCACTGGATTGTTTAACTGAAAAAGTAGCGCAATTAGAGCTAGAAATGCTACAAAATTGGGTGCATAGATTCAAAGAAGGTGAGATTGAGCTATTCTTTGTATTCCCTTATTTGTAAATACTTAAGCTCAGTAGAACTTTCGATAACATTCGCTTAACTGTATTAGATGCAACTAATAACGTTCATTCTAAACATGGTAACAATATCAAAAAAGAAGAGTTTGACAATGCAGTTTTGAAGTCGAACTCCTTTTAAAATGATTAAGGACGGACTCAGTCCGCTAACGCCTGAGTACTCCCTCTCTTGTTGGCTACTCTGACCCTGCAAGCTCTGGCAGGAAGAAGGGAGAGTCGGTGATGTTGGCCGGTTTTACAAACTCCTACAATTGGGTCAGAACCTCAAACTTTGCCAGTTGATTCATCCTGTGAAACTATCGTTTTAGTCAACACAGGACATTAAGCTGAAGGATATCCCCCAACTTCCGGAAGTTGCCCTACACAGCCTGCTCGGCCCCATCCTCGCCAATGCCACCTACGCCGATCACGAGCGTGGAAAGCGGCTATATGAACTCAAAAATCACCTCGGCAATGTGACCACCGTTGTATCAGATAGGAAAGTTCCGTATTTTCATAGCAGCACAGGAGATCTGGTCTATTTCTCCCCCGATATTGCCAGTGCACAGGATTATTATCCCTTTGGCAGCATTATGCCGGGGCGTTCTTTCTCATCTGGTTATCGCTACGGCTTCCAGGGACAGGAGCAGGATGATGAGGTGAAGGGAACGGGGAACTCGGTTAACTACAAGTACCGGGTGCATGATCCGAGGTTGGGGCGGTTTTTGAGTATTGATCCGCTCATACAGAAATATCCTGAGCTGTCCCCTTACCAATTTGCTGCTAATATTCCAATCGCTTCTCCTGATTATGAAGGTTTAGAATCGCCATTCTATGATGCGAAAGTTCATTCTAAGAATCGAGCTTATCAACAAAGTGTACTGAATTCTGGGGACGCAGCTGCGATAAAGAAAATGCGTCAAGAAGAGGCAATAGGAATGTTAGGGGCTGCTTCTTTGATGACGATAGCTTTTGCTGGTCCAGCTATTCTTGAAGGAGGAGTTGTTAGTGCTGGATATTGGGTACTAGCTAACCCTATCAAAACTGTTTATGTTGGTGGGACCGTAGCAAGTGCATTAGATCCTAATCCTGTTGCTGATTATACACCAGGGCTACCAGGAGATGAAGCAATTGGAAATATGCTTGGGGAGTTTGGGAGACTTTTAAAATCTGAAGTACCCAAATTAATCTTAGGTAAAGCTCATGTAATTGGTAGGTATGCTGAGAGTGCAAAGAATGCTGCACATATGTTCAAGCCAGGAATGGGTTTAGGTATTCCAGATGTTTACAGCTTGTCTAATAAGATTATGATGGCTATGTATAAGACTGTTGATGATGGGCATAAGATACTTCTTGATTTGACAGATGTTAGTAAAAACCTTGCAAAACAAGGATTTAAAAACTTCGATGAAGCAGCTGATGCAGGCAAAATTACTGAGTGGGAGTTGTCCAAGATTCTTCGAGACAAAGAATTACTAGAAAACACTACTTTTATCTTAAAGGGTGAAACGAAGAAGGCAAGTGAGGTAGGGCTCGAATTAATTACCGAATAATGAAGAAAATGAGTAACTCAGAACAATTGGTTGGTTCAACCATAAATAGAATTCATTACAGAGGTTACGATATATTCACGATTATCTTTTCAATAAATGGAGATGAGAGAGGCCTCAACTTTATCGACTGTTTTTCTCTTAAGGATTTCGGAGTTGTAGGTAAGCGTGTTATCAATTTTTCTATCTCTCGTTTAGGACACGCTCACATTGCCATGTGCGATAAATTCGGTTTAGACCCAAACGTGTATCAGTCTTTTTGGATTAAAGCTAGTGGAAAAGATGGCGAGATAAGTGAAATGCTTATAGCCGCGAAAGAAGCTGAAATAAGTGAAAGCATTCATTTATATAATCCAATTTCCGAAGACAAATACTGATAATACGTACTCCGGTTATCAGTTAGAATTACAGATTGGTTGGCCTCACTCCTCCAGCCCCTTGAGGCCCTCATGCTGAGCCAGCCTCTGATACTGCGAGATCGCCGTCTTAGCCAGTAGGTCAAATCGCCGCTCTTTAGAGGTTCTTGCTTCGATCATCACTGAGTTGAGGCTCTCCAGATTAGCCAGGACATTGAGCTGGAGGATATCCGCAAAATCTCTGATGTTGCCGGTTTTGGCCTGCTCCGGATTAGTCTCCCGCCACTCTTTGGCGGTCATGCCAAATACAGCTTTGTTGAGCAGGTCTGCCTCGTCGGCATATACGAGCCACTCCCCGGCTTTTGTGGCCTGTAGCCTGGGGATGAGGTGATCTCGGATGGAGTCTGTGTGCAGGCGGTAATTGACCTTGGTGAGGAATCGCTCCCGGTGAACCGGGATTGGAGCTTTTGCTGGTTGTATTCTTC
>CAYGTH010000850.1:0-2655 GCA_964352745.1 uncultured Bacteroidia bacterium
CGACAGGATAGTCCGTGATAAATGTTGGCTGAATCAATTTCGCTTCGACGGTTTCGCCAAATATTTCGTCGATGAGTTTCCCCCGTCCCATGGTGCTGTCCACCTCGATATCGAGGTTTTCCGCAACGCTGCGCATCTGAGCTTCGTCCATTTCGGAAATATCGATTCCGGTATAATGTTCGATTGACTCATACATCGTAAAGCGCTTCCAGGGACGCTTGAAATCAATCAAATTTTCTCCTACCTGAATTTTCGTATCTCCTGCTACCGCGATGGCGACACATTCGACCATCTCCTCCACCAGATTCATCATCCACTCGTAGTCCTTGTAGGCTACGTAGAGTTCCATCTGGGTAAACTCAGGATTGTGAAACCGGCTCATGCCCTCATTTCGGAAATCTTTTGAAAATTCATACACTCCGTCAAAACCGCCTACAATGAGGCGTTTGAGGTATAATTCATTTGCAATCCGCAGATACAGGGTCATGTCAAGGGTGTTGTGGTGCGTCTTAAAAGGACGCGCCGCTGCACCGCCATAAATGGGTTGCAAAATGGGTGTTTCGACTTCGAGATATTCTTTTTCATTCAAAAAATCACGCATAGCCTGAACCAGGCGTGTTCTTTTCCGGAAGGTTTCGCGCACCTCGGGATGCACGATCATATCGAGGTAACGCATGCGATAGCGCTGCTCTGTATCAGTCAGGGTTTCATACAGCTTATCATCTGTTTCTTTCTGAAACGGAATGGGCCGCAGCGTTTTGGACAAAATGGTAAAGGTCTTGACATTAACCGTTTTTTCTCCGGTTTTTGTCACAAACACTTCTCCTTCTACCCCGATAAAATCACCGAGGGAAATCAACTTCTTAAATACCTTATTGTAGAGGTCTTTATCCTCCCCCGGACAAATGGTGTCTCGCGAGAAATACAATTGAATAATTCCTGAACTGTCTTGCAATTTGGCAAAGGAAGCCTTGCCCATCACCTGTTGATTGACGAGCCGACCTGCCAGGCTAATCGACTCAAAATCAGTCGATCCCTCTTCATACGTCTCAAGAATCTGCTGGGCAGTTGTGCTTACTTCAAATAAGTCTGCCGGATAAGGATTAATCCCCAGATCCCGTAACTGCTGTAGTTCCTCCCTTCGCTGCCGCTCCTGGTCGGAAAGAAAAAGCTCTGACATAACGTAATTTCCCTTTTGGATTTTGAATCCGCAAAGTTAGGGATATTTCTGTCAAATGAAGAACCGATTATGAAAAGGCCTGCAAGGCGGTTTTATAGGTATCAATAGCGCGCTGTCGGGCCATTTTATGCTCCACAATGGGCCGGGGATATGCGGGGGTTCCAAATTCAGGAACCCATTTCCGAACATACTTTGCCTGCGGGTCAAATTTTTTCATTTGTGACTCCGGATTGAATACGCGAAAATAGGGCGCTGCATCTGTCCCACAGCCTGCTGCCCATTGCCAGCCTCCATTATTCGCAGCGAGTTCAAAATCGAGAAGTTTTTCGGCAAACCAGGCTTCTCCCCATTGCCAATTGATCAGGAGATGCTTAGTCAAAAAGCTCGCTACCACCATCCGTACCCGGTTATGCATATAGCCGGTTTCGTTGAGTTCGCGCATCCCTGCATCAACAAGTGGATATCCGGTTTTCCCTTCACACCAGGCCTGGAATTCTGATTCCTCATTTCGCCAGGGAATGTGGGCATACTTCGCACGGAAAGGCCCTTTGACCACATGCGGGAAGTTCCAGAGGATTTGCATATAAAACTCGCGCCAGATCAATTCATTCAAATACACCTCATTCAGCGCGCGGGTATCCCGCACGAGTTGACGAATGCTGATCGTACCAAACCGCAGGTGAATCCCCATCCGCGTGGTCCCTGCTATAGCCGGAAAATCGCGTTGCTGGTCATAAACCCGGATGATTGCCTCATCGGGCTCCTGTCCCGGGAAAGCCCCCGAAAATTCCGCAAATCCCATTTCATCCAAAGCAGGAATTGGCAGAACAGTTTGTTTCCAGAATGCGGAAAAACTGGACTCCGTCTCAAAAGGAGCGATCATCTCCGGGCGCAAACTAACTCGCCAGTTTTTACTAAAAGGGGTAAATACGGTGTAGGGATTTCCCTGTCCCGTCAAAATTTCTTCTTTCTCAAAAATGACCTGATCTTTCCAGGTATGGAACGAAACGTCTTTTTCTGCTAATAGCGCAGCTATCTCAGGATCGCGCTTCCGGGCATAAGGTTCGTAATCATGATTGGTGTAAACTCCCTTTATCGGCCATTCTGCCACTACTTCTGGCCAAATCTCCTCCGGAATTCCATACCGAACAACCAGCGTCGAACCCATTGCTGCAAGCCGTGCTTGTAGTGCCTGGAGTTGTTGATGAATAAAGACTACTCTCCGGTCCGAGGCAGGCAGTAAATCGAGAATGTGTTTGTCAAATATAAACAGGGGCACAACCTGCTTACCCGATGTAAGCGCATGAAACAAGGCGGCATTATCTTCCAATCTGAGATCACGCCTGATCCACCAAACTGCCAAGCCGTCTTTTGAGTATTCGTCCATAGTCAGTTAACCCTTGAAAAAGCACTTTGTTTCTCAAAAATAGAATTTCAGATTCTCATTCCTTCTAAAAAACCGATATTTCTGAGAG
>CAYGTH010000851.1:0-2652 GCA_964352745.1 uncultured Bacteroidia bacterium
GGCGACTGTCATAGACGAGGCCGAGGCCAAGCCCGAGATTGAATGAGCCTGCTGCTCCCCGCGGCACTGGGAAAACAGGGCGGTCAAATTCTACCCGGTAGAGGTTTTGTAAATCAATTTCCAATCCCAGAAAGAGGTTATCTGAGACCTTGCGCAAGACCCGCTCGCGGATCAGGGTGTAATCTGCCTGTATATCAATCGGATCTTCTCCATTTGTCTCGGGTCCAATGCCGTAATACAGCAAAGGAAAACGCTGCTGTCGGATGGCTCCCAGAAAAAACCACTTGTCCCGATCTCCATAGATCGAATGTTCTAACCATAAGCCATACTGCTGTTCCAGGGTGAAAAAACTGAAAAGTTTGACTTCACTGAGCCGGTTATTGATATGATCGTTTTTGGCATAGAACAATCCTAGCGCGGAAATGCCGATTTCCAGGTTGGTTTCTGGCGCATACCCAATGGTGGGGTAGGCGAGAAGCTTAGGTTTTTCGGGTTCGTGGCTATCTCCAAAAATTTTATCAAAAGTTCGACCGGTCCAGGTTTTCTGCTGAAGGGTGGAATCATGATCTTGTGCCACGAGAGGGGTGCTGGACCAGCAGATTAGGAATAGGAAAGCGAATAGGGAGGCGTGTTGAAAAGAGAAGAAAGAAAGATTCATATATCCCGGTACGGTTGGGGGGCAAATATGATACACAAATCAGGTATTACCAAGACGATTGTCATGCATTGCTGATAATCGTCTTGGTAATATATCTATTCAGGGTTGAGAATTCTGACGGCGGGTTTTTATGCGGCCATTCCCGCAGCTTGACTATTCGGCTTTTCCAGGGACAGTTTTCCAAATTGTTCAAACAATTTGCGGTAAGAATCCCGGTTGCGTACTGTTGTTCCCGTTGCGTCCATCAGCGCCTGTTCAGACATGGGACCAAAAATTCCGTCCAATTCGCCGGTATATGTGCCCGCTTTTTGGAGATAAATCTGCCAAACAATGCCAGAACCTTTCACACGGCTATTGCCAAATAACATACTTTTGGGGATCTCAATATGCGGACGATCTTTAAAACTGTTCCAATCTCCGCCCCAGGTAAATCCAGCTTCCCGGGTGGGGGCACCGAGGTGGTTATATAGCACCTGATCCGTCAGGTATGCGCCTGTAGTGGAATCAAAAATTCCAAAATCACAGGCCTGAGACGGCTGATAATTGTGATTGGAGCGTTTGTCAAAACCATCAACATGGGTTACGGTTCTCCCGCCGACTGCTTTCTGCCAAATTCCGTTTACGGCTACCCGCCCCTGCTTGAAAATATTAAATTGCTCGGATGGGGTACGTAGGGTGGAAATGATCCGCACTTCAAAAGCAGGGCCGAGACTGGCTTCTGTTTGGGTGATGATTTGCTCGACTGCATTCAATAAGGCAGGGTGCAAGAACATGGGATTGCGAGGGGCTTTGGCTGAAAAATCAAGAGACATGGCTGTAGTAATTAGAAGATGAAGTATTAATTTTTGCTACCCTTTCGATGTTACTGTTTGGGGTATGTGTAGAGATACGCCACTGATAATCAATTGGATGTGGGTTTTGGGTAATGGGGGCATGGAAAAGGGTCGTTGTGCCAAATCGAGGGGTAAGTGGCCGATCTGTAAACCACTCTGCACTCAAAACAGATCGCGGACGCAAGAACCTGTATGGCCTTGCGTCCGCGTTTGGTTGTTCAACTCAATCGAGACGGATTTTAAGGATAAAGATGAAAGGCTAAAGCTAATTGATAAGCAACAGTCCCTGTCTCTATACTCAATACTAAAATCTATCTACTGGCTTACTTCAACTGGTCTGTAATCTCTGCACTCAATGGATCTACCTTGGAGGGAAAATGACCCAGCCATTCTCCTTCTGGAGAAATCAGGAACTTATTGAAATTCCAGCTCACCTTCGCATCTGCTACCTGATTCAGCTCCTTTTGTGTAAGCCAGGCATAAATCGGATGCTGATCTGACCCTTTGACATCAATCTTTTCGGTCATGGGAAAACTGACGCCGTAGTTGCGTTGACAAAAAGTGGCAATATCTTCCGCTGAACCCGGCTCCTGCCCCAAAAATTGGTTGCAGGGAAAACCTATGATGACCAGCTTGTCTTTGTACTGATCGTACAACTGCTGGAGGGGCTTGTACTGAGGGGTGTAGCCACATTTAGAGGCGACATTGACACAGAGAATATATTTCCCTTTAAAATCGGCCATATTCAGCTTGCCTTCAGAAAGGCCTGAAATGCTCAATTCATAAAAAGATTCGCTTGTAGTAGGAGAAACAGTGTTCATAGAGGAGAGGGTTTGTGCACCCGCAAAGAGCATTGCGGAAAAAATCGCCAGGCTGATAAGGGGTAAAAGTTTCATGAGTAAATGGTTTTTGCTAATAACCCAAAGTAAGTAGAAAAGGTTTTGAAGGGTGTAGGCCAGTTTTCCTGCAAGCGAAGAATAACCGCAAGGTTCGCAAAGGAAAACAGCCCTGGATTTACCACTCAGGCACTTAGGACACTAAGCAAACACTAAGCATGTTGTACATGAAACCCCGGAGATTCCGCTTAGTGCTTTCTTTGTGCGCTGAGTGGTTTCTCTTTGTGGATTTTTGGCCTACACCCGTTTTGAATCCCGAAGCTAG
>CAYGTH010000852.1:0-2651 GCA_964352745.1 uncultured Bacteroidia bacterium
GGATAATCCGTCCAACGTACTTTTGGCCGGCCACAACACTAAGCTCATTTTGCCTGACGCCCGCTCTCTGGCTTTCAACCGTAACAACCGGCGTTTGCTCACCAACATAGGGCTTCCGGTTGTCTATACTCAGGCTTCCGGCCGGCCCGATGACCTGCCAGGGCGATCCGGCCAGATAGGGATATTCCAGCAGGGAGCCATCGCCCCAAAAGTTTTCAGAGGTCATCGCCCACGGAGCATAATCATCGGTAACGGGGTAATAGAATTTCCGGTCCAACAGCATTTCAGCCCAGGTGCCTCCATAAATACATCGGCCCAAATGTTCGATAAACTGGCCGTAAATGTATTTCTGAATGGGCTCTCCGGCTTGCTGAAGATCGACTTTAACAAAGGTTTCTGAGAAGGGTTTGCCCGGCTTGCAGCTTACAAGCCACAGGCACATTATTCCAAAAAGGAGAAAAGCTGATCTTTTTTTCATGAAGAGGAGGTTGTAACTGATGGAAACCCAAAGACAACTAAATTTTTTAGATAAAACAAAGCATCAGTGCCAAAATTCATTCTGACAAGGGTGGTTTTGAAGAACGGCTTCACAATACTTGACCCGTTTACATAAATAAACATATCGGGAATTCGGTACAAACAGCCAGATTTATCTGATATTGCGATAATTCGCATAATATACAGTTATTAAGTATTGACCAATAAATCACTTCGTTATGTTTTTTACACTTAAAAACCTAGCTAGGATAGCCATGTTGGCCTACTGCTCACTCGTCTTCGTTGAAATATCTATGGCACAAGATGGAACTATATACCCACTCAACACCCCAGCCGAGCCGAATGCCATTCTGCTTGGTACGGGTAGTGTCGATGACCAGCCCGCCTCAGAGACCTGGTTCCGCCAATGGGGAGACCCGATGGCTCGGAACATCACCACTGCGACCCTCACCCCCTTCCTACCTGAATCTGGAAAGTCGAACGGTGCGGCTGTGATCGTGGCACCGGGGGGAGGCTTCAGATGGCTTTCGATGGGTAATGAGGGCTGGGAAGTGGCAGAGGCACTCGCAGAACAGGGAATCGCTGCTTTTGTACTTAAGTACAGGCTCCATCCGCCTGCAGAGTCCCTCGATGACTTCAAGGCTTGGATGAATCGTCCACGCACGCCCCCAGTTGAATCTCCCGATGCTTCTGAAGACGGAGTCCCACCGCGTCCACCGCGACTAGATCTGTCCAACCAGCTCAAGGATGCTGAGGCCGCCTACGCCATGATCGTTAAACGAGCTGAGGAATGGGGGGTCGATACAGCCAGAATAGGCATGATTGGCTTTTCGGCCGGTGCTGGCCTCACAATGCACTCAACCCTGAACTCTCAAATCATGGATCTGGCCTTCATCGGTCCGATTTATGGCGGTATGGGTCCGGTAGAAGTGCCAGAGAATGCTCCCCCCATGTTCAATGTTATTGCCACCGATGATTTTCTCTTTAGGGGTCAGTTTGGCGTCATCGATTCCTGGTACAAAGCAGGCATACCCGTTGAGTTTCATCTTTACCAAAATGGCGGTCACGGATTCGGATTGGGAAATCCCAACCGAACCAGCAATCGTTGGTTTGATGCCTTTATACACTGGTTAGAGGTTAATGGCTTTCTCGCGTCCAAGTCCGGGAAGTGATAAGAGATTATTCTTGAAGTGTGTCGAGTGAGGGAATTGATTACAGTGGATTGGGGATCGTTGATAATGATACGGTTAATTTGGAGAAAGGCTCCATTTTATTTATTCCTCCAGGAACCTGGCATGGGGTAGAATATCTCGATGATTCTATGCTTATTCTCCTTGTGGTTACCCCCCAGGGGTTAGAGAAATTGTTTAGGGGTATTGGTTCCCCTCACGGGATTCCCATTAAGAAATTGACAGAAAAGCAAATGGACTCTATTGAGGTTGAAAGCGACTCAAAAGTTAGAAAGAATTAACAGTTAGCCAAGACAAACAAAAAACCATTCCAGCCGGGACTTTATCGAGACCTATCGATTTCCGCCTTCATAAACCCATGAAAAACAAAGGCTTAATTTCTGGGTTCATTTCCCCTACGGGATGCTGGAATCTGATTCAGATTCAACCCAAACCATCCGTTTCCTCCGGGAAATGGATGGTTTTTTTTGGTGGTTCATTTATCCAAAATTGCCGAGACCTTGTCCATATTTGTAACAGGAAAAGACCACGCGCTACAAATCGCCAACAACCATCCCCTTTTACCAACCTATGGCGATTTATGGCTTTTTATATCTCGCCATAAATTATTATCATTGTGCAGTTGTGGCGATTTATAACCCCAAAGTCTATGGCACTCCAATTGATTGGGCGGAAAGCAGAGCAGGAAATTTTGTATGAAGCGCTTGCATCTCCTGAAGCAGAGCTGATTTCAGTCATTGGAAGAAGGAGAATCGGGAAGACATTCCTGATCAATACCACTTACGAGAAGCAAATCGTTTTTGAAATAGCTGGTATTCAGGATGCTCCACTTGAAGGGCAACTTCGAAACTTTACGGCCCAGCTAACCAAGTTTATCGGGCCCGGGCTACAAATGCCGCTCCAACACCCTGCTGAATGGTTTGATGCCTTTTTGCTATTAATCAAATACCTTGAGCCGTTGAT
>CAYGTH010000853.1:0-2636 GCA_964352745.1 uncultured Bacteroidia bacterium
TTCCGGAAGCCGCCAGTTTCTAAGGAAATTAGCGTTCCAAACATGGTCTTAGGGGTGTGCGGGATTACAAGTTCAACCTCAAATTCAATTGCAAATTCAATCTCAATCCCGCACATACTGGCGTCCATGACGCTCGACCCCCAAAATAGGGGGAGAGAGATCGGTGCTACCGATATTCAGCCGCTAAGCGGCTGTGCCTGCGGCCACCTGAGATAAGGCGCAGTTTCCTGTCGCAGCTTTTGAAACCTTGTTGCGGGATTACAAATCCCGCTAAGCTGTTGCTTTTTTTCTTGTTGCTCTTCTTACCGCTCTTCGGGATTTGTAATCCCGAACCCCTACGCGGCTGGGCCTGCGGCCATCTGATATAGGGCGAAGCCCTGTTTCCCAGCGGGAAACGATATTTGTAGCAAGAATGCTCCCTCATTTTTTGCTGTCGTGCGCTGATGGCGCAAGGGATAGTTTTGTTTGAGGGAGTTTGAGGGTTTGATTGGGAGTTTGAAAGTTTTCTCCCAACACTCAAACCCCAAACCCTCAAACGGTCAAACAGAACCACGCCGCGAATGAAATTCGGGATTTAGGGTTTGTCACTGCGCTTCGGGATGTGTAATCCCGATCCCCCGAATTGGAAATAATCTGCAAAGCCCGGTAATCTCTGCGAATGCGGATTCATTAAAGGTACGTTTCACCTTGCTACCGTGTCGTTTCCAATAGGCTGTAAGCCGGCTCACTGAAAAAGTGACCCTCAAGTCGATCGACTATTTCGATCTTGAGTTTAGACCTTAATCCCACATCATCATGAACCGAATCATCCTTCTTACCCTCTTCTGCCTGTTCGCATGTCAGCTTGTCGCTCAACTCAGCGAAATGCCCAGCCCAACTATTCTGGCAACCCCTCCTGAGTTTACCGCCCGAGTCGAGCAGCATCGCCCTCCCGTATTGGAAACAAACTCCCAACCGGAATCCCTGACGAGTTTTGACTGTTATCCGCCTGTACCCTTGAATTTAGCAGCGGTTACCGCAGCAATCGAGTACCCTACAACAGCTATCGAGGCAGGCTTTGAAGGGCGTATAACTGCAGTGGTCCAGGTCGATGAACAGGGGAATTATATTGCACATCGCTGGCAAAACAGTTCGAATATTTTCCTCAGTCAGGTAATCGATCCCTACCTGAAAAGTATCTTGTTTGTGCCCGCCCGCAATGGGAAACGTAGCGTTTCCGGAGAGACGAGTGTTTCCTTTGTATTTAGGCTAAAAGTGCCGCGGTCCTAATCAATTCTGGCTACAAAATTGTCTCCAGGGCACCAATCAGTTGATCTACCTCTGCGAGGGTATTGTAATGCACCATGCTCACCCGAATCACGCCATTGTGGAATTCGAGGCCGAGGTCCTGAATCAGTTTTTTGGCATAAAAATCTCCGAATCGAATAGCGACCTTAAAGGGATCTACCTGCGCGACGATCTCATCACTTTTCAGGTGTTCATGTACAAAGGAAATCGTCGGCACCCGCAGTTCCTGACTAGCTGTGGTTTCGCCGATAATCCGAATGCCTGATTTCGTTTGAAGGTAGTTCAGCAGACGATCTGCGAGGCGCTCTTCATGGGCATTAAACAGCTCAAATGCCTGCATCATCTTCCCACGTAAATCCGGGGCTGGGTGCTCATAATGGTGCTCCGCTACTGCCGTAAGGTAATCCGTCAGGCCCAGCATACCGTAGCACAGTTCAAAATTGACATTACCCGGCTGAAGTTTATAGGGCAAATGATCTTCCTGAATAAAATAATGATTCAAGCCCGGCAGCGAGAGCAGCAGGTCTTTTTTTCCGTACATCAGGGCATAGTGTGGCCCGTAAACTTTGTAGGTGCTGAAAATGTAAAAGTCTGCATCCAGGTCCTGGACATCTACCAGCCGATGGGGCGCATGCGCCACGCCATCCACACAGATTAGTGCTCCTTTTTCGTGAACAAAACGCGCGATCTCCTGAATCGGATTGAGCGTTCCCAATACATTGGAAGTATGGGTAACTGCAACGAGTCGGGTATTTTCATTCATCAAGGCATCGAGGTCTTTGAGGTCAAACCGCAAGGTATCCGGATGCACTTTCCAGATGTGAACCGTAATGCCTTGCTTGCGCAGGTCGGTCCAGGGGCTGACATTAGCCTCATGATCTGAATTGGAAACGATGATCTCATCTCCGGGCTTCAGGGTTTGGGCAAATGAAAGGGAGAGCAGGCGAATCATCAAAGTGGTCGAACCGCCCATTACAATTTCCTGCGGATCAGCGGCATTCACCAGAGTCGCCATGGCCGCTGTCGCTTCCTTCACCCGCTGCATACCGAGTTGAGAAATTTCATAAGAAGCGCCATGCTGCACACTTGAGGTCAGCAGGTACTCCGAAATGCGGTCTGCAACCCCTTTCAGCGTTTGAGAGCCTCCGGCATTATCCATATACACCCATTCTTTGTCCAGCGCTGGAAAATGGGAACGAACAAATTCAAGATCGAGGCGGAGGGTAGGAGAATCAGCAGGCATCATGGGAATAAATTGTGTGGAAACTCAAATACGGAATTCTGCTTCAACCGAGCAAATGTGAAGGAGGAAGATTCTCATTAGTAATCCGCTGGACATTCTCTCCCTT
>CAYGTH010000854.1:0-2634 GCA_964352745.1 uncultured Bacteroidia bacterium
GGAGGTTTCTGGTTGTTTTGATCACACCTCGTTCATTTAGGGTGATGTTTGATATACCGATCAGGGCTTCGCCCAAACGGGAACATCCCTCCACACGGGCCAACCTCCCTTCAATAAGGGAGGCCCGCATTCCTTGTCTTCGACAATGGTTGTGCGAAAGCCCTTTTGAAAGGAGCCTGCCCCATACTTGATAGGGGCTGCGGCAGGTGCGAGCGGGAATGTAACGGGAGATCCCGGATCGTTTTTGAAGCTGCGCAACAAAAACGTCCGGGATGACAAATTGTATTTGATAGACATACTACATTTTGCCAGCTCGCGCGCCGGAGAAATGTCGTATGTCTATCACGCCCCTGTTAGGCCCGTACCATATACATCTCTTCCCGCTGTGCCTTGATGTCCTCATCGAGGATGTATTCGTCGTAGGTCATAAGCTTATCAATCACGCCGGAGGGCGTAAGCTCTACGATCCGGTTGGCTACGGTTTGCATGAACTGGTGGTCATGCGAATGCAACAACAAGGTGCCATCGTAATCAATCAGGGAGTTGTTAAATGCTGTAATGGATTCGAGGTCGAGGTGGTTGGTCGGCTCATTGAGCAAGAGGAAATTGGGCTGAAGTAGCATCATTCGGGAAATCATACAACGCATTTTCTCCCCTCCTGAAAGGACTTTACAGGATTTGAGGGATTCTTCTCCGGAGAAAAGCATTTTCCCTAAAAATCCCCGAACATAGGCTTCTTCCTTATTGGTAGAGTATTGCCGCAACCATTCAATGAGGTTGAGTTGTTCATCAAAATACTCGCTGTTTTCATTCGGCAAATAGGCCGGGGTAATGGTTACGCCCCATTTGTACTCTCCTGCCTCTACAGGCCTCTCGCCCATCAGGATATCGAAGAAAGCACCGATCGCGAGCGAATCGCGGGAAAGGACAGCAATCTTGTCTCCTTTCATCACCTCTAAGGTGACGTCGGAAAACAAGGTTCTTCCATCCATAGAAGTGCCTTTCAATTTATGTACTTCCAGGACCTGCTTCCCTGCTTCTCGCTCTTGCTGAAAGATAATGGCAGGATATTTACGACTGGAAGGCTGAATGTCTTCGAGTGTCAGTTTTTCCAATAACTTTTTTCGGCTGGTCGCCTGCTTGGACTTGGAAGCATTTGCGCTGAATCGCTCGATAAAGGATTGCAGTTCTTTGCGCTTCTCATCCATCTTTTTATTTTTGTCCGCGCGCTGGCGAAGGGCCAACTGGCTGGACTGGTACCAGAAGGTATAATTTCCGGAATGGATATGCATCTTACCGAAGTCGATGTCCACGATGTGGGTACACACAGCATCCAGAAAGTGTCTGTCGTGCGAAACGACTATCAGGGTATTGCGAAATTCTCCGAGGAAGTTTTCCAACCAGGCAACGGTTTCTACATCCAAATCATTCGTGGGCTCATCCAGCAGCAGAATGTCAGGATTGCCAAACAATGCCTGGGCCAGGAGTACCCGAACTTTCTGGTTGCCATTCAAGTCGCTCATTCCACTATAGTGAAACTCTTCTCCTACTCCCAAATTACTCAGCAGTCCTGCGGCATCACTTTCGGCATTCCAGCCGTCCATATCTTCGTATTCTGCACTTAATTCTCCTGCACGTATTCCGTCTTCATCACTAAAATCAGGCTTGTCATAAATGCCATCGAGCTCCTCTTTGACTTTCCACAGTTTTTCATTCCCCATGATAACGGTCTGGAGAACGGGATACTCATCAAAGCCGTGGTGGTCCTGACGCAACACAGACATCCGTTCGCCAGGGGTGATATTGATCGTCCCGGTATTAGCATCCTGCTCTCCTGACATGATTTTCAGGAAAGTGGATTTACCGGCACCATTCGCCCCAATTAAGCCATAACAATTACCGGGGGTAAATTTAATATTAACATCTTCAAAGAGCGTTCTCTTGCCAAATCGCAAGGAAATATTAGAAGCTTCAATCATGATTAATTCGATTTTTCTGAATGACCGTGCAAAGATAACTAAAATCAGGGAGCTTCCCGAATGGATCTGGCAGGCAATGCAAATTGTATTCCGCTTATGTGTATCTTCCCCCATGAAGATTAGTCTTGATCAATCCGCGTATTGGAGCCGTGCGGCGTTGAATAAAACATTTAGCCATCCTTTGCACATTGATATCCTTGAAGATTACTTAGATACTGACAGTTCGATTCTTGACTATGGATGTGGGTATGGAAGAACGATGAAGAGTCTACATGAATTAGGCTATCGAAATTTGGTAGGAGTTGATAATTCTCAAGGCATGTTGGATAGAGGCCGGAGTTTATATCCATACCTCAACTTATCCTATAACAACCAGCCCTATTTACCTTTTGAAAATGATCAGTTTGATGGGATCCTCTTGCTTGCAGTAATGACCTGTATCCCACTCGATCTGGATCAGGAAGCGCTGATGTCAGAATTATTTCGTATTCTTAAGCCCGGTGGGATTCTTTACCTGAGTGATGTTTTACTCAATCAAGACTCTCGCAATCTGCAACGATACCAGCAATTCGAGTCTGATTATGAGCATTTTGGGACTTTTGAATTGGAAGAAGGTGTAGTGCTCCGCCACTTTGATCTGCAACGGATCGCACAG
>CAYGTH010000855.1:0-2634 GCA_964352745.1 uncultured Bacteroidia bacterium
GTAAGTATTTTTGACTTTCTGTAAACCTCGCTATCCGTTTGGTGAACCGAATCACCGCCTGACGCATAGGAATACTATTGACTTCAGACTCTACATACTTCTTGAGAGAAAGGCGCTGTGAGGGTTTATACCTTTCGGCTAATACCTTTAATTCCTGAATTCGATCTACCCGGAAATCGCGATAGTCACCTGCTCGATGGCAGTATGAGATCAGGTGCCTGTGATTGGTGTAGAGGGAGAGGGCTATGGGTTCGAGTTTCCGCTGGGTATTTTCTTGTTTGTAAGGCGAAAAATACTGAATCTCCACCACCTTTCGATCGACGAGCGCCTGCTGAATTTTTGCAAGATGATTGGGGGGGATATCATTGGTCTGGATGGGGCGGCTGACCTGGATTTGGTCGCCTAAATCTTCCAGTTTTTCTTTTTCAGCACTCTGCAAAACAGACTTGATTTTATACAAAGCAGAGGTAAATGCACTGGATACGGCATCGTCGGCCAGTTGTTCAATGAGTTTGGCTCCCAGCACAAGTGAGTGTGCTTCTTCCGAATTAAACATGACAGGGGGCAGGTGATATCCATCTGCCAGCCAGTAACCAATTCCAGCTTCAGCTCCAATGGGAACCCCTGCTTCCTCCAAGGCCCGAATATCCCGATAGATGGACCGAAGACTCACTCCAAATCGATCTGCCATTTCCTGAGCCTTGACAATACGTTTGCTTTGGAGATGAATAAGAATGGCCGTGAGCCTGTCGATTCGATTCATTCTTCAATTTTGTGAAAATATCTATTCTCCCCAAATGTAGAGATCGGAATCTCTCAAATATACTGAGTTCAGAATATATTTAGTTGAGCACCCAACTTGTATTTCTGATTGTGTAAAATAAATAATGTTATAAAATACGCTTAATGAAATATTGTGAAATCGGATTTTGTGGTATGTTTGTACAACTCAATTAGAGATAGGGGAGTTTGTTCCATTGAGAAATTG
Organism: uncultured Bacteroidia bacterium; assembly: GCA_964352745.1. Classification (GTDB taxonomy): domain Bacteria; phylum Bacteroidota; class Bacteroidia; order J057; family J057; genus CAYGTH01. The sequence continues at coordinate 989 of CAYGTH010000855.1, forward strand.
AATCCGCTCTCCAGTATGACCCTTACCAGGAAATTTACACGCTTTAACCATGTTAAAAAGGACCTTATTTATTTTTTTGCTCATAATTTCATGCTGTTGTATACACGCACAGACCGATGAAATTCAGATATCTGCTTCTTTTAGTACTTCCATAGATCTACGGATCGATGGAGATGCCAATGTGAATTGGGATATTGATACCCGGGAAGAATATGAAAATGGCTTTTGGCCAGTCGAGCGTCGCACAGGTTTTAGTGTGAGCTCATCTGTCAATTTTCGAGTTGATATTGCGAGTACGCGAATGTTGGATGGTACGGGGAATGAGTTGCCATTGTGGAACCTGGGGTATCGGATCGAACCGGCAAATTCAGCCGTACAGGCTGAATATAATAACAGATATAAATGGGGCCCGGAAGATGGGGCCGGGGTGAGTGCTCGACTTTCCGGGATTTATATAGCCTCTGAGACTGAAAAAACGGTGATTGTACCGGGCCCTTCAGGCAATGCCGGGAGCTATGATAAAAATGCATTTAAAATCCGCACCGGAATTTCTGCTGATAATATTCGAGCGATTACCGGGCAACCTCGCCTGATCGAGCAGAATATAGTTCCGGGAACCTATGTTACGATTCTTACCCTTACGGCCTATGCAGAGCCTTGAGTAGGGCAATTCGTTTTTTCCGCTTACCTTTCAGGTGAAAAACTACATCGGTATGCTGGAAATTCAACGCCTCAACCACGATTCCTCCTGGATGATTTACCTGAGGGAGGCTACTATTTTATTAGACCCTTGGTTGATTGGATCAGAAATAGACGGATTCTCGTGGCTCAATGAACAGTGGCATGTAGTCCCTCCGATACCGGTGGAGGAATTACCGCCATATGACCTGATTGTAATTTCTCAATCCTACGAAGATCATTGCCACCTGAATACATTGGAATTGCTGGAACCCAGCATCCCGATTCTGGCTACTTCGAAGGCTTATCGCCGGTTGAAAAAGCGTTTTCGAGATCGGGATATTCGTTTGATCCCTGAATCAAAGGAAGGAATTGCGATAGGAGGGGTGCGGTTCATCGCTTTTCGGCCCAATAAAAAGCTGGACCCGATCTACTTTTCCCTGCTGATTTCGACTGAGAAGGATGCTTCTATCTTTTATGCTCCGCATGGTTTTAAGCTGTCGGAGGCTCAGCTGGAAATTCTCAGAGCGTATGAATTTCGCCTGCTGATGAGTACCTGTACCGATTTTCGATTGCCAGCTGTGCTAGGGGGCCATGTCAACCCCGGAGTGGAAAATGTAGCATACCTCTGCGGGTTGCTCAACCCGCAGTATTTGCTCAATACACATGATGAGGAAAAAATAGCAAAAGGACTGGTCGCCCGCTATGCGAAAATTACCTATCCGGACTATGAATCACTGGAAAAGCGGGAAGATCTGCCCTTTATGCCAGTTCTGGATTATAAGAAAATCTCTTTTCCGGAGAATTGAGCTTAGTCCCGATTCTTGTCGCTGTTCTTCGGGATTTACAATCCCGAACTCAAGTTCAAGTTCAAGCTCAATTGCAAATTCAATCTCAATCCCACACGCTATTGGGCGTCCATGACGCTCGATCCCCAAAATGGGGGGAGGGATCGGTGCTACCGATAT
>CAYGTH010000856.1:0-2632 GCA_964352745.1 uncultured Bacteroidia bacterium
CCTTGTGCTTTTCCAGCTTAGTCTCTCCCGTCTCATCCGGCGTATTGACAAAAGGAGTATGCGTAATGACCATCGGGTAATAGACGAAGAAGGGGGTATCTTTATTCGCATCAATGAAATCACAGATATAATCCGTAAAAACATCCGGGCCAAAGGCACCGGTCCGGGTCTCTGATTTTCCTGCCTCAAAGACATAAGGCTCCTGGTATCGCTTAGCACTTGCGGGCACGCCTGTTTCATAACCGGTCCACATGCAATACTGATCAAATCCACTTTTGATCAGCGCATCCGGTTCCACTCTAAAGTCATCGATCTGCCACTTGCCCGCAATACAGGTTGCATATCCGGCAGCCCGCATTGCTCGCCCCATTGAAGGATACAATTCATCATCAAAATGCGCCCCTCCTCCCCATCTGGGTACATCCCAATGATTCACCCAGCCATGGCGATAGGGATACTGCCCCGTGAGAATCGACAAGCGGGAAGGCGTACATTGTGGCATCGCATAGGCATTTTGAAACAGAACGCCAGTCTCTGCCAGCGCATCTACATGCGGCGTAGAAATATCATCAGCGCCATACGCACTGACCCATTCCTTGCCCAGATCGTCTACGAGGATCAAAATGATATTGGGCTTATCAGCACCCAGGTTGTTTGTTGCTTGTGGAGGAGTACAGGCAAAAAAGGAGAAGACGCAAAGTGCGGAGAGGGGTAAATGGTGTCTCACGTGGTCTGTTGGTTTACCTCGAATATAGGAAATTGAAGGCAACATGTCGCTGCTCTTCGACCTGACTCGGTACTACTCCCGCAAATCATACACAAAGATGTCTTTATAATTCCCGATGAAACTGAGGCTATCTGTAAATGGCATTATCCCTGCATCTTTGAGCATCGTGGTATCATTGATAATCAAAAACTCCGCACCTTTCCGTTTGAACAGATCGATATCACCGGGGAGCCTGCGCACATTGTATTGAGTCCAGCCCAGGCGATCCATGAGGTAGAGGGTCGCATTAGGTGATTTGTCAGGTATACTGATGACTTTTTTATCTTCTGTAACGCCGATTGAGGCGAGATACGGTTCTAACTCAGCATCATATAGATTGACATTGCCGGTATAGTGCCATTTGTTCCCGTAGTAACGCAGTTCCATTTCGCTTCTGGCGTGAAGCATAGCGGCTAGTACCACAACGGCTACTATGCCTCGAAATACCCAGGAAGACTCCACCTTGGGATAGTCGTTTTTCAGAATAACCGCGCCATGCACAAACAAGACAATCGGAACAATCAGCATCGCCACGAGGTAATAATCATGGACATTGAAGAGCTGGTAGAATAGGAGCAAATACATAACGACTCCGATGAAGCACAGGAGGGATATTGCAAATAACACAGGATACTTACGGCCCTGGCGGGACAGACAGAAAAAGAGGAGAAAAACGACCAGCAGATGTATGCCAAAGAAATAGGCAATGTCTCCGTTGAATTCAAAAAAGCGGTGTAGCACAAAGGTAAAATCCCGCACCGATGTTTCACTGATCGGCCGAACCTCAGTCAGGAAATAACGAACCTGATGGTAATGACTGTAGCCGTCCGCATACGTGTACCAGCCCACGACAAACAATAAGCCGATGCCAAAGTAGCGGGCATATCGCCAGATTTTCCCGGCAAACATTTTCCGATCTTCTTTGAAACTGCCCCAATCATTGAGTTCGATGAAATAGATCGCCATTGCCGCTACCAGGCTGATCCCAGCGGAAAGTTTGATCGCCGTAGCCAGCGCAAAGAATGCCACTGCCCAGCGAATGTGTTTCTGAGATTCGGATTCATAAAACCGGAAAAAGAAATACCAGCCTACCATCATCAGGCCCATCGCAGGGGCTTCCGGCATCGGCGTATTCGTATAATAAACAAGAACCGGAGAAGCAAATATCAGAACTGGGATTACAACTGCCCAAAAGGCATCATTCATCACCTGATAGACCATTTTTCCAAAGGCATACAAGCCTGCAAAGACCACCAGGATATTCACCATCCGAAACACCCAGGGATTAGGACCCAGCAGGCGCATCAGCATCCCGGAGATATAATAGAGAATCGGAAATTCCCCGACCGTACGACCATTGTTGAGTATCTGATTGTGGAGGCTCGGCGTAAATAAGTTCCAATTCGTATCGTAATAATTCCAGATCAGCGAGGCACAATCCGTCTGCCGCCACTGATGGATACTTTGCGGCTCCAGGGAAAGGAGATTATGATATCCATAGAAGAAAAATAAGATCACCAGGGCTACGGGAATCAGAAAATCAACGCGTGTGAGAAAAGAAATTAGCTTTTGCATGTGCGGGATATCCGGGAATCAACAGCGATGGTGCTTAGGTTATTTTGCGGGCAAAGGTAAACAATTTTCACTTACACATAATGGCCAGGCGAATCTGAATCGCCTGGCCATTACCTATTTCAAAAAGCAACCTGGCAGACGCTCATGCAGTCGGCTAGTCTTTCTGCTCAACCAGCCGAAAGATATGAATGTCATTCCAGCTACCCGCTGAGTCGGATAAAATGTGCTGAAGCTGAGGGATTTTCAACATCTTGGGATCGTGAATCACCAAAAAGGAAGCCCCTCTTTTCC
>CAYGTH010000857.1:0-2621 GCA_964352745.1 uncultured Bacteroidia bacterium
TTTGCGAACCTTGCGGTTATTCTTCGCTTGCAGGAAAACTGGCCTACACCCAAATCAGAAGTGCCTGCCTCAATGTTAGAAATGCTAAAACCGCAACAGACTTATCGCCTGCTGCGGTTTTAGCGGATATTGAGCAATCTGATATCCCTTGCTGGAGGGGGATTGCTGTTTGTTTACATGCGAATCAATGCCGACCCCCAGGTAAATCCACTGCCAAAAGCAGCGAGACAGACCAGTGATCCTTCTGGTGCGAGGCCTTTTTCCCAGGCTTCTCCGAAAGCAATCGGAATAGAGGCCGCCGTGGTATTGCCATAATGCATAATGTTGTTATAGACTTTTTCAGGTGCGAGGCCCATCGTCTGTCGCACCACTTCTGAGATCCGCAGGTTCGCCTGGTGAGGCACCAGCAGGTCGATATCCTCTGCGGTTAATCCTGTAGCCTCCAGGGCTTCCTTGATCACAGCAGGAAATTTGGTTACCGCAAACTTGAAGACGTATCGACCTTCCATAACGGGATAAATAGAACCGCTGTCAAACATTTCCTGCGTCAAATGGCGGGGAGCACTCCCACTTGGGGAGAGGACAGCCAGTTTTTCAGCTTGGGTCCCATCGGAGTGAAGGTGAGTCGTGAGTATGCCTTTGCCCGGTTCGGTGGAGGGCTGAACAACCGCTGCGCCTGCGCCATCGCCAAAAATTACGGAGACGTCGCGACCTCTGTCAGAAAAGTCCAGGCCCGAAGAGTGGATCTCGGATCCGACAACCAATACATTGTCATACATTCCCGTCTTGACAAACTGATCGGCGATAGACAAGCCATAAATAAAGCCAGTACATTGAGTCCGAATGTCAAGGGCAGGAATTTCTTTAGCGCTGAGTCCCAATTCCCGCTGTAGCAGTACGCCGCAGCCAGGAAAATGATAATCCGGATTGAGGGTCGCAAATACGATAAAGTCTATATCTTCAATGCTGATACCCGCCCGTTCAATGGCGATTCGGGCAGCATTCGCGCCCATATTAGAGACGGTATCTTTGCCGGGCGTAAAATATCGTCGGGTTTTGATGCCCGTCCGTTCCTGAATCCATTCGTCTGAAGTTGACATACGTTCAGCGAGGTCATCATTGGTTACTATATTTTCAGGCAAATAATATCCGAGTCCGGCAATCTTGGAGTTTCTCATATTGAGTAATAAAATAAATAACGTTAGGTAATCCTGCGATTGAGCGCAGGGCATTAAAAATAGTCAATTTTTGTTGTATAGGGAAACCGGGGCAGGCATTGCGGATGTAGCCAGGAGGATTGTTTGATTGTATTCCCCGAAAATTTTTGAACAAAAATGGTAAATTGGGGGTAAGTCCTTAGTCTTTTTGAGAACACCTCATCTGTACGGCCATGAATCCTACTCCTGTTTCTGCCTATGAGCGGAGCTCATTTTCGGCACGTGTCAAGAATCAATACGAACTCCGGCATGCGGTGTATAGCCGGGGGGCTGGTCCTGCGGTGATCCTCATACAGGAATTACCGGGAATTGGCCCCGAAACACTTTTGCTTGCGGATCGCCTGGTCGATCAGGGGTTTCAGGTAGTGCTGCCCCATTTGTTTGGCCCCATTGGGAAACTGAGTATGGCCGGTAACCTCCTGCGCGTGTTTTGTATGCGAAAAGAATTTCACCTGTTTGCTACTAACCGGAGCAGCCCGATCGTGGAATGGCTGAAAGCACTGTGTCAACATATCCGTACGGAGGCTAATCTGCCCGGAGTAGGAGTCATTGGCATGTGCCTGACAGGGAATTTTGCGATTTCCCTGATGGCGGATGACAGTGTACTGGCTGCCGTAGCGTCTCAGCCTTCCCTGCCTATTATCAAAGGAACCGGACTGCACATGAGTCAGGAAGAGGTGGAGCAGGTGCAGAATCGCCTGGCAGAACATGGACCCATGCTGGCTTTTCGGTTTGAGGGAGACAAACTCTGTACGCCCCGGCGATTTGAACTGATCGACCAGACCTTCAATTCCCCAGACCAAACCTGCGTGGAACTACACACCTTGCCTGGCAAAGCGCATGCAGTATTGACGCTGGACTTTGTAGATGAAGCGGGGCATCCCACCCGGGAGGCAATGGAGAAAGTGATGGGATATTTCAAGGAAAAACTCGGTGCCTGACTTTAGGCAAGCACCCCAAATGGTACGAGATATCTGGCTTTTTTCCCATTTCCCTTGCATGAAATGAAAAATTCTTACTTGGGGGCTTGGATAGAAGTGAAAGAATAGGTCTCTATTTTAGCCAGATTTGGACGTTTTTAAATTTATTGCCCTGTTTTTTTGATTTTTTTCATGAATACCATGCAATTAGATCTGACTGCTTGTCTTTTATGCAAACAGGTTAAACAAGACAACAAATGAATACGCAAAACACCTCCCTCACGGTACCGGCAGCAGCAGGGTTTTTTGGTTGGGAAATCTATCTAAACCTTTGCCGAACTTTCTTTCTCATAAAGGTGCAGGGCAATCTGTCGGTATCGGGGAGGATGTTCTATCTTCAGTAGCGAATTGCCATCCTGAGTTACAAACCCCTTTGTAACACGCACCTCGCATCTTTGTACGCATTCTGAATCCACTGTAGCAG
>CAYGTH010000858.1:0-2620 GCA_964352745.1 uncultured Bacteroidia bacterium
GGGTCGCCTTCCCCCACCGCCGCCAAATCCACCTCTTCGCCCTCTTCCTCCGCTTGTCGAACTAATTACACCTAATAAGTCCTCGGATGAAAAGTTCTGGTCGTTAATATTGTTAGCCTGCGCCAATACGCTTAGGCGCTTATCTTCCTGGAATTGGTTGATACTACCCGCTCCCCGATATCGATCATCGGTTCCATACCCACCCGATAACTGGCCGAAGGTCCCATTTTTCATATTCAGGCGCGTGACAATGTTGATTGTCTTGGTAGTTTGACCATCATCAAATCCCGTGAATTGAGATTGTTCACTTTGCTGGTCAAATACCTGAATCTTATCTATTACTTCAGCGGGTAAATTTCGGAGCGCAGCGGTGGGATCATTTCCAAAAAATGGCCGCCCATCAACCAATACTTGCTGTACATCTTCTCCCTGGGCCTGAACTTTCCCCTGTTCTATCACAATGCCCGGCATCTTGGCAATCAAGTCTTCCGCATTCGCATCGGGATTCGTTTTGAACGCGCCCGCATTGTATTGAGTAGTATCCCCCATTTGCTGAGCCTGGGCTTGCTCTCCTTTAATTTCGACTTCATCCAGGCTATAATTCCGGGGTTCCAGGTTGAGGGTTCCCAGGTGCAGACTTTGATCGAGAATTGTGACACGTTGTTTCTTAGGCTCAAGACCAGCAGCTTCTATCAGCATTTCATAGGTTCCCGGTGTTACGGGAAACAATCGAAATCGACCGCCGGCATCTGTAAGTGCACCTTGCACGACTGCGCCGTTGAGTCCGTTGAGCCTCACAGTAGCTGACTCAACAGGTTGTTCATCGGGGCCCGTGACTTTGCCTCTCAAGGCATAGTCCTGAGCTGATACAAACAAGAAACTCACTAGAAACAGACAAAAGAGTAGCGAAGTTTTCATAAGCCAGAATCGTTAGGACACTTTGTTTGAAGCTTAGACTTCACTGGTACCCTAAATATTCCCCTGGCCTCAATATCTTCCTACCTCGCGAGCCAATATCCAATTGAAACGCCTGCCTGGGCACGTATTTTAGCAGTTGTAAAGGAAGAGTTTACAGAAACCGGATCTAACCGAATAGCGGGAAAGGCACCGATTGAGCCCCACCAGCGTTTCCCCAATGGCGCATACCGATAGCCGATTCCAAGCGTCAAATCAATTTCAATATCAGATTCATCCCGTTCCCAAAATTGGTATCCCGTAGACATAGGCGTTACGCCAAGGCTCACTTCGGGGTGATGGTCTCCCGGCAAAAAATTTAATACCAGCCCTACGGGTACTGCTAATTGATCCTTGTAAACAGATGCACCGACCCGCATATAGCCCTGAATACGGTTTTTGGCAAATAAGCATCTCATATAATTAAAGGAATACCGCCCGAGGCCGCCTCCTTCAAACATCGCTCCGTGACGATACCCGCGACTGTCCCCTTGCCCGTATGCCGAGTTGGAAAATGTTAGCAGGAGTAAGCAAATACAAAACAGGGAAAGTCTTAGGGCAGGGAGTCTTAACAAACAGGACTTGGTCATGTAAAAATCGTTGAATGTAAGTACTCAATTTTTATACCGAAGTCGAAATATTCGAGAATAAAAATCAACACGTATACAAACAACAACATAATGACAAAACCCCCTATATGAGCAGGTAAGGCTGTTTGGGAAGAAGGATCCCTGGTAATCAAAGAGTTACCGGTCGGAATAATGACTCTCGCAATACAGCTTAGCGGGATTTGTAATCCCGCAACAAAACTGTCCATTGTGCTGGTGAGAGATTCCCATCTCGCATTTCAAATGCTCCGCGTAACGACTTAGTCCTGCAAGGGCTATTGGCGGATTCCGGTCCGCCAATCCTATTCGCCAAATCAAAGTCACTTGGCTAGCCGGATCGGAATCCGGCTATAGCAGACTGCTAAACATGGCCTTGGTGCAGCAATCCTCAACTTATTGAGCGGATACGATAGGACTATGAAAAAATCCCCTGTATCCAAAACGGATACAGGGGATTTTGGGTGGAGTCGCCGGGGATCGAACCCGGGTCCGGAGAAGACAAGTATAAGTCCTTCTACATGCTTAGTCGCTCTTTGATTTTCATATTACTATCCGAACGGCAGGACATTGTAATATGAGGGTGCCTCTTATCTTAATCAGGAATCGAAGCGAGTTCCTGCAGCAGACCACCTGTGGTTGATGTGCCTCCCATATGAACAGCCGGTAATCAATACTGCTCGGGCGACATCTGAGAGCTTAATCTAATTAAGCTGCCAGCGCAAATTTATTTTCGCCATTTAAAATGTTGCAGATGTGGATTTAAGTGGTACCTCTACAAACCACTGCATGCTTACAACTTATCGAGATCATCCCGTCGATGCCATGTCGACCCCATTTCAAAAAACGTGAAGCGTGAGCTTCCAATGACTTTCGTCTATCTTATATATAGACGAAAATCGATAGGCAAAGTTACATAAAAGCCTGCGATCCTTCCTATAATAAATCGGATAATCTTGCATCCTGGGACTCCCCGGTTATCGCGCTGATGCATGTAAAAAAAGTCCCTTCATCAGGTGATGAAGGGACTAGATAAAGGCTGGCGGGGACCTACTCTCCCA
>CAYGTH010000859.1:0-2611 GCA_964352745.1 uncultured Bacteroidia bacterium
TGAACACCTTGTCGACATCATCAGGATCGCAGATAATCTCCTGATAATAGTTCCCCGAGGTTACGTGTTTGCTGCGCTTCTCCCAGCTCGCTCCCTTATTACTTGATCGAAAAAATCCGGACTTATCCCCTTCTGCTTCCACAATTGCATACACTACATTGGCATCAGCAGGCGAAATGGCTAAGCCCACACGCCCCATTTTTCCCTTAGGTAATCCGCTATTCGATTCTTTCCAGGATGTACCGCCATCCGTTGTTTTAAAAAGGGCACTCTCAGGCCCACCTCCGATATAGGTAAATACATGTCGCCTTCTCTGATGGACCGCCTCGTATAGAATGTCGGGATTGGTAGGATCCATGACCAGGTCACAGGTCCCGGTATTATCTGAAATAAAATGGATTCGCGTCCAATTCTCTCCCCCATCTGTAGATTTGTAAACACCACGATCTCCCCCTTCTGACCACAAGGGACCATAAGCCGCCACATACACCACATCCGAATTCCTGGGATCGACAATGATCTTGGAAATGTGTTCAGACTTCTTCAAGCCCATATTTTTCCATGACTTTCCACCATCAATAGACTTATAAACGCCATCCCCATACCCCACAGATCGCTGATTGTTGTTTTCCCCTGTTCCTACCCAAATGGTTGACGATTGATTGGGATCCATGGTGACACATCCTATGGAATAAGATCCTTCAGCGTCGAATATAGGCTTATAGGTCACACCATGATTCGTCGTCTTCCAAACGCCTCCGGAGGCAACTGCGACGTAGTACTCATTGACATTTTTGGGATTAACTGCAATATCCGAAATCCTTCCCGATGTCAATGCAGGGCCAATGCTCCGAAATTTCAGCCCGCTGAGTTGACTGGACTTCAGCCAATAATCAGGAGTTTTGTTTTCGGCATCTTTTTTCTTCTGGGCGTGAATACCGGATGAAGCAATTAGAAAGATCAGGAAAAGGGCAAAATGTTTAGCATTCATACCTAATGATGGTTTAGACTTCTGGATGAGAGCAGGCGAATTCAGACCTGTAAAAATAAACCTATACTTTGATATTAGAAGCAGAGAAGTGAATAATTTATGGCTGCGGTTTAATTTGGGCGATAGCAGTTGGGGGGATCTCTGAAAACATACGACATTTCTCCGGCGCGCGGGCTGGCAAATGTCGTATGTTTCTCCGGTAGGGTTTGAAACGCTCAACACGCTGGGCAAATAGCTTTTGTAGTTCGCTCGATTATTCGGATATTTCAGTTAGCCTGTATGCGTTTGCTCCCAATATGCTGAGTAGCAGTTGGGATTGGAGAAGAAAAGGATTTGTATGAAAAAATGATCCGTAAAATAGTTCCGGGTATTCAGGTAAGCAACCCTTCCAAAAATGAAAGGCAGCCTCCCTTCCATGACACTACAAGGACCTCTTCAATTCATTCCGTATCAAGCAGCCGATTTTTCGTATTGCAACAGCCTCATAGAAGAAAATATGGGGTTCTATTTTAAGCGATATGGCATCACATGGGAGCCGGATCGGTTTCGCAGACAAGCCGATGAAGAAATCGTACGGATTTGCCAGATAGGAGAAATTCGGGTAGGGTTTTTCCATCTTAGCGAAAAGGATCAGCAGGGCTACGTAAATACCATTCAGGTAGGCAGGCAATTTAGAAACCTGGGGATCGGCAAAAAGATGCTGAAGCAGATTGAAGCGATTTTTTCGGCCCAAAAATATAGCCTCATCCGGTTACAGGTGTATCAAGAAAGCCCTGCCATTCGGCTATATGAAGCTATAGGCTACGTGATTAAAACAGAAGAAGGGAGTCAATATCGGATGGTGAAAAAACTTTTGTGATAAGCCCTACGACCACAGACGCCTGAGTTTACCGGCCCACCTGGAGGTTATTTTTGAATTCATTTGCCTGACAGATTTCCCTATTTTCCGTATATTACTTATGTCCCCGCTCCTACTCATCGCCTAATCCCTCCGTCATGAATGTGTATTTTTTGAGTGCCGGCATCTTATGCATCCTCCTGGGAATCGCGCATTCTGTGATAGGGGAATACCTGATTTTTCATCCCAGGCGAGTGGGAAATAATCTGGTTCCTACTGCAAGCAGCAAGGAATTGAGAGAAAGGCATTTGCGCATTCTCTGGACGACCTGGCATTTGGCGACGGTCTTCGGTGCGGGCTTTGGGCTGCTTCTGATGCAGGTATCGGCTATCCCGAATGCCGCAGCTACCGAATTTACCGGGTTTATGATCGCTGCTATCCAATATGTGATGCTCGCAGGTTCCTTATTGGTCCTGGTCGCAACACGCGGCAAACATCCGGGCTGGTTTGTTTTGCTGTGTATTGCGATCTTGCTGTGGATGGGGTGAGTTCCTATATTTTACGGGAGCATGTATCCCTCTCTTCAAAAGGAGATTGTATTATGGTTTAAGGAGACTTTGTAGCAGCAGGATTCAGTCTAAATACTCATTACTTAAATCTGTTCATCTACTTACTTATCATCCATTAGTTTCCTCAAATCAATCCAGCAAATAGGAAAGCGCACATTGGGCAATCTCGGAATCATGGTGTTTGGAGACGGCCAGTTGTACATCGGTATATAG
>CAYGTH010000860.1:0-2609 GCA_964352745.1 uncultured Bacteroidia bacterium
ACATCCGCCATACAAGGTATGGTGGTTTGGCGGAGCTACTGGGCAGCAGGATTACTATGAAGATCAATCGGAGATTCAGCATACAGTCCCAATTTCAGGGCTTGCCCAACAATAGGCAAAAAAGCGGCACTTTATTGAGGAGTTGAGTTTTGCCCCAGAATAGGTAATAGTGGGGTAGGGGAGTTTAATTTTTAGCGTTTGTAGAGTCCAGATATGGCACGTGCCTCTGAACTCTTTAAATATCTCCTAAAGTATCGGCTTTGCATTTCAGTTTCAAATAACTCAGTAGAGGTATGTGCTAAATCATTTGTTACCAGTTTTTATTTTATTCATTGTAATCATAATAGAATTGGTACAGTCCCTGAGTTCTGATAAATCTAAATGAAATGTTATCGAATTTCCACTTTCTTCCTTGCCATTCTTCTTGTTCCAATTCATGCTGTTTTATCCCTCCTAAACCTTCAGCATCTTCACCAAGAGCAGTTATGGTGTACACGATTGAGTCGATTCCTATTTATCCTTCCTGTCTGGTAGAGACCATGATGAAGAGGTAATGGTCAGGCGAATCCAAATCGCCTGACCATTATTCATTGTATGTGCCCAAGTGATTGCAGCCCTTTTCGACCAACTTGACAATGTTTGAACTAAGCACTTTACAAGAAAGATACTATATTCCCAACAATAGGTCCCCACAATTATTTATCATACACTCCGTGAAGCTTCGTGATCCTTTGTGCATCTCTGTGAAATAATTTCTTCCCGTGCGACAATACCTCCTTCTCTTTGCATTCTGCTGCCTTCTTTTTCCTGGCCTTTTCGCTCAGAATAGCTCGGAAATCGAGGCCCTGTATGACCATGCTGTTGTCAGACTAGGCGGTCTGGAGCGGACAGATACTACGCAAAAACGCATTTTTCTCACCTTCACGGGAGGAGACTACAACGATGGACGTAAGCGAATTCCTGGCATCCTGAAGCGACAGAAAATCCATGCACAGTTTTTTTTCACCGGCGACTTTTATCGGGAACGAGAAAACCGAAAGCTCATCAAAACGCTCATCAAACGGGGGCATTACCTCGGGCCACATTCAGATAAGCACCTGCTCTATGCCCCCTGGGAACATCGGGACTCCCTGCTGGTGAGCAAAACTGAATTCACTGAGGATCTGCTCCAGAATTATGAGGCGATGGCCCATTTTGGGATTCAGCGGAGCGAAGCTATTTGGTTCATGCCCCCCTATGAGTGGTATAACCAGCAGATCAGTGATTGGACACACGAATTGGGCTTGAGGCTGATTAATTTTAGCCCCGGCACCCGTTCCAATGCCGATTATACGACGCCAGATATGGGAAACAGATATGTCTCAAGCGAACGGATTTACCGGAGTATACTCGCGTATGAAGCGAACTCATCGTCCGGTCTCAATGGCTTCATTCTCCTAATCCATATCGGCACTCATCCGGATCGGACAGACAAGTTCTATGACAGATTGCCGGAGTTAATTGATGAATTGAAAGCGAGCGGGTATGAATTTGGCAGATTGCCATAGGTTCTGCTCTCACCACTCAGGAAAAAAGGGGCCATACCAAGTTCAATCCTCGATTGCTATGTGTCTTACTTAGTGTTCTTAGTGTCTCAGTGGTAGAATTGGGTCCTGGTTTTTACCACTAAGGAAAAAAGGGCACAAAGTAGCACTAAGCGGAGTTTCCAAAATCTCAGGTCAAGCCTGCTTAGTGTTTTCTCAGTGTCCTACATGCCTGAGTGGTGAAAAAAGGCCATCAATCCCCCATACTCCACAGCGCCATCATCAAAATCGCATCAGCCGTTCCATCCATGGTCGGCTCATTGGTGGAGTAGTCGCCAACATCATCATGATAGACCACAAAGTCGTTCTGAAATTCCGCAAACTCGTCCGGCTCATTCAGCACCAGGCCCAACAATTTATCATGAATGGTTTTAAAAATCGGTCCGTCGATCAAGCCTCCGGGTGGCGTATCCTTCAACAGGACCCGGGGGGGAATGTGCACATCAAAGGGGGTTTCTCCATTTGATGGAATGCCGGTAAACATGCTGGTCCCCCAGGGATTCCGGCCAAACAACCAATCCCGATGCAGGAGCATAGCAGCATGATATTGGGAATCTCCGGTCATTTTTTCATAGAGCATGACCTGGCTAATGAAATTGACCATGAGGTTATTGGAACACCATAAAAAGGGGACCCCAATCTCAAAAGCATTGGTTTGGCCACGTTTGAGGACCTTTTCAATATTGGCCTGGTACCAGCCCGCCAACTGAGGCTTGAGAGAAGCGGGTGCGACCTGATAGAGGGAATAGTGCCCCATGTTCATGAAGGGATATTTTTGGTAGTGCACCATGGTATCTCGCGCCATCCAGCCTTCATCTTTGATCAGGTGGGCATAGCGAATGGCATCTTCCAGATAGTCTCCCTTGCGGGTCAACCGGAATAATTCCGCTGCCCCCCATTCCATGTCATCCGCCCAGGTATCTTCGTTGTAGCGGTAGGGCGCGCCATGCGAATTTCCTTGTTGGTACCCTTCCTGTGCTTTTCCCATGAGAAATAACTCCTCTGCAGCCTGTTGGCATGTTGCTG
>CAYGTH010000861.1:0-2609 GCA_964352745.1 uncultured Bacteroidia bacterium
CATTTGAACAAGTCATGCATAAGGATTTGTAATAAATGAAATGTAAAGCCGACTCATTCCCCATAATTGACAATTCTGATTATGCATAAAGGCCTCACCTTCCTGATTGTATCTTTTCTACTGCTTATCACCCGGGCCTATGATGCCTATTCGACCTATCAATACACCCCTGATCTGAGTCATGAAGCAAATCCCCTCGTTTCGCTACTGGGACTCACCTGGATGCCCTTGTTGATTGTACTCAGTCTGCTCATGCTGTACTGCCTGTATGCTTATTATGTCAGCACTTTTGAAGAGTTTGACTTTGCCCCCGAAGAAAAAGGGTATTCTTTCGCCGAATTCACGACTTATGCCTATCTCGGCAGAAAAGCCCACTGGACAGCTATGCTCATTCAGCTCCCTCTGGAAGCAAAACGGTTTCATCATTATATGGGGCAATTGCTGACCCGATGCCTGCTCCTTGCCGGCTTCGTTTCTACGCTTATGTGGATGCTAATCCAATATGTACCCGGCTATTTAGCCACCTGCCACAGCGCGAAACTGATCTACCTGATATTAGCTGTTGGATCGGTACTCATCATTTGGCAATGGAGCCGAAAGCAGTACAAATCGTACCTAACTCGTACCCAGGCTTAAGGTCTCCATTCGAAATGATATTCCAGGTCATCCTCTCCCACCTGAACAAAGCCATTTCGCAGGTATAACTGCTGAGCGTGATTTGCTTTTAACACACTCAGAATGACTGGTTTTTGCAGCTGTTTACTTTCAGTCTTCACCTGATCCAATACCAGCCGCCCGATTCCTTTTCTCTGATGAGCAGGCAGGATTTGGAATTGCATAATTTCTACTGCGGAGTCGGTCTCCCGGCATTTCAGGAGGCCTACTGTTTCTTCCTGATGAATGATCAGATACGCACAATCAAAATGCTCTTCCACGCACATAAGATGCTCCTCTTCAGTTAATTGGATGGAGGCTTCCTGTAAATGGGTTTCCATGGTTTGGATGCGCAAATCCAGCAAGAAAGGGAGGTCTGTTTGTGCTGCCGTGATAAGTCTGATTTCCATATTGCAATTGCTCACATTTCAATGGGGCTTTTGCCCGATACCAGCAGCTTGCAATTTACGTGCGAGGAAGGTTGAAAAATAATTACGAGCATAGCTTGATTAGGTACATTTCTGCCAAAGAAGCCTGTATTATTCTGCATATTTGCCCTCATGACAAAACGCGATATCGTCATTATCGGTGCGGGCCTCTCCGGATTGCTCATTGCTGCTCAACTCAAGAGAGCAGGGATGAAGGTTCGAATATTGGAAGCTCGTGATCGGATTGGCGGAAGAATATTCACCCATAATACCGCATCAGATCATCCGCCGTTGGAAATGGGGGCTACCTGGTTTGGGGATCATCATCCGAATCTCATGCGACTATTAGGAAATCTGGGGCTGGATCGATTTCCTCAGCAGATGAATACAAAAGTTCATTTTGAACCCGGCTCAGGAATCCCCCCTCAGTTGTATGACATGCCTCCCCAAGTTCCCAATTACCGGGTCAAAGGCGGTACTTCGGCCCTCATTCATGCATTGGCAGATGAGCTTTCTCCTGATGAATTGCACCTTTCACAGCCTGTTCGAAGGCTCAATTCGACCGAAACAAAAGTCCAGGTAGTAACTGACAGCCTCAATCTTGACGCAGATATCGTCATTAGCACGATCCCCCCTGCCCTACTCGCCAGAAGTATCCATTTTGAACCCGAATTACCCGCCCAGTTTATGCAGATAGCAAAGGAAACCCACACCTGGATGGGCGATTCGGTCAAAGCTGGACTTGTTTATGAACAACCCTTTTGGCGGGAATCAGCGGGTGGTGGCACTTTGTTCAGCCACGCAGGGCCAGCTAGCGAATTCTATGACCAAAGTGATTTTACAGATACTCAATTTGCCTTATGTGGATTTATCAATCCGGCTTTTTCCCAGTTTTCGATAACTGAACGGACACAACAGATCGTGGCTCAACTGACGCGCATACTGGGCCCGGAAGCTCAGACATATACTCAATACCGGGAAGTCCTTTGGGCTGAGGAAGCCTTTACCCGACATCCGGATACTCCCGCTACGATTCCCCATCAGCACCAGGGTCATGCAATCTACCAACAGTCTTTTGGGGAAGGGAAATTGATGATTTCAGGTTCAGAAACTTCCCCTCAATTTGGGGGGTACATGGAAGGAGCTGTAGAAGCCGCGATGAATACAGTTCGAGCGATACTAGCGCTTTAGGATCGAAATAATGATCTATTTTCTATCCGCTTGTACTTTTGGAAGGTGCCAAAAGTACCAAAAGCACCCTCGCAGCCTAAGGCCTCCCGCATTCCGACCCCCGCATCGAGGTGCGGGGCAGGCTCCCGACCACGAGGCTGCTGGGCCTGCCCGCTTAGATGTGATCTTCGATTGAAAATTCTTCTTTCTTTCTTCTTCTTCCTTCTTCCTTCTTCCCTCTCTTCCCGACTCCTGCCCCCTCTCTCCTGACCCCTCTCTCCTGCCTCCTCTTCCCTCTTTCCCACCCAGGCGGGTCGGCGATGCAGAAGCCATCGGGAACAGCAGCCTGCCCCGCAC
>CAYGTH010000862.1:0-2607 GCA_964352745.1 uncultured Bacteroidia bacterium
CTAAGCGGCTGGGCCTTCGGCCTGATCTGAAATATCAAACATCGCCCTGTATAAAGCGAGGTGTGATAATTAATCATGGGTTGGACTGATGGACATCCTCGGTAGGGTTGAACAATTGGATTGGCGAAAGTCGAACTAAGATATAGTCTCTAATCATTCTATTCAAATCGTTTCTCTTAATAGTAGTCTTTATTGAATGTCTGTATTGGTAATCACGAGGCGGCATTCGCAGATACCACCTCCGTTAAATGACTCATCAAGAATCCGGTATGTCCAGGTTGTAGGATCGTGCACAGCTATTTTGACTTGAAGCGAATCTGATCCTTCAATGCTGATTCGAATAGAATCGGAATAAAAGGGGCAGTCTGCAAATTGAGCTACCTGGCCGATTTCTCCATGATCGACGATTTGTATCTCTGTTCCGGGACTGGCCATCAAGCTATCGAATAGTAAAAGATTTCCCCGGACCTGCACGGAGTCACGAGGCAATATATGGAGGGTGTAATCAGACTGATTTTCAATGATTTGGCTGTATTGAACACCAGGGTCGCAAGCGCAAAAAAGGGATAAGACCAGGATTGCGAACAGGAGGGAGAATATGGACTTTTGCATAATTTGTATTCAATAGCTTGCTGTATGATCCCTTAACGGCTTTTCCGTGCCAACAGTAGCTTCTCATTTTTGCGCAAGCAGGAACAAATCCGTGGTAATTGAACCATCTGATTCCGAATAAGGCCTGCGTTGGAGATCGATCAGGGCAAGTCCGTTTTGGTGGAGGGATTCGGTCAGGAAATCGGCCTCGTAATAGTACGTGTACAACTGATCGGAGCCGCCGGAGCCCGGTCCTTTGAAGCCGGAGTTGCTGTAGTCATTTTCCATCGTGCTGAGGTACAAAATGCCGCCCGGTCGTAGCAATTGAGAAACATCCCGGATGAATAACAGGGCTTCTTCCTGAGACAAATAGGGCAGGCCAAAGCCGCAGATGATGCCGTCAAATTGCTGCTTCAGTTCACTGATATTCCTGCCATCCATTACCCGAAATTCCGCATCGGGATTATTGATTCGGGCCAGATCGATCATTTTTTCAGCCAGATCAATGCCCAGTACCTGGAAGTCCGGACGCTGGGCCAGCAGGTGCCGGGTAATGTTTCCGGGCCCGCATGCTACCTCCAAAATGGCAGCCCCTTTTGCCTGGATCCGTTCACAAAACGCAGTATAAGTATCGACATAGGTCTCCGCATCCATGAATTTATCCTGGTACGGCTGAGCGTATTTGTTGAAGAGGGCTTTTGCGATTTTTCCTGTATCCATGCGCTTAATAGGCTTCGGAGAGGGGACGATAGAGAGTTCCTCAAGCTTGCAAAAACAAAAACAGAATCTGAGCGATGACGATTTTTGTGATAACCGCGATAGGGAACATCATCGTAAAGCCAATCACGGGAATGCGATTGCCGCTGCGGGTAGTGGCAAAATCGAGGATCGCGGGTTGATTGGCGACCATGCCCATGAGTAGTGTGAAGGGCTTTTTGACGATTTTATAGCCTACAAATAAGATGGCTAGTGCGGTAAGTAAACTAATTATCGAACTGGCAAGGAATATCCAAACTCCTTCTATCGACAGGCTTTGCATAAAGGCATTTCCGGAGCGAACGCCGATCGTAGCCAGTAGGAGAATCAGCCCAATTTGTTGAAGGGTAATATTTGCGCTATACGGCAACATCCAGACAATGGGGCCTGTACGTCGTAAGGCTCCGAGTACCAGTCCCACGATCAGCGGCCCACCTGCATATCCCAACTTAAAGGTTACTTGTCCGCCGAATGAGAATTCGATCATACCGAGTAATAATCCCAATCCAATGCCGAGTCCAAAGGAAAAGAGATTGATCTTACTCGACTTGGTATAGGAATCGCCGAAGTACGTGGAAAGGGCATCGAGGTCCTCACGATTGGCGACAAAGCGGATTCGGTCTCCCATTTCCAGGACAGTATCGCCCCGCGCCAGCATATCAATATCACCACGACGGATACGGGTGATGATGGCATTGTACTTCTCCGGAATATTAAGAGAGGCAATGGTACGGCCTACGATTTTGAGATTGGAGACAAATATTCTGCGAACGTCAAACTTGCGTCTGTCATATTGGAGCGGTTCTTCGCTTTGACTCCCGAGTTTCTGGGTGATCTCTTCGACTTCGTCTTTATTACCCACCAGAAGCGCTGTATCTCCGGGCTGAAATTGTGTATCCCAGTTGGCCAGGCGAAGGTCGCCGCCCTGCATAATCCGACCGAAGACCACATTCCAGTCGTTTTGACGAAAAAGTTCCCGAAGCGATATTCCGCAGTAAGCGGGATTGCTGATCAGGATCGTCGTGCTTGTTAATTCATTTTCAAGGGGGTAGTCTTTTCTCAGCATTTTCTGCTCCTCCTTGTAGTCAATCTTTAGGAACTTTTCCATGAGGATAATTGCCATCATACCCCCGAGCACACCCATCGGATAAGAAAATGAATAGCCTACAACGATTTGTTCGGTCAGACTCGCTGCTTTTTCGGCAGAAAAAGTACTATTGAACAGATCGATCACGCCAGCCAGGGCCGCTGTATTCGTGG
>CAYGTH010000863.1:0-2607 GCA_964352745.1 uncultured Bacteroidia bacterium
CCCATTTGCATGACCTTCCCAAAGGGGGCTGTGATGCTGTTTACGAAACTTGTTTTTCCTGCGGATGCCTCTCCCTGCAGGGAGAATAGGGGGAAGTTTTCGTTTGCGTCAAATATAATATCTCGGCAGACGGTCGCTACCAGGTGAGCAATCCCTACATGAGCCAGGCTGGGATAGGCACCGAACATCAGACTGATCCAGGACTTGAGGTCGTACTCACTCGATTCATAGCGAAAATTGCTATGCATCTTATAAGTCTTGTCGTGCGATGCCGAAAACTTGTAGGGGCTTACAGCAGGGAGACATATTTTTTCGCCCTCGATATCGACCAGGCCGGATTCATCGGCTCCTATAAAAATGCCATCCTCTGTTATGACGCCATTGCCCATTACATAGGCTTCCTCCTCGGTGCCTGGCACCTGTCTAAGACCGAGGGAGTCAGCGAGGTGAGCGGTATCGATGCCCCGCATTACGAGTTTGAATACCTCTTTGAGTTGGGAAGAGGTACCGGTAAAAAAGAAGTCGCCCAGCCTAAACATTTCCAGGTAGAATGCATTTGCATCCGTAAACATCGTCCCTTGCAGCACGACCGGCACCTTTTTGCCATATACGCTTTCGATCTCCGACATGACATACACGGTGTCGCTTAGGATTTTGAGTTTGGGCAGGAAAATAAAGTCAGTGATATTCTTTTCTCCGTCCCGGTTTCTTGCCCAGTAAATCCCATCCCTCTCTACAATCGATTGCAAGGCGATCGCTTTGTCCTGGACCTTGACTTGCAGATCCCTGTCAACCTCATATAGGTAATTGCCCAGTTGAAAAGTCTCCCCCAGCTTCTCCAATCCATGGAGATCGAAGAAGGCCTGGGGAGAACTCAACCTAACCAATTTCCGATATCCTGCCTGCGTCGTATCCGACACATTGATTGCAGCATAGAGATCGGAAACCGGCTGGCTCATCATGTTGCGGATCTCGCGGATGATCTCAGCCTCTAATATGTCTCTGCGATTGGGGGCATGAATTGTAAGGGAGGATGCATATCCTACTTCACCGGGATGTTGTATCGGATATTCGGAGAGAATAGATAAGATGAGGCGATCCACCCAGTGCATATCTTTTGCATCGAGGTAGGTAGATTCGAGAGCGGGATATACGAGGTATATGTTTCGGTCTGCCCAGGCTTCCTTCATTGCGATGAGGGCACTCACGTATGCTTCTGCAACAGCTCCTGCATCGATTGACGAGTAGGGATTCTCACTTGCCTTGCGGGGAGCAGGCGGCAGAGAGAATGCCTCTCCCGACATGAGGTAAATACTTCTACGAAATCCAAGTGAGAGTACCTGGTTGATCGTCTTGTGGAGACTCTTGCTACCTGGTTTGACAGTGAATCCATCCAGTCGATTGATTCCCAATGCAGGCTGCCCCATCTCACTCAGCATCCATGCAGTGATCTCGTCCCGAACGATCAGTAAGGGGATCCCGGCGACATTATCTTCTGTTATTTCTTCATTTTCATAAATCTCCCGTACAGCTGGCGGAATGTAAACGGCGTTGGGGCGACTGCTGCGATGTGTGGTGATCCGGACTGCCGCTACCTTTTGCTTCTCCCGCTCGATCATAAAAGGATCCCCTTTTATATCGCGATAATGAATTTCTATGCCGCCATCATCCGATCTCAGGAAATCTTCACAGGGTTTCCAGCCCATTCTGCTGCAGATGATTTCGTAATCTTTCCATCTGCGGCGCAGTCCTAATTGAAATTCAGCGAGATCAGCACGGTGCACTTTTTCCCCACCAGCCAAATTGTGATCGGTTTTTTGAGCAGGATTTGTTTCTTCTTTGGGTTGTTGTCCATTGAGATTGATATTAAGTCGGAGGCTGGCTGCCTCCTGATATACTTGTCGGTCTATGTCATGTGGGATGGTATCGAGCAGGAGGGCAATTTCTTTGGCAACCTCGATCTTCTGCTTGGGATCAGAGATGTCCCTGCTTGTGATTAAATACGATATCCAATCTTGTGTTTCGAGTTGGGCCCAGGCTTCTGTGCCATGAGCCTGGATAAAACTATCAGGGTCGTGATCATCTGGAAGCGTAAGGATGTTAGGCGTAAGGCCTGCTTCGAGGAGGGTCCTTATACTACGACGGGTAGCTTTTTGTCCAGGCTCATCGCCATCAAAAATGAGCGTTACATTGCTGGTAAACCGGGAGATAATCCGGGCATGGTCAGCTGTCAGAGAGGTGCCACAGGTGGCTACAATGTTTTTGATTCCAGCTGCGTAAGGGGTGATCACATCGAAGTAACCCTCGACGATCAGGCAGGCATCCGCTTTCATGATGGCCTGCTTGGCACGATGCAGACCAAACAGGATTTCGCTCTTCTTATATACAACTGACTCAGAAGAGTTGATATACTTTACCTGTTCTGCAGGATCGATCGCTCTTGCCCCGAAGCCGACAATGTTACCCATCCAATCATGTATGGGTAACATTAATCGATTTCGGAACACATCTATATGGGTATTTTTGGAGCTGATTTTTGTCAGTCCTGCCTCAATTAATGCTTCAGGGGCGATGCCCTGATCTTTGGCATTTTGGGAAAGGATATCC
>CAYGTH010000864.1:0-2604 GCA_964352745.1 uncultured Bacteroidia bacterium
GCCATGCGTTCCCCATAAGCGGGTAATGCAAGGAGGCTATCCACCATTCGCTCATAATAATCGGATCGTTCGTCTTGCATCCACTTATCGAGATCAGTCAGAGCGGGTGGCAAGCCTGTAATGTCAAAAAATACCCGCCGGATGAGCTGTTCCCGCTGAGCTTCCGGGGCAGCCTGTATTCCTTTAAGTTGCCACTGGTCAGCTACAAAATGATCGATTTCATTTCGGGCCCACCCTTCACCAGCTTTCGGAACCGGGTTTTGTTTCGGGGGCGCAAAGGCCCAATGCGCTTTGTATTCCGCGCCTTGTTGTACCCATGCAACCAAAACGGCTTTTTCGGCAGCTGTCAGGCTGAGATTAGATTCCGGTGGCGGCATCATCACCTCTGGATCATTGGAGAGAATCCGCTGTGTCAACTGACTCCCCCGGATATTGCCGGGAACGATGGCATGGCCGCCGTTTTCAAGTGCTGCGTAGGCACTTTCCTCGGTGTCCAATCTGAGATCGGCTTCCCGCTTCCGGGCATCCGGTCCGTGGCAGGTAAAGCAGCGGTCGGAAAGGATGGGTTTGACATGGAAATTATAATCTACCGCATCGGGTAGTTGTGCCATTTCTTCTTGCACGGGACCTGGGATTCCGGTTCCACAGCCACTGAACAGTGCAAGGAAGATGGGCAGCAGTAGGAGGGAGTAAGTAGGATGTGTCTGTGCCATTCCTCAAGATAATAATTTCCTGGAAAGTGAATAGCGGTGGCTGTGGCATCGCAGGTTAACTATTAACCCCAGAACCTTTTTGTATTTTCTGACTGTAGCAATGAGAGATTGATATGGGAAACTTGTCAATTGTCATCCCTATGCCTGGCAGTGGGAGCAGGTTATACCGAAAGTGAGTAGATTCAAGGTACAAGTCTTCTCCACTCAGATGAGTATGTGCTATGAATAAAAATAATTACCTCGGAATCGGAATTGCGCTGGGCGCCGGAATCGGTACTTCACTCGGAGTTGTTTTTAACAACATTGCGATCGGAATTGCAATTGGCGTTGGAATCGGGACAGCAATCGGATTGGTGCTGAGCCAGCAGGCCTCTCAAAAAGAAGACAAAACAGAACAACCCTTCTTAAAAAAAGCAAATTTCGAGGACCTGAACCCTCGAAATTTACCGTATGTATTGAATCTTGAATAAGGAATCGAATGATAGCCTCGTTCGGGAAATTTCCCTGCCGCCTACCAATCCACCACCGAACCATCTGACTCCAGATAGGTTTCTGGATTTAACCAATCATGACCCAGCTTATCCGCTAAGGCCTCATCATCCAGTTCGATGCCCAGGCCGGGACCGGTAGGCAGGTCGATATGACCCTCTTTGACGATAAAGGGCTCTTTTAAATATCCTTCCCCAAGGGTGACCTGCTCCTGGCACAGAAAGTTGGGAATGCTGGCAGCAAGTTGCAGGCCTGCGGCGAGCGAGATAGGGCCTAATGGATTATGAGGAGCAACAGCTGCATAATAAGCCTCTGCCATTCCGGCGATCAGACGGGCCTCAAAAATGCCGCCTGCATGGCATAAATCGGGCTGGAGGATAGAGGCAGCTCCTTTTTCCAGGATTTCCCGGAATCCCCACTTCGTAAAGATTCGTTCTCCCGTGGCGATGGGGATGTGCGTTTCCCGCGCCAGTTCTGCCATCACATCTACGTTTTGACAATTGACGGGTTCCTCGATGAAGTAGGGCTGATAGGGCTCCAGTGCTTTGATCAATAAGGATGCGTTTTGCGGACTGATGGCTCCGTGAAAATCAATGCCGATGTCAGCGTCTTTTCCTGCAGCTTCACGTAGGTTGGCAAAAGCTTCAGTTGCTTCTTCGATAAATTGAGGAGAAGCGACGATGCCAGATTGGCGGGCGTTTTTAACCCCGGTCTTAAAGGCCGTGTAACCAGAGGCTTTCGCGATTCGAACGGCTGACGGTGTTCGGGCATGTGCATATACACGGATTCGCTGGCGGGTAGGGCCTCCCAGGAGTTCGTAGATGGGGACATTCAATGCCTTTCCTTTAATGTCCCATAAGGCCTGTTCAATTCCGCTCAGGGCACTGGTGAGGATCGGCCCTCCGCGATAAAATGCATGCCGATAAATCGCTTGCCAATGATGAATGATGTGCCGCGGATCTTTGCCGATCAGGTAGGGCGCGATTTCCTGAACTGCCGCAGCGCAGGTATCGGCCCGCCCTTCTGTAATGGGCTCTCCCAGGCCGATGATCCCTGTATCCGTGTGGATTTTGAGGAAAAGAAAACGGGGCTTGACTTTAAACGTCTCCAGTTTTGTAATGCGGATTTCGTTTTTCTTACGAATAGGTTCAGAATCGGGGTCGCTTGCATGGAGCGGAAGCCCGGCAGCGGCACTCAGGGCAGCGGCGGCAAAGGCTTGTTTGAAGAAGTTCCGGCGAGACCGGGAGGAGTTTTCATTGAGGTTCATAGTCAAGAGTTTAGCGGTTGTGTGATATTCTAAGATACATTATTCCGCTTAATCCTGAATTCTGTTGGGTGGAAGAGGGGGTAGGCCAGTTTTCCTGTAAGCGAAGAATAACCGCAAGGTTCGCAAAGGAAAACA
>CAYGTH010000865.1:0-2601 GCA_964352745.1 uncultured Bacteroidia bacterium
GCAACATCCCCCCCTCAAATCTCATAATTTACAAGCCGGAGAAAAAAAAATGCCCTCGGCATAAGGGATATTTTTATCACAATTGTCTTAGAAGCAACAAGATTGACAAAAGACATTGATCCTTTCTTGTTTTTGTGCGTAAGCATACAAACAGGATTAAAAAATTGACTTTGACAGCTTGAAAATCTGGGAGTTCAAAAAAGTAGTTACTCCTGTTTACCCTAAATTCTTAATTCTTTTCGATATGAAAATCATGAAAAATGCTATCTTATTGACCCTTTTTGCCTTGAGCACAATTGTTATGGTCAATGCTCAAACTCCCCCTCAGTACAAGGTCGTTACAATTGTAGAATCTATCGTCCCCGGCGGACTTGGGCGTTCTCGCATCATTGAGAACCAAACAGATGTCGAAGTCGATGATTTCACAACCGAGCGTACCGATGGCAGAAAATCCAATCAAGGCAATGTGAGTCGCCGTGATGCCAAGATTGATGAGTTTTCCGAATCCAAATTGCTCAACTTCTATAGCATCGTGGGAATCAACTTTCAAAACATTGCCTCAAATGATGCCTTGATTTCTTCCAAGATGAATCAATTGGCTGCTGAAGGCTGGGAACTGATGTTTGTAACCAGTGGCGTGGAAAGTGATAGCGGAGAAACAGACCAATTCGGAATCTATATCACCCGACTGGTCTTTAAGAAAATATAAGGGAACAATCCCTTTCAAAAACACAATCGCAACCGGCAGAATTTGTAATGAATTCTGTCGGTTTTTATTTCCTTAAACCGAATCTGGCTCCCGATATTTTCTTTTAATCCACAACGCAACTCCAATCAGTACAATCGTCAAAACCATCAGCACCAAGGCAATGGGGCGCTCGAAAAAGCTCATAAAGTCCCATTTGGATTTGATGGCACTGATCATGAAATTCTTTTCCATAATAGGGCCGAGCACCATGCCGAGTACTACCTGTGCAAGGGGGAATTTACCTCGTTTGAGCCCAAAAGCGAGTAATCCCATCGCGAGCATAACCCAAACATCAAATACGCTGTTGTTGATCGCATAGGCCCCTACCACACAAATGCCTGCGATGACGCTCATCAATACCTGAACGGGAAGATTGATGAGAAACGAAGCAAGGCGTGCCGTCAGGTAGCCATAAAATGGAAGAAGCACCACATTCGAGATCAGAAATGTGAGGTAAAGGGAAGCGATCAATCCGGGCTGTTGTTCAAAAAGCAAAGGCCCCGGCGTAATGCCTTTCATCAGGAATACTCCCAATACGATGGCCGTTACCGTATCTCCCGGTAAACCCAGGGAAAGCGCAGGAATCCAGGCACTGGCGACTGCCGCATTATTACTACTCGTTCCGGCTAAGACTACCTGATCATCATGGGCTTCATCGTTATTGGAACGAATCTTTTGAAAGCTACTCGAAACCCACGCGCCAATATCAGCGCCTGCGCCCGGTAAAAAACCGACAAACACGCCGATTAAGGAGGAGCGAATAACCAACCATTTTTCACGAATAATCAGCCGAGCTGGCTCCAGGAAAAATTCCCGTCCCGTATGCTTGGCTTCTATTTCTGCATCTGGAATCGCTTTCTGTTGCTGGTAAAGTTGATCCAGCACCTCTGAAAAACCAAACAGACCGATCATGGCGACGATATAATTGACACCACCAAGCAGATCCGGAATGTCAAAGTAAAAACGCGGGTGATTACTGAGGCCCTGATTCATGCCTACCGTTGCCAGAAGCAATCCCAACAGAAGCGAAACCAGGCCTTTTACCGGACTGCCCCCTGCGGCAAATACACCAGCCGTCAGCCCTAATACGGCAATCCAAAAGTATTCAAAAGAGGAAAAATTAGTCGTGAAAGAAGCGATACTCCCGGCGCTGACAATCAGGAGAATGGTACCCAGAATCCCGCCGACTGAAGAGCCGAGGGCACTGATACCGAGTCCATAATAAGGTCCACGTTTCCGCCCGATCCGGTAGAGTTCTTCCAAATAGGCAGCACTGGCTGGAGTTCCGGGAATTTTGGCAACGGTCGAACCTACATCTCCCGCATAAATCGCTACAGAAGAGATCGCAATAATCGCAGGGAGGGCCACCATCGGATCCAGAAAAAAAGCGACAGGTATGAACAAGGCCACTGCCAACGTCGCGGTCAGCCCTGGAATGGCACCGAATAATGCCCCATAGAAACCGCCCAGTATCAAGGCAAGTAAACCCTGCCAACTGAATAACTGCATCATAGCGGTACGTTTAAGAGGAGCACAAAAATGAGATAAATTAAGCCGCTTGTGATCAGCGCAGTGAGGGCAGATACCCATAGTTTTGTGCGAAAAAGCATCCCTACACAAAATACCAGCACGCCTACTGTAGGAATGAATCCTACCCGCTCTGCCACGAGGGGAACAAAGGCTACTAAAACGACAAGGACAATTGCCTGCCACCAGCCCGTTCCGGCAAATTGGAAAGTCGCTAATTTGCTATCAGTCCCTCCTGAAAAAAAGAGAAAAAGGCCAGAGAAACAGAGGCCAAAAGCAATCAAATTGGGAAATAATGCCGGGTCTGGGTAGCCTGCGTCCATCTC
>CAYGTH010000866.1:0-2601 GCA_964352745.1 uncultured Bacteroidia bacterium
CCCTGCTCCCGATGGCTTCTGCAGGGCCAGCGCACTGAGGTGGGATCTTCGATTGATTCTCCATGGAATGAAGCTAAACTTCATGTTCCCTTCCAGGCGGGTTGGCATCAAAAATTTGGCGCGCCGGGGTGGCCTTGTGCGTTGCATTAAATTTTTGTGAGGTTGTGCTCCTTTTTTGCTCATCAAAAAAGGAGAGAGGCTTATAGAGGGATCCCAATAAGACCTGGGCATGAAAAGTCCCTCACAGCTCCACTCGCTGAAACACATACACGGCAAATAGCCTAATGGAGATACTGCCCTGCTGTTCGTAGTAATTGCGAATCCAGGCGCGGAGACCTGCGCAGGGATGCAGGGATTCCAGCCAATGGAAAATGGAGTCGGGCAGGTCATCATACAGGGAGGGAGGATCCTGGCTTTGCAGCCGTGCCAGACTCAATCCTTTGCCTTCCCGGCAGAGCACGACTTCCACTCCGGGCTTTAGGCGACCTGGGGAATAAGGCAGGAGAATGGGAATGGGTTGTGAGAATTCCCGGCCTGCGGGCAGGCTGAGGTAACAGTCGACTAAGGGACGGTTCTTTTTCATGCTGGGACACTTGAGAAAAAACCGGGTGGCCCCTACCCCACTGGAAACCCCTACTGCCACCCGGACGCTATCAACGAACGGGAGCAAGTTCGGATCGTGCCGCTGGTATAAGGGTAATGGGGTAAGGACTTACCCTTTTAATACTAGCCATTAAATTGTGTCCAGCTCCGACAAGAGGGCGTCGAGCTTTTCCACGCCGATCGGCGCACGGGTAGCTTTGCTTTCCCCTGTAAAAAGGCTTGCAGGGGTAATGATTCGTCCCTTTCGATTGAGGAAATGCTGCGAAAGGAGGGTTCCATATTTGGTCGCATAGGAGGAAGGCAGGTACTCCCGCGCAACCAACGTCAGCATCCAATGGACCAATAAGCGATTACTCGCTGCCCAGGGAATGGACTTGGCTGATGGGTTCCGAAAATGGATATAAAAATGTTCCCAGGAACAATCATCACTCAGGTAGTTGTCCCGCCGCAATAAGGCATACAGGATTCGCAAACTGCGTTCGGGTTGCGGATGTCTCCATTTCATCGGCGCAACCAGCGCTTTGGGTTCCTGCCGGCTCCGCTCCCGATCAAAATCTTCCAGGGCCTTCGGTATGTCTGCATTTTCCAGCCATTCCAGAAAATTGAGCCAGGCTTCGGTTTCAAAGAAAGGCCCTTCCGCCCTTCTTTCCAGTTCAGCGAGTGATCGGGTTCGCACAATTGCCAGCGCAGGTTCCTTCTGTGTCAAAAATATCGTTGCTTCTGCCTGCAATTGCAGCAGTTCGTCAGGGCGAAGGTTCATATTAGGGAAACCTTTCACATCCGCTGGAATTCGAGCCAAAAACAACAGAGAATGAACATGCTGCTGCCTGACGGTAATTAACAGGCTTAGGTAGCGCGTGTCCCGGCAGCTATTCAAAAAGGATTTCTTGAGGCTTAAGAAACCGGATTGCACCTTTTCTTCGTACTGACGCAACAAACTTTCTTCAATTCCATATACCAGCGACTGCTCCGAAGTCTGGCTATTCCGACTTGTAGAAGGTTTAGTAAATTTAGTAAATCGCCGATGGCGTTCATAGGGTTTCAGCCAGGGGAATACAAGCTGCAAAGCTTCCGGCACGATACGGACCTGGTCTCTTTTCTTTAGCTCCAAATACCAAACCAGCATCTCAAATTTCTGGTACAGGCGTTCCAGTGCGCCATGGGAGGAATGAACGGACCATTGCCCTGGGTTCCAGGCAGGTAATTTCCCTTCCAGGCACAACTCACCAAACCAGAAACGATAGGCGATTCTTAGCTGATCCCGGCTTTCCGGGGACTGGTCAAACCATAGATGGGCGGGAGGGTCAAGAAAGGGCATGCGAGTGTCTTAAGGAAGAGATTATCAACATAATAATTTATCCCAAAAAACACAAAGTATCTTTCATTGAATATTGGAAAAATGGTATTACCTATCTTCGAAGGTTTTTCTCCAATCGTTTGCGAATTTCGTCGTAGGGGTATAGATAAGTTTTGTCCAACATGGTAAAAGGAATGCTGCCACTGTCCCGCATGTTCTGCAAGGTGGAAGCAGAGATTCCCAGCCACTTACAGACTTCTCCGGATCGGAGCCATTTGCGGCCGGGAACGAATCCTTCTGGTATGCGGGAATCGATTATTTCGCGAAAGACGCGTTCGAGCTGATGGAGGTCTTGCTTGGTTACGAGTTCGTCAAGATGCATGGTTCAATTCTGTTGAGATGGCCACTGTAAAAGCGCATCCCGACAAATTTGAGGCTCTAACCCACAAAAAAGGGTAAGAGGGTAAGTGTGTCTCCTTTTCCTGCGCAGTCAGGAAAGTTTACGGAACTGTTTGGACTCTTCGTTTTCGCCAAACAATTTTCCCTTTAAGGCCAGCATATCTTCTCCAACTTTTCGTTGTACAATTTTGGCATAGTGCTGAGTGGATTTAATGCTCCTGTGTCCCAGCATAGCACTGACTGATTCAATGGGAACTCCATTACTCAGGGTAACTGTCGTTGCAAAGGTATGCCGGGCAACA
>CAYGTH010000867.1:0-2598 GCA_964352745.1 uncultured Bacteroidia bacterium
ATTTACGGCGACTCCACTGGGAGATGGTCGGGTGAGCTGGGATTCGGGAATACCAACAGCGCTTAAGGCTTCTACCTGGTACATGGAGGCTGAGCATGGTCAATTAGCCAATCATCCAGCGGCTTTCCCTGCCCTCCTGGAATTACTGGAATCAGGCACCACGCAATTAATGAGTCAAACGCCACCTGATGTCTCTGACAGCCGGGGTTCCCTGGTTTTTGAAGCGATTGGCCCCTCTGTATTTCCCGGTATAACGGAACTCGAAGCTGCAGCAATGGGCTACTCGCCCCATTACACAGAAGAAGCTTGCGAGCAAAAAGTACAGGTTTATGTAAGTCATGGAAATCTGGAAAACGCTCATTTTCCGGTTGCAGTAGGGCACCACAAAGGAGATGGTATTGTGAGTGCCGAGTCTGCACTTGATTACTACCTCAAAGGCCGGCTCCGCGAAAGACATGCTGTGGGCGTATATCCCGGAGAAATTGAGACTGCAGAAGTCATTCTACAACCCCATACGCATCCCCCTGGAGGGATTGTTGTAGGCCTGGGTGATTTTGGGAGTTTGACAGCGGGAAAACTGGCGCGCTCTTTTGGGCATGCGGTGCTCGCTCTGGCCCTTAAAAACCGGGAACGAGAGTTGAGTCTCGAAAATCAGGAATCCAATACGCCTGATTCGGAAGCCGGCTACGATTCCGTAGAAATTCCCGGCATCACGACCTTGTTGATTGGGAGTGGGTTTGGAGGACTTACCCTTCGCGAGGCTATTCGCGCCGTGCTATCAGGAGTAAGAAGAGCCAATGAGCGCATCCGTGTAATGAGTCCGGACGGGCTTCGCCCCATCGAACAAATAGAATTTATAGAAATTTATGAGGACCGATCCATCCAAGCTATTCGCGCATTGCGCTCGATCTTGAAAGAGCAGCGGTTTCGCCATTTTTCCATCAACCGTCCCGACATTCGCAAACTCGAAGGAGGGCGCAGGCAATTACTGGATCAGGAGGAACCCGACTGGTGGCATCGGTTTAAGGTTGAAGGAACAAAAAATACGTCAGATAAATCCGAGGCAGTCCAGGCTTTACGCTTCACTTCTCTTACTGACCGCGCACGGGCTGAGGTTTCCAATCTCCCGACTCAGCGGGAATTAGTGGACGCCCTGATCCGACAAGCGGTCCGGCAGCCTTATGGCGACCTGGCCCTGGCGCAGTCTATGTTTGAGTTATTGATTCCCAATGCATTTAAGGACTATGCAGCGGATCGCAAAAATATCCTGTGGATTGTGGACACAGCTTCAGCCGCATACCCCTGGGAATTACTTCACGATCCCTCGCAGGGGGAGCAGGATCCCGTCGCTACCCGCGCAGGGATGTTACGCCAATTAGCTGTCTCCAATTATCGGACACAGGTACACTCGACTTCCGAACTCAGAGCCCTTGTGGTAGGAGACCCTCAAAGTAATTTCCCAGTGCTCAAAGCTGCCCAAAAAGAGGCGGAAATGGTGGGTAATATGCTGGAAGGGGAACGATTCAGTGTAGAAAAAGTATTGCGAAAAGGCTCTGCTGATGTGATCAAAGCCTTATTCAAACACAGCTATCAGATCGTACACCTGGCAGGGCATGGAGTGGTGAACCATCCTCCCTTGCAATATACCGGGATGGTGCTCGGGGAAGATTCATTCCTGACACCGGCTGTTATCAATCAAATGCGCACGGTTCCGGATTTTGTATTCATCAATTGCTGCCACCTCGGCAAAAGTGATGCAGAAGATGAGGCCACTCAACAAGACCGCAATCAGTTGGCGGCCAATCTCGGTACTCAATTGATCAGTATGGGGGTCAGGGGGGTAATCGCTGCCGGATGGGCAGTTGATGATGCTGCGGCGAAAACCTTCGCAGAAGTATTCTACACCCAATTTCTGGAGGGAATGCCCTTTGGGGAATCCGTTCGCCTGGCGCGGGAAAGCACCTATCAAAATCATTCACATACCAATACCTGGGGCGCATATCAATGCTATGGAGACCCCTATTACACCCTAAGAGGCAATGCCAGCAGCGCCCGCAAAGAACGTAAACAATACGCAGATCCCCTGGAAGTATTGATTGATCTCGAAAATATAATCACTGAAATCGGGTCCGCTTCCAGTCGATGGTTTCAAGTACTTCAAAAGCGACTGGCTCAGATTGTATCCGACATTCCAGACTTGTGGAAAGATCATGGGGAAGTGGTCGAAACCCTCGCAAAAGCCTATGCAGACTTAAACCTGTTTGCGGAAGCAGCTGTGTACTTTGAAAAAGTTCGGACCCTGGAGCATGCCAGCTATTCGATCAAAACCCTGGAGCAATATGCCAACCTCAAAATCCACTGGGGGATCGACACCTATATTGCCCCAAATGCGAATGCCAAAGCGCGCAGTAAGAGTAAACGCCTCATTCAGGAAGCCATTCGAGAGTTGAAAGTTGTGATTCAGCTCGGAGAAACTACCGAGCGGATGAACCTCCTGGGATCGGCTTATAAACGACAGGCGATGGTGCAATCGACTGCCAGATCCCGAATCAATTCACTGGAAAAATCCCAAATGTATTATGCCACGGGAAGGGTATT
>CAYGTH010000868.1:0-2586 GCA_964352745.1 uncultured Bacteroidia bacterium
AAATGCCCTAAAAATCCTTAGTAACATTGTGGGCTGGTTGGATGGTTGAAATTATATAAAGTGGCTATTCTTGCCCCCCCTGTCGGATTGCCCTGAGCATGCGCAATTCAACTTCCACATTCAAGCCATACCCACTTTTTACTTCCACAGTTGTAATCCCCTGCTGTAAGAGTCGCTGAATGCGGGGGATCATTAAGGCAACCAGTTCGGCTTGATCTGCTTGTCGGGTGTTCGTTACCGTGCTCCATATTCCGCCTCCCTCCCGAGCTATTTCCAGATAGGATTTACCGGCATTGCGCATCGCATAGTCATTCGCACGGCTCCCCGCAAAACAGATGTGCGTATGCGCATCTATGAAGCCGGGAAGGGCCACCAGATCCTCCGATATTTCCTCAATCGTCACTTGGCCTTTGTAGGCTTGCTTCAGTTCTTCAAATTTCCCGATTGCTGCGATGTTCCCAGCCTGAACCAGGACGCCCGCTTCGGGAATCACTTCAACCTGATCGTCAGCCAAGGGGCCCTTATCTGCAAGGTTTGCCATTGGGAGCAATTGCCGAAATGGGCCAATGAGGGTATAGGATTCCGTGTTCATACTTATTCAAATAAATCATCTAACAATTCGTCCGCCACCCCATTTGGTAAGGTAACCATGAGGTCCGGGCGTCGTTTCATTTCGCGTTTGATCGCAAATATTGCTTCTTCATTCCGCGCCCAACTCCGGCGGGCAATTCCATTGTTCACATCAAAAAACAGCATCCGATTGAGGCGGGTTTCCGCTTCATTGGAACCATCCAACAGCATACCAAAGCCGCCATTGATTACCTCGCCCCACCCTACTCCACCGCCATTGTGTATGGACACCCAGGTAGCCCCCCTAAAGCTATCGCCTATCACATTGTGGATGGCCATATCAGCTGTGAACTTACTCCCATCGTAGATATTACTTGTTTCCCGATAGGGCGAATCCGTTCCACTCACATCGTGGTGATCCCTACCCAGTACAATGGGTGCGGAGATTTCTCCCGCCGCAATGGCCTGATTAAAGGCGGAAGCAATTTTCATCCTTCCCTCTGCATCCGCATAGAGAATCCTGGCTTGAGAGCCTACGACTAATTTATTTTCCTGCGCATCTTCGATCCACTTAATATTATCCTGAAGTTGGAATTGAATCTCAGGAGGAGCGGTTTCTGCGATTTCAGTCAATACTGCTGCTGCAATTCGGTCAGATTTGAGCAGGTCATCCGGGTCACCAGAAGCACACACCCAGCGAAAAGGCCCAAAACCAAAATCAAAACACATCGGCCCCAGGATGTCCTGCACATAAGAAGGGTACCGGAAATTAATCCCATCCGCTGCCATAATATCTGCCCCAGCCCGGGAAGCTTCTAACAGGAATGCATTTCCGTAATCAAAGAAATAAGTTCCCTTTGCAGTATGCCGATTAATGGAAGTAGCTTGTCGCTTCAAAGATTCCTGAACCGCAGTTTTGAAGGCTTCCGGATTGCTCCGCAATAATTCATTTGCCTCCTCAAAACTCATCCCGACAGGATAATACCCCCCAGATCCGGGATTATGCAGAGAAGTTTGATCCGAGCCCACGGTAATGAAAATATCTTCCGCATCAAATGCCTCCCAGACTTCTACGATATTCCCAATATAGGCGATTGATACAACTTCTTTTGTTTGAATGGCTTTTTTTACCCGGGCGATCAGCTCGTTCATTCCCTCAATCAATTCCTCCACCCAGCCTTGTTCATGTCGCTTTCGGGCCGCTTTTTCATTTACCTCAGCACAGACTGTGATGCATCCCGCGATGGTTCCCGCCTTCGGTTGCGCTCCACTCATTCCCCCTAGCCCCGAAGTCAGAAACACCTTGCCCGCCGGACTTTCTCCTGCCGGTAAAATCCGGCGAAAAGCATTCATAACCGTGATGGTGGTTCCATGTACGATCCCTTGGGGTCCAATGTACATATAGGAACCCGCTGTCATCTGGCCGTACTGCGTTACGCCCAGCGCATTGTACTTCTCCCAATCATCCGGCTTGGAATAATTAGGAATCATCATGCCATTGGTAATGACCATTCGAGGCGCTTCTTTTGCGGATGGAAACAGGCCCATGGGATGGCCGGAGTACATATGAAGCGTTTGCTCATCCGTCATTCTGGCGAGGTATTGCATGGTCAAGACATACTGCGCCCAATTCTGAAATACAGCACCATTGCCTCCATAGGTAATCAGTTCCTCGGGGTGCTGTGCAACTGCCGGATCCAGGTTATTCTGAATCATCAGCATGATAGAAGCCGCCTGACGGGACCGGGCCGGGTACGCGTTAAGGGGCCGTGCATGCATGGCATAAGCAGGCTTGAAGCGATGCATATAAATCCGACCAAATTGCGTGAGTTCTGATGCGAATTCTACCGATAAGATTGCATGCCATTCCTCCGGGAAATAGCGCAATGCATTTCGAATCGCCAGTTTCTTTTCAGATTTGCTCAGGATGTCTTTTCGGCGCGGTGCCGGATTGGCATTTTCCGGGTACTCCCGAACCGGGGGCAATACTGCTGGAATTCCTGCTATTATTTGCTG
>CAYGTH010000869.1:0-2585 GCA_964352745.1 uncultured Bacteroidia bacterium
TATAAGCGAGGTGTGATAATTAATCATGGGTTGGACTGATGGACATCCTCGGTAGGGTTGAACAATTGAATTGGCGAAAGTCGAACTTAGACCATGTTTGGAACGCTAATTTCCTTAGAAAAAATCAGCTTCCGGAACCTGAACTACCCCATTTTTGCTCGAAATAGCTCGCTATTTCTCCGCAAAATGGTTTGTCAGAGCCCGAAATCTGACCTTTTCGCTAATAAATTCCCTGTCCCAAACATGGTCTTAGAAATTACCCCCAATCAGTCGCCAGGACTGATCGGGGGTTTGACTCAAAACATGAAGGGTATTTTCCTCCTGCTTCTTGAGCTAAGTAAGAAGATAGGTTTTAGTATAAAGATTATAGACCTTATCTATTTGATAATCATAGTGTCTCGTCTCATTACTAACATCTGTCCATCTACTTAAGGCTCAAAAAATAAGCTATCGATTTTACTTACAACTTCTTGATGCGGATGCTCCGGGCTGCTTGCTTGCCATCGGACAAGCGCAAAACATAAAGCCCACCGGGAAGTTGAGACAGGTCAATTTCACTAAAGGAAGCTGACAGGTTTTCTTGCAAGACGATACTTCCTTTCATGTCCATAATGACCAGCTGGATCTCGCCGATTGTTTCTTTATCAACCGAAATACTACCGGTAGTAGGATTAGGATACACCTTGATCGTCCCAATATTCCCGGCAAGATCTTCGACAGAGGTAAGGATTAGATTTCCCTGATGAAAACCCTGTGTCAATACAATGGTTCCGGCAATGGTTTCAGTCATGAGCTCTCCCAGGGTCCAATCCAACTGGACAGTACTACTGGAATAGGTATCACCAGCGGTCGCGACAACTTCGGGGCTGAGGCTTTGCGCTTCTAGTGAAGAGAAGGCAAAAAGCAGAATCAGGCAGTTTATCAGGTTTTTCATCGGTCTTCTCCATTAATAGTATTGGCACCAATCTTAACCTCACGGCCTTTTCCATATCCTTCAGGATAAAAATATCTTCCTTTGTCCATGGGGTCTTTGTCCGCTTCTGCCTGGTAGGGGTGATCATGTGCCCAGGGATCATCTCTTCTGGCACTCACCTGCCAGGATACCTTCATGCCAGCAATTCCGCCGGCAATGGTAAACTGGTTGTTTTGAATTTCCGTTGCCACATATACCTGGGCAAAGGCTCCAACGCAGGTCAGTTGGTAGTGGAAATCGGTGTTCAGGGCTTCAAAATAATCAGGCAAGATAACCACCGCCTGGCCATTTGGATCCAATTCAATCGTACCGTCATAGTAGGTTACATGGTCAGGGGATTCGACTGCATTGTGAGCCAGGGTTTTATTGGCCGGATCCAGGGGATGATCCAGGATGAAATTTTTAGATCCGGAGTTTACAAAGAAGTCGCCTGTTAGGACTACGTCATTATCATCCTGAATCTGGAGAACATTATTCCCATTTGCTCGCTCAAAATTTGCAATGATATTGTTGGTGATTCCGCCTGTCGTATCTCTGTTTTGAACTTGCAAGGTTACATTATTGGTAATTTGATTGATCCCCACATTTCCGGTTCTACCAACTTCAAAAAGGTCAACTCCCGATGTATCTTCCACTTGAAATACAGTAGAATTCCCTGCTTGATTTCTCACATTCAAGTCAACAAAACTTAATACCCGATTGATCCCAACTTCTTCTTCAAAGGTTACCCTTCCGGTATTAGAAATCACGACATCGTTCTCCCGGTTTGGGTTGGCTGCAAATCGAATATCATTAAAGCCCACTATTTGATCAATCCCAAAGAGGCTTGAATCATCCGCCACCCGGATATTGCCATTTACAAACAGGTGTGCATCCTTAGGAAAATCGGCCGAATCCGATATGCCTATTCCCACCTGATTGGTATCGACGAATACGACATTACTGTCAAGCTGCCAAAGCGAGGGGCTGGCATTACTGATCTCGTTGTCAGCAATATTAATTCCTTCGCCTCCGATAAGGTCAACAGTGCCTGCTTTATTCGCAAACAATGCGTATGGGACCGACAAGAGCTGACTGGTGCCGTACCACTGATAAGTCGTTCCGCCGCTTTCATCCACTTCCACTTGCAGGAAATGATCGCCATTTGCCCAATCAATTTCAGCAAACAGGCCAGAAAGAACCGTTCCTTCCCCGATATTCAGGGATATCAGACCTATCGCAGAAGTCGTAGGTGCATGGGCTTCCTGATACACAAGGGCGCCCGAAGGCGTGTCCTCCATTATACTGATCCGGATCCCAACTGCCTGCCCTGTGACAGGGGCATTATTAGCGCCCCGTACAACGGCCTGGTATTTAAAGGCTTCAGGACTTTGTGCAAAAGTCTGGCTGGCCCACATCAAGACACACCCGATGCTGCACACGAAAAATTTTGTGAATTTTCTCATAGAAAAATAGGGTTGAAGGGTTTGTGACAAAAAGAAGCTGCCTCCGGAGAAACCATTTTTCTCGCAGGGAATAAACAGGAAGGGAAAAACATGAGACAAGCAGGCGTACTCCTCGTCAAAGGCAGCTTAATTTGATACCCCAAAGGTAGGATGAAATGGAAACGCAG
>CAYGTH010000870.1:0-2579 GCA_964352745.1 uncultured Bacteroidia bacterium
GGCTTTGTAGGCTTCCGGATTTACTGGACGCGCAGTTTCCAGGCGCTCGACTATCTGAGGCTCAAGAGCCTGGTTTATTTCATGAGCAATCTCGCGGGTAACATCGGAATAAAGGACCATGATATTCCGAAAATCATTTTCAAATGTCTCGCTCCACAAGACATTTCCTGTCACCCCATTGATGAGTTGTATCCTGATACCCAAGGTATCATCAGCCCGAAATACCGAGCCTTCTACCAGTGCCTGTACATCGAGTTCATTTGAGATCTTCTCTACTGGTTTTTCTGTGCCTCGATATCGGATCATCGAAGTACGGGCTTTGACAGTGAGTCCTGCTTGCTGTAGTTCCGAAATAAGGGCCTCATGAACGCCATCTATCAGTTGATTCTGTTCAGGGACATTCATCCTGTTAAAAAAAGGCATCACAGCCAGGCGGTGAATCTGCGGAATCGATTCATTTGTCAAATTCAACCAGGCTGCACCTGCTAGCATTACTGCTACTATTGGAATGAGCAATGCCCTCCAGGTGGTAAACCAGGGCTTCCCTTTGGGGGTTTGTAATTTTCCTTGTAAGTGTTCCTTTTGAGGAATGACTAAACCCGGAATATCAAGGGCGTAGACCTCTCGTTTTCGTGCGTCATTTTTAAAATGAAAACTCCCTAATAAGCGGATAGGGAGGTCATCCTGATTTTTGATCTCTTCAGCCACTTTTCCAGAGATTACGACACTTCCCGGAACGCTCATAGACTCTACCCGGGAAGCAAGGTTGACGCTATCTCCAATAATATCAACTTCTGAGATCAGAATATCTCCTGTGTGAATACCAATTCTAACCGGGATAGCTGGTTCCTCCAAAAATTGCTGCTGAAGTTCGATCGCACACCGAACAGCCGAAACGGAACTCTCGAAAATACTCAGGGTTCCATCCCCATAGTATTGGATGATTTTCCCCTCATGTTTTGCTGTCGTGGGTTCAAATACCGCACGGTGCCGTTGTCGGGTCTGGACAGCAGCATGTTCACTTTTTTGCATAAGTGCCGTATATCCTGCGATATCGGTGAACATGATAGCAACTAAACGGCGAGAGTGAGTTGACAGCATTTTTTAAAATTGCTGTCCTAAGATAATCTTTTTTTGAAGAATGAGAAGCTATTCATATTTGCAGAGGGATCTCAAATGATCGCAATTATGGGAATGACGAATCAGCTAGTGCATTGGGAATGAAGTTCTAAGCCATTTTTAATTTTACCTTCTTCCCACTTTTTTAAAAAAAGTGGGTTCTCGACCAATTTTGGCGGAGCTTGGTTTTGGGCTCTACTGCAAACTGCGGAAAATCGATTTAAATAGCGTTTTTGATCCTACTTAGAAGTCGGAATTTCTACTTTACGCCAAAATTGGTCGAGAACCAAAAAGTGGGGCAAAAATCGCAGCCAATGCAACGCGCATGCCTCCCCCTGCTCCCGATGGCTTCTGCATCGCCAACACGCCTGGGTGAGAAAGAAGAAGGAAGAAGAAAGAAGAATTTTCAATCGAAGATCACATCCAAGCGGGCAGGCCCAGCAGCCTCGTGGTCGGGGAGGATAGCAGGGCTGCCTTAGGCTGCGAGGGTGCTTTTGGTACTTTTGGCACCTTCCAAAAGTACAAGAGGATAAAAATAGATCATTATTTTGATCCTAAAGCACTAGTAGATTACATAGATGTTTAGTGCGAGAAATGCCGCTAATTTGGGTCCCAATAAATCTACCGATCCCCAATCTCCACCACCAACTGAAAATCACCTTCTGTAACGTCCTG
This sequence comes from uncultured Bacteroidia bacterium, assembly GCA_964352745.1. Classification (GTDB taxonomy): domain Bacteria; phylum Bacteroidota; class Bacteroidia; order J057; family J057; genus CAYGTH01. The sequence goes on from CAYGTH010000870.1 coordinate 1,795, forward strand.
GGCACCGGCTACCGCGACTAGAATACTGTAGGGATTGTTGATCGCGATGAATTCGATGTCCTGCGTTTCTCCTCCCTGGGACATATCGGTTTGGCCGGCGTAGATGGGGTAATCCGCCTCGCAGCTGCTGGCAACCTGAATATATGGAGGAATGGCTTGCATGGAAGCATTAACGCCCTGTCGAATGCCGTATAGATTGATGCGCTTTCCGTCCTGGGGTTCTACCCGAATCGTAATCTTGGAATAGCGGGGTAATTCAACTCGATAAAAAACATGATTGCCTTTGAATTCCTGGAAGCGCGTTGCTGGAAAACAAGCGACCTGGCTGCTGGCTGCCCATTGCAAAGGAATTTCTCGCCCTTCTGACACATTTCCTTCCACGGCTACTGCTTGTCCTTTTTCACAGGTAATGGTGAGAACCTGAACATCATCCTGCGCGAATCCGGGTAGAACAGCAAAGGTCAAACAAAGGGCGAATAGATACGAAAATAGAGTTTTCATGATGGATGGGATTAAGCTTGAATCGAAGCCAACAGGCTTGTGTAGGAATTGGTATCACTAGCGGTATAAAAGGTAACGTGAATCACTCAGGTTTCTTCATTTCCAGTCCCATAGTAATATCGCCCATTCCTCGCCTGTATCCGCCTGATATTCCCGGATCGTCTGAAAACCTACCTTGGCATGCGCACGGAGCGAGCGGGGGTTTCGAATAGATACTTCAGTGACAATGACCTCAAAATGCGGCTCCATCTGTTGTTTCATCTGGGCATACATTCCCTGGAAAA
>CAYGTH010000871.1:0-2570 GCA_964352745.1 uncultured Bacteroidia bacterium
TGCTCCGGGTGAAGAAATACAGCGCGGCAAAGGTCCGGGTATCGTATCCTACGCGTCCTAAGATGCTCCAATCATTCCCGAGGTCCAGGCCCGCTGCTACCGAAACGGTCAGTAGGTCGAAATCATTTTTGAGTTCGGTGGGTAAGGTTTGACCTTCGGCTTGGTTCCACAGGAGCCCTCCGCCTATGCGCAAGCGCCCCCGCTGTACAAATCCTCCCGCGTTTGCCTGGAATAAGCCAAATTCGCCTGCATTCCCCCCTGCCCGAATATCTGTTTTGTCCTGTCCGGAGGCAGCGACTGCTGTTTTGGTAATGATGTGAATGACACCGCCGACTGCATCGGGGCCATACATCGCAGCGCCTGGCCCTTTGAGGACTTCTATCCGGTCGATCTCAGCGGGGCTGATGGGAATGTTACTGTTGAAATGACCCGTTAGGGGATCGTTGAGGCGCATGCCGTCGATGAGCATGAGTACCTGAGAAAAAGTACTTCCCCGTATGATGATATCAGACTGTGCCCCAAATGCATTGCGGGATTGGACTTCTACCCCCGGTATATATCTGAGAACCTCATCGAGGCTATTGACGGGGAGTTGCTCGATATCTGATGCATAGAGAACTGAAATGTTTCGGCCGGTTTCCTGTGTGCCCTGAAGGAATCTGCCGGAAGTAATGGTGACCGTATCTGTACTCAACCGCGTTTCGGATTGTGCCCAGCTTGCCCCGATAGTCAGTCCGATAAGGAGAAAGACGAATAGATATTTCATGCTAAGTCTGCGTTACAATTCCTGGGTTCGGAATTCAGGCTGCGATATTATCTGTTTTTTAGGCGGATTCAAAATTGGGTCATCCTTTTCTCCCGTAACGAAATACGGGTAAAAAGGCTTGCTCTCCACTCGGTTTTATCGTGTTTTCCTGGAAATCAATAACATCCGCTTGCATGGAATCTCATTCCCCTATACCTTATGAGTTGAATGAGCGTAGTAACTCAAAAGCTATTAACCTATATCCCCTAATGGCGAGTCAGGATATTTTTGAACGATATCGTCCCTTGCTCTTTTTTCTTGCATACAAAATGGTCGGACAGATTTCGGAAGTTAACCGGATGATGTGCGAGACGGAAATACGGTGGCTGAATGTAGATCCGGAATTGGTCAATCGGCCCAAGCTGTATTTGGCAAAAGCAGTAATCAGCAGAAGTCTGAGCCACCTGAAGCAGTATGAGATTGCCCGTGAATTTTATCCGGGAAGTTGGCTGCCTGAGCCCCTGCTTGAAGGGCCTTCGGATTGGAATATGCCCCTGTGCTTTGATCGGTTTTTGGGATACTTACGGGTTTTGGAACTGATCAATCCGCGTGAGCGGGCTGCGTATTTGCTGCGGGAAGATTGCGACTTTGGATATGATGAAATTTCAGAAGCCATTGGCCGACCTCAGGATCATTGCCGAAAACTGTATGAACGGGCTCGTGAGATTATGCAAGTTGCGACGGAGGAGTTTGCACTTACTCAGGATCGACACAGACATTTATTGGAGTCTTTCCAGCGGATCGAAAATAATCAACAATTTGGCCGGTTGCGGGAATGCCTGGATGAAGAAGTGGTGCTGTATGCAGATGGCGGCGGAAATGTTGCAGCTGCATCCGCGCCGATTACCGGTCGAAAAATAGTTTGGGACTTGATAGAAGGCCTTTGTCAGGAGCGTAACCGGGTTGGAGGTCTCCGTTTTGCTCGGGTAAATGCCTGTCCTGCATTATTATTCTCTCATACACATGCCTCTCCCGAAACGGTCATTGTATTTGAAGCAGTAGCCCGGCAGGTGGAATCTGTTTATCTGATCCGCAATCCCGATAAACTTGCACACCTCAAGCACGAGACCGCCTGATCCCCACTTGGCCTTTATGCCCGGACAGGGAATTTCTTTGTCCAATATCTAGCCGCTGGAATCTACCTCCTTACTTTTTGAATAATTTTTGCAAGGGCCATCGTATTGAGCGATTCCCCATTTAGTATATGGTGAGCTTGTAAATAGTACGGCTCCCGCTGCTGAAGAAGCTTTGTGATGTGCAGGGGCAAATCGCCAGGGGCGACTGCGCTGATCATCGGACGTGTATCCTGATCCGGCTCCAATCTGCGGCAGAGTTCGGGAACGCCCACTTGTATATAAACTGTCGTCCCATGTGCATTGAGCCATTCCATATTGTCTTCGTAGCAAGGCGTACCTCCGCCACAGGCAATCAGATAGGGCCCTTCTCCCTGCTGTTCGAGATCCAGTAATGCTTTGCGCTCTCGCGCACGAAACCAGGTTTCTCCTCGGGTTTTGAATAACTCAGGAATCGAAACCTTCTCCTCCGCGACAATTTTGACGTCCAGGTCTATAAAATGCCAGCCCAGCAGGGCAGCTGTTGCGCGTCCGAGAGTCGTCTTTCCCGCTCCCATAAATCCGATCAGAAATATCCGTTCCATGCGCCTGCAAAGGTAGGAACATTTTTTATTTGTCTGTCGATGCTGCAAAAGCAGGGGGTAGGCCAGTTTTCCTGCAAGCGAAGAATAACCGCAAGGTTCGCAAAGGAA
>CAYGTH010000872.1:0-2569 GCA_964352745.1 uncultured Bacteroidia bacterium
TAGTGCCGCCCGCTTCCCGGCAGTCTGTGCAGTCTTCGGTCGCGACTATCCAGCCCGCGATATCCGGATTGCGATAGAAATTAAAGAAAATGGAGCCTCCACTGATCGCGTTAAAAACATCTCTTTCGGTCTCCAACGGCGGAAAAAAGGTGTCCGATTTAGTATAGCAATTTCGGATAAATTGCTCTCCGATTACCGCTTCAATCGGAAGGTCTTGCCGCTCTATAAATATCCGTTTCTCGGCGTAGCCAGATACGCTAAAAAAGCCCAGCACGGGCTCGTCTTTATTTTCCAATCGAATCATATTGCCTGTCGTAGATTGGGGCTGTCGGTCAAAAAGCGTCCCGGTATTTTCATTGGCTTCCTGCACACTTTTCCAGAATAAAAATTCGGACTCATCCATCGCATATTGCTTGGCGAGGAAGCTGTACCGATACCGCAATTCGCTTCCAAAACCCGAGACGGTCTTGATGGGGAATTTAGAAATCACATCCTCTGTATTGCTAACAGAAGAAGCGATGAAGATACTCTTGGATTGGGCGCTGTTGTAACACAAGGGAAATGCCGGCCCTTGCTCGGTTTCGCCATTTCCTAAAAACAGCAGCCCCGAGGCAAATGGCGCAATGTGGATCCATGTTTCTTCATATTCCCAGCGATAAAACCGGGTTTTATTTTCCGGATCCCGCGTATCGAGAAAGAGATTAGCCCCTTGCACCGGAATCCGTTCATTGGGCAAAAACCCAAATTCATAATAAATATCTCCAACAGGCGGCGCAGCTTTGAGCCGTATCCAATCTGACTGATAGGTACGATCTGCACCGAAGGAAACGCTCAATCGATACCGATTCCCGACCTGTCCGCGAATGTCCAGGGAATCGGTAAGGTAATACCCGGGCTCTATCTCTGTCAGGGTCGCCGAGACTCCTCCTTCCTCTTCAATGACCAACTGCGCACCCTCCACCGGGTTTGCTTCAAATTTGTTGAGTTGGCTGCTTTCGGATAGCCTCACAAAATAGGGTCCGGGCTTATCGGTTATCAGGCCGTCCACCACCAAGAGCGGTGGCTGCTCCGGAATGTCGATATCCACCGGATCAATGCAATGCGTGAGGGAACCGAGCAAGCCTATACAAGCCAGCGCCGCAAATAGCCGAATCGGATAAGAGGAAAAGTATTTCATCGGAGTTCAAAATTGTAAACGAGAGTAGGAATGACACTGCCAAATACGGCAAGCTGATAGGTGCCAATATTTCCATCATCCACCCGTGTGAAGACAGAATAGGCGTTTTTGCGGCCGGTCATGTTGTATAGGGAGAAAGACCAGGAACTGTGGCCGCGCTTTTCGACCAGGTGATTGCCTTCAAAATTAAGAGAAAAATCCATCCGGAAATAATCCGGTATCCGAAACTGGTTGCGATCAGAAAAGAAAGCCAGCACATTGTCCCGCAATTGATATTGCAAAACAGGCAAGGTGGCGGGCCTTCCGGTACGGTACGCCAGATTCATCGAGAAATTAACTCTTCTGCTGAATTTGTAATTGGTGATAATATTCAGATTATGGGGAATGTCATAATTGGCCGGATAATAGTTCCCGCCATTGATCCGCTCTGACTTGAACGGGCTGTCAGCCTTGATTTGGGTTCGGGAGTAGGTGTAGGCAATCCAGCCGTTGAGCTGGCCTGTTTTTTTCTTGATGAGCAGTTCTATTCCATAGGATTTCCCATTGGCCGCGATCACATCCGACTCAAGGGTTTCATTGACGAGGAGATTTGCCCCATCTTTGTATTCGAGCAGGTTGCTGAGTTTTTTGTAGTAGGTTTCCAGCGAGACTTCAAATCCCAATTCAGGAATGGAGCGATACAACCCGATTGCAAACTGATCACTGATTTGCGGTTTCAGATGGGGATTACTCAGTCGCCAGGTATCGGTTGGAGATACGGCGATACTGTTGGTGAGCATGTGAATGTACTGCCGTGTTTTGTCATAGCTGAATTTGAGGGAAAGAGACTCACTCAGCTTATAGCGAGCCGAAGCGCGGTACTCCGGGCCGCCATATCGTACAATCGTCTCTCCTGATCCATAGCTAAGCGTATCCTGGATAAATTCCGGTTCCCGCGGCAGATCAGAAGGGTAAGTGAATATCGTACCGGCCCCCAACATGGCATAGCCCGAGAAACGAATGCCGGCATACACACTGATCCGGGGAGAGAGCGTCCATTCATCGCCGAGATAGAGAGCCGTTTCGATGCCCCGCTCATTATCCAGTAAAATGCCTTGCACGAAAGACGAATCACCCACAGGCCGGATTTGTCCGGGACTGAGTTCGTAATAGGTATTTTGCCATCCAAACCGGAGATGGTGCCCCGCATCTGTGAACAAATCAAAATCTATGTTGAGATGCCCCTGGTTAATTTGATAGTCCAGGCGAAAGGCATTTCCCGGACTTCCATCACTTTCCAGCGCGTATTGATAATTTGTAAAGCCAGCAGAGATGAGACTTGAGAATTGATTATTGAAGGCATGCCGCCAGGCGAGAGAGGCATTGGTGTTGAGGTAAGTGTAGGTTGAATCC
>CAYGTH010000873.1:0-2565 GCA_964352745.1 uncultured Bacteroidia bacterium
ATGAGGGAGAACAGAATGATCCCTCCTGCGAACTCAACAAATGTAATGACCGCAACATCGGTGTCTCCCATCACCATTTTATTGAAAACAATGACGAGCGCGATGAGGATAGCAGAGATAATGGCCACCAAAATCCCCAGCCCGTACTGCTCGCCTACAAATCCGAAGATAAAGACAAACCCAAGTATGACACCGCCACCGAGTACGACTTCTATCATTCGAATCGGCCGCTTGAATACCAGCGGCTCAATGAGTGCCGTGAAAAATGCGGTGGAAGCCAGGCAACTCAGGGCAATACTCACATTGGAGAGTTTGATCGCCCCAAAAAATGTCAGCCAGTGAAGGGTGAGCAGCATACCGACTCCAGCGACTTTTATGAATTGTTTTCGGGGCATACTTCGCACCGCTCGAATCATTCCTGGAAAAAAAAACAAACTGATGAGTGTAAAGAGCATCCGGTACCAAACGATTGTGAGGCTGGGTAATTCTATCAACCGCCCCAAAATCCCTGTCAATCCATACAGGACAACAGCCGTGTGCATCATCACATGGGCGCGGAAATGGAGGGAGCTGGATTGAGAATTAACAGGTTCGGCCATATACCAGGATGAAGGCGTGAATATACAGCATTCCCTCCAAAGCTTTTTGTCTGTGCAGACATTCTTCCTATCTTAAACCGAAACTCAAATTCCCATCTATGCGACTATCCCGATTCCTGAAAAATGCCTCTGCTTTACTGCTGATATGTGCTTGTGTGCAGGTCGCATTTGCACAAGTCGATTCTACCGATCAGGTAGTTGGCGATACGCTGTATCAGCATGAGCATTTGTTTACGGATGAGACGGTGCAGATCGAAATTGCTGATATCACAGTAACAGGAATTGCCACGGATATCGTGATACAACTCGCCCCTTCCTTACACGAAGTTGCACGGGCAGAGATGGAGGTCAATGGGGAAAAACGCATGGTCGAATTTGAAGATGGGCGGGCAGAAATCTCAGTAACGCCTCAGCAATCCCGTGAAACCATCACCTTGCGCCTTCACGAGTATCAGCGAGAAATTAACCTGCACTCCATTCCTCTTTGGCTCTCAATCGTTCCGCCGCTTATCGCGATTTTACTGGCATTGTTATTCAAAGAAGTAATCGTCTCGCTCTTTATCGGCACTTTCGCTGGCGCAGCAATCATTGAATATTTTCATCAGGATTCTTTTTTAGGCGGAATCGGATCGGGACTTCTGGAAGTCATCGATACCTACTTTTTGCGGGCCTTATATGATCCTGGCGATCCGGGCTTTGGTCATATTTCCGTGATCGTATTTTCCCTGCTGATCGGAGGCGTTGTGGCTATCATTTCTCGAAATGGGGGTATGCACGGAGTGGTGAATCGAATTTCGGTCTATGCGAAAAGCCCGCGTTCGGGTCAGTTTGCAACCTGGTTACTGGGAGTGGTCATTTTCTTTGACGATTATGCGAATACCCTGGTGGTAGGCAATACCATGCGTTCGGTTACGGATCGCCTGAAAATCTCCCGTGAAAAATTGGCCTACCTCGTGGACTCTACTGCAGCACCAGTTGCAGCACTTGCTTTTATCACGACCTGGATTGGGGCGGAACTGGGCTACATCGAATCGGGTATTACCGGCTTAGCGGGGTTTCCCGAAGGAGTTGGGCCGTATTCCATTTTTCTCCATTCATTAGCGTATTCCTTTTATCCGATCCTGACCTTGATTTTTATGCTAATCCTGATTTACACAGGAAGAGATATTGGCCCGATGTATGAAGCTGAAGTACGGTCCCGAACGACGGGGGTGCTGGGCCGCCCGCCAGAAGGGAAGGGCAATTTGATTCACGATGATGACCTGGACGAATTTCAGCCGGTGCCGGGTGCCATTCCCAAAGCTTATAATGCGATCATACCCATTCTGGTATTGATTTTTGGGGTGCTGATCGGTATGATCTCGACAGGAATGTCTGCTACGCATGATGCCCTCGTAGAAGCGGGAGCAACGCTGGCAGATACAGGCTGGGGGAGTACCTGGCGTGAAATGGCCTTGTTGAGTGAGACGGGAGAAGCCGGTTCTTTTAGGAAATTGGGAATTCTGATTGGAAACTCAGATTCCTATTATGCCTTATTATGGGCCTCTCTTTCCGCTGTGATTGTTGCCATTGCCATCACGGTCGGGCAACGAATCATGAAACTCAATGAAGCGGTAGATACCATGACGAATGGATTTAAGGCCATGTTTGGAGCGGTTATCATTTTGGTCCTCGCCTGGTCGCTGGCTTTGGTTACCGCAGATATGCACACGGCAGATTTCCTGACGCGATTACTGGAAGGCAATATTTCGATTGTGTTGATTCCGATGCTCACGTTTATTCTGGGGGGGCTGGTAGCCTTTGCGACGGGCTCGTCTTGGGGGACTATGGCAATTCTCTATCCCCTGATGATTCCTACGGCCTGGAAAATTGCGGCAGATGCTGGAATTCCACCCGAAGAAGCCATGAGTATCCTCTATAATGTGGTTTCGGCTGTGTTGGCAGGTTCCGTTTTGGGAGATCACTG
>CAYGTH010000874.1:0-2554 GCA_964352745.1 uncultured Bacteroidia bacterium
CTTCCATACAAGGCAAGCAATATCCCCAGCAAAGCCACCTGGTAGAGAATCTCGATATTGGCGGCCAATTGTACCGCTGTGCCGCCTCCCAGGCCGGTTGCCAGTCCCGTCAAGATTGAGGTGCCATAGGCGGGTATCCGAATGATTTGAGCAATCAGGGTCAACACGATCACCAGGCCCGAAAGAAAGGCGATCAGCCGCAGGCCCCGGTTGTAAAACGATTGAAATAAGGAATAGGCCAGAATCCCGAGGGTAAAAAGCGAGAGGATAAAGTCTGGCAGGTAAATCCATTCACCCGGAATCACATCCCCCCGTGAAAGCTGGTAATAATAGAGCGCCAGTTCCACAGTCGTAATCAGGCCGCCTATCAGGAAAAGGATAATGCGGCTGGATTTACTCACTTGCAAAACCTTGATCCGATCCGGCCCATAATCGAAATAGGCAATCGCCAGCAGGAAACAAATACTATTGGCGGTAGAAAAAAAGATCCGGCTTTCGCCCGGCAGCCATTGCTTGCCGAGAAACATGCTGCTGATCGACCAAATCAAAAAAGCTACCGCCAGCCACATCAGCCCCGGGTTGTGAATGTACCATCGTCTGTGTACCTGCGCAGGGGCGTAACTCCCCACCGGGACGAAGCTAAAAGCGAGGAATAATCCCGCTGCAAACAGATTGAGAATGCACTGAACCGGATAGGAAATGATCATCGGGAAACTTGTTAGCAGGCTGCTATAGTCGGATTCCGATCCGACTATCTATATGTACGCTTTGCGAATACAATCTTGGCGGATCGGAATCCGCCAATAGCCACTGTTAGCGCAAGCAGCTACTATCGGTTTTAATAATGGAAATTTCATCTGAAAATGCCAAACAAATCCCCTATCAATGCCTATCAAGCCCTAACAGTTCCGCGCATTCTTTCGATTTACAGCCTTGTGAGGGCTATTTGCCGATGTCTGACCCCTAATCCTCACAGGTATGCAATTGCTGATTGAACTGTTGGAATATGCTTTATTAATCTCGCTCATTGGCGCGGGACTCTTTCTCACTTTTCGGCTTGGCTTCTTACAACTCCGAAAACTCGGGCACAGTATCGCTGTCACGATGGGCCGCTACGAACAGCCGGGCGATGTGGGCGATGTCTCCCATTTTCAAGCCCTGAGTACCGCTCTCGCTGCGACTGTCGGCATCGGTAATATCGCGGGCGTGGCAATCGCCATTCACTGGGCCGGGCCGGGAGCCGTATTTTGGATGTGGGTAACCGCATTCTTAGGGGCTGCCATCAAATTCACAGAAGTAACGCTCGCCCTCAAACACCGCAGCATCAGCCCAACCGATAGCGGCAGCGGAACGGTCTCCGGCGGCGCGATGTATTATATCGAGAAAGGATTAGGGCCCCAATGGAAACCCCTGGCCATCTTTGTCGCGTTCAGTCTGATGCTCACTGCCATCGTAACCGGCAATGCCGTGCAGGCCAATACCATCGCAGACATCATGGATTCGGAAATGCAGATTCCGGTCTGGATCACGGGGCTGGTTACGGCTGTTCTCGTTGGGCGAGTGGTTCTGGGCGGAATTCAGGACATTGTTACCGTTACCAAATACCTGGTGCCCATCATGGCTTGCCTCTACGTTATGAGCGGGATCACCATTCTCCTGATCAACCATGAATTTGTAGCAAGTGCCTTTCAATCCATCATCACTGAGGCTTTCAATCCGGTGGCAGGCGTAGCGGGAACGGGCATCGGCGTATTTTTTCAAACGCTCCTCTGGGGTATCAAGCGGGGTTTACTCAGCAATGAATCCGGGCAAGCCTCGGCCCCCATTGCTCACGCTGCTGCCAAAACCAGCGAACCCGTTTCGGAAGGCACGGTCGCCCTGCTGGAACCTTTTATTGATACCATCATTATTTGTACCATTACAGCACTCGTTATTCTCACAACTGGCGTATGGCGGGAAAAAGTCCCGACTGTTATTGAGGTTACCAATCAAACCGATGCTGCGATTGTCCAGCAAACAGCAACAGGATTTGAAACCCTATCCATAATCCCGGATCGAATTTCCTTTCAATCGGGCGTTCCAACTGATCTGACAATCGCCTATGCCTGGCACGAAATCCCGATTGACACCCTCTATGTCGATGCCGCGATGCGTACTCCATTTGAAGGGGATTTGTTCCCACAAGCCGGAACGGCACTCGGCACACGAGATCAGGTTTATCCCTACCTCTATGGGCGGGCGGTGGAAAATGGCGCTCCCCTGACCATGCAGGCATTTAGTAAGGGCCTCGGCCCTATCGGGAAATGGATCGTGATCCTGTCGGTATTTCTCTTTGGGGTTTCTACAGCGATTTCGTGGAATTATTATGGAGACCGCTGCGTCCTCTATCTCTGGGGGGAGAAATACATCCGGCCCTATCAGATCGTTTATGTCCTCCTCCACTTTGTCGGGGCGACCTTTGCGCTGAATGCGATTTGGGCACTGGCAGATGTGGTCATTGCGCTGGTAACCATTCCGAATGTGATCGTGCTGGTTGTACTATCAGGAAAAGTGC
>CAYGTH010000875.1:0-2554 GCA_964352745.1 uncultured Bacteroidia bacterium
CCTGGATGCAGGAGACCAGCGGGGGAGTTTCTTTCGGCCGGAAATCAATGACGAAGTCGTGCTTGGCTTTCTCGAAGATGATCCTCGATACCCGGTGATCCTGGGACAATTGAATAGCAGCAGCAAGCCCGCCCCCGTCAGTGCCCTGGATACGAATCACGAAAAAGGTTTTTATACCCGAGACCAATTGAAATTGGTATTTAACGATGAGAAAAAGTCCATCACTCTCGAAACGCCCGGTGGACAAAGCCTGGTAATCGATGATGATCAGGGCTCCATTGTTATTACCGATAGTAATGGGAATACCATTACCCTGGATTCCAATGGAATTACTATGGATAGTGGGGGCGATGTTGCCATCACTGCCAGCACGGCTGTTACTGCCGAAAGTGGAACGGAATTATCGCTGACAGCAGGAACAGAATTTAAAGCCACGGGTAGCGCAGGCGCCGAAATGACAACCAGTGCCATCGCCAAAATCGAAGGCTCCCTGGTTCAAATCAATTAAGGAGTGCCCATTAATGGTGACACTGAACTTTTAACTATTAACTCGAAACTCTTAACCCCTTCCCCATGCCCCCAGCAGCCAGAGTAGGAGATATGCATGTTTGCCCGATGGTAACGGGAACGGTTCCACATGTTGGCGGGCCGATTACAGGTCCGGGCATTGCAACCGTTTTAATCGGCGGAATGCCTGCCGCCGTAGTCGGAGATATGGCCACCTGCACAGGTCCACCGGATACGATTGCAGCAGGTTCTGGAACTGTAATGATTGGAGGAATGCCCGCAGCGAGGCTTGGGGATTCAATGGCCCATGGTGGCTCGATTATTTTGGGAGAATTCACCGTATTAATTGGATAATGATATGCCTGATTCTGAATTTATTGGAAGAGGATGGGGATTCCCTCCTACGTTCCGCAAAGAAACCTGCGGGGTGGATATGCTGACTGGCAAGGACGATATCCAAAATAGTATCGAGATTCTGTTTTCGACTGGTATAGGCGAGCGGATTATGCAGCCCGATTACGGAGCGGATATGGAACGTCTTCTTTTCGAACCCATGAATATAACCTTGCTCACTTTTATGGCTGATCGAATTGAGCAGGCGATCCTTTTTTTTGAGCCAAGGATTAATCTCAATAATGTGAGGCTTTCTCCGGTGCAGGAAGAAGGGTTGATTCAGATTTTCATCGATTACACCATAAAAGGGACCAATTCACGCGACAATTTTGTGTATCCCTTCTATATCATCGAAGGAACCGAAATATCCTGATCATGTATTGCCCAAATGTCAACGCCTAATTTGAAAATGCATTATGTCTGAGGACTGCAATAACATATTATTGAATCCGCTCCAGCGTGATGGCACGCATCAACGCGAACGTCTTCTTGCGGCGCTTAAGCCTGAATACGTAAAGGTCGATGAGCGAGATATTGATGAATGGTTACTCTATGCTAACCGGTATGCTACCCTGTTGCGGTTTTACGATGTGCAGAATATCCCTGATGGAGACTGGACCCCTTTTATTCAAAAAGATGTAAGCACGCTGGTCGCGATGGTGGCGAATGCAGATCAGCAGATCGAATCCTATAAGCGGCAATTTGATTTTTATATGCTTTCGGCAGCTCACATTCAAACAGCTGCCGATTCCAATCGAGTTTTTTCCAATGTACTGGTTGTCATGCACAAAATGGCGAGCCAGCTTTTTGTGTGGCAGGATACTGCTATCCCGGAGTTAACGCTCCGAAAAACCCTGGACAGGCTTATTGCGTCGTTAATTGACAGCGGATTCACGGAATTGATCGGCTATTTGGCCCGCGCAAAAGAATTGGGAATGCCGATAGAGGAAGTGGCCAGAATTCGGAACGCCCAGCAATTGGGACAGGCAGTGGCTGATACGGATCCGGTATTTATTGATATTACCTCTTTGAGAGCCAGATGGCCGGACGGAGAGTTTCCGCCACAAGGCATACCCTTTCCAAATGGAATCCCCGCACCCGGCAAAAATGTCCGTCGCGAAGTGCGAAGGCTTACAACCTTGTTTCGGCGTTTTTACGAAGTGATGAAAGTCACCGTAAGACGCGCTCCGGAATTCATGGAGGAAAGCCTGACGGAATTTCCAGGTCATGAGCCCCACATGGCATTATTCCTGACCTTCCTCAATTTGATGAAGGTTGCCAGGGACCACCTCAATACCCTGACCAGGCGCCATCTGGATTTCTATTATCAGGAAGTGCTTCAGCTTGAAAAGCGACCGGAAACACCTGATAAGGTCCATTTGATTTTCGAGTTGGCGAAGAATTTTAAGCCGCATCTGATCGAAACAGATATCGAATTTGCCGCGGGTTCTGATGATTTGGGGAATGACCTCTTTTTTGCATCAGATGAGGAATTGGTCGTGAATCAGGCGAAGCTGGATGAAGTGGAGGGCCTGAAAACGATTTTTATCGACAAGAAGTTTACAGAAACCACTGATGATAAGGATGAAAATGAACTGACGCTGGCAGAACTGGAAGAATTTGATATCATAAATATTCACGCTGCACCCAATGC
>CAYGTH010000876.1:0-2545 GCA_964352745.1 uncultured Bacteroidia bacterium
CCAATGGGCAGGCGATCTTATTTAATGTCGAAAAGACGCTGAGCCTGGAAGCGGTCCATATTTTTGGAAATGAAACTGGGGAGGTGAATGTGATTGTTAAGGATTTTACAGGCCAGATACTAAGGGAAAAAACGGTAACCGTACATAAAAAAGAAACCAAAATCAGGGTAGAGCTGGAAGAACTGGTATTGGAGCCATTGCAAGAATATCGAATTGAAGCTAAATCTAAGAAAGTCTCATTATTTGCCACAAAGAATGCTGCTTTCCCCTACTACGAGCCGGAAGTCATTACGCTTTTGGGAGGAACTCAGGATGGGAAAAGATTGGAACAAACTTATTACTTTTTTTATGACTGGGAAATCAGGTATACCAAGCAAGTAGGCCTGGAAGAGGTTCCTGAATTCGAAAACACAAAGACTGCGGTTCTCAAAAAGGTCCGGGATAAATTACTGAGTAATCGTAATCTCTGCCAGGATTTGGTATGTATCAAGGAGCTTAAACCTGAAGAAGTTGGGATTTGTGCAGATGTCGATTTGACGCCGGATGCACCGGTAGAAGAAACCCTTGCCGAAATCTACTACCAATTGGAGGAATATGTAAAGCCTGCGGTTCGCTTTCGCACCATAGAAGAACTTCAGGAAATGGGTTGCAGTATGGACCAGATCTTTGAAGGTCCCAAACTAGATCATGGATTTCTCGATGGCGAGGAGTTTTCCAAATTGAATAGGCAGAAACCGCTACGGGCTTCGGACATCATTCATATCCTTATGGATATTTCCGGGGTGCAGGGAGTCCGCAATCTTCGGATTGTCAGTTTTATAGATGAATTGCCAAGTGCTGAGGAAAAATGGGTATGGTGCCCAACGGAAGATGCTTGTAGAGTTCCAAATTTCGAGCCTAAACGGAGTAGCCTGGTATTCTATAAAAAAGACCTACCGTTTTACGCAAATCAAGAGGAAGCCCTTGCACTGCTTGCAGATAAGGACACTCAGGATATGCGTATTCGGTACCGCAAACATCAAAAAGATTTGCCGGTCCCTACAGGCGAGGATATGGAAGTCGAAGATTATTACCCCGTCCAGAATGACCTCCCCCTCAATTATATGGTGGGTCAGTATGGGGTACCCGCTTCTCAACCTACAATCCGCAAAGCCCAGGCCCGGCAACTAAAAGCCTATCTGGCCTTCTTTGAGCAACTTTTTGCCAACTACCTTTCTCAGCTTGCTCATGTCGGTGAATTATTCTCATGGAAAGAAGCCACGGTTCAGACCTATTTTACCCAGCCACTGGATGAAATAGATGCGCTGGATGAGTTATATATCGATTATCCTCAATTGCAAGAGAACCTCAACCTAATTATTGAAGAAACAAAAACAGCGCAGGAGCGGAAACTCCGCTTTCAGGAGCACCTCATGGGTCGCTTTGCTGAATCCTTCACGGATTACAGCCTTTTGATGTTTGACATGGATAAAAACCATGAAGGAGTTTCTGATGCCCTTATTGAAGACAAACGACTATTTTTAAAGGAATATCCGCGCCTGAGTGGTGAACGGGGTATGGCTTACGACTACCGCTATCCTGAAATATCGGATAATATTTCAGGCTTCAAACATCGCATCTATCGCTTATTGGGGATTCAAGAGCCTGTGCGGAAAAAGATCGCCGGAGAACGCCTCAAAGTGCAAGAAGATGGAAAGGGCGGCTGGCACTTTGTTTTAGTTAATGAGGAGGATGAAATCATCTTTACCAGTGTTTCTTGTACCGAAAAGGCAGCGGTGGACACCATGCTTGACTTTGTCCTAAAAATGGCTGCAGATGAAGGGAATTATGCCTGCCGCCTAACTCCCTGTGATGAGGGGTGGGAAATGGTATTGGATTGTGGGGATGATTGCGAAGATCAGGTATTGGGGACAGTAGCCAGTATTGAGGTGTGTGAGGACGAGGTTATGCCCTATCTGAAGAAATATGGCCAATCGGAAGGATTTCACCTGATTGAGCATATTTTGCTGCGAAAACGAACGGAGGAGGATCCTTTCCTGCCTATCCAGAATGTGGATGGTTCAGAAGAAGACTGTATTCAGGTAAAGGATCCCTATTCCTTCCGGATGTCAATAGTGGCCTCTGCATGGCCCCTGCGTTTTCAAAATCCCACCTTCAGGACTTTTGTCGAGGAAACCCTCCGAATGGAAGCTCCGGCACATATTCTGTTGAAAATATGCTGGATCGACCATGAAGAAATGCGGGAATTTGAAGAATGTCTGGAAATGTGGGAATGCGAACTCGCTTGCCTGAATCAATACCTCAAAGCAGATTGTACCTGTGAAAAAGAATCAGGGCTTTATGACGAGGAAGTGCTGGAAGATTACGAAGTATATCGCGAAGCACTCAGCCGAATAATCGATAAGCTACACAGCTTGGAACAGGTGTATCCGGCAGCCCGTGTGCACGATTGCGAAACAACTTCCGGTTCGACACATCAGGTAACGCTGGGCCGAACCAACCTGAGCACATTTGGATGAATTAAGAATTGATAAAAACATAAGCC
>CAYGTH010000877.1:0-2539 GCA_964352745.1 uncultured Bacteroidia bacterium
TATTTGCTGACCGGCCCATTACAAATGGAAATAATAACCTTAAAAAATATCTTAAAAAAACCGCCACGAAAAAATAGCAGGAGTTATACCCAGAAAACGTGACACAAAAAGCTACATTTTTTCAGCGCAACGAACGAATCCACGGGCCAAGCATTTGCATATCTATTGGCAGTGTTGCCAAGGTTTCGTAGGCTTGATCCTTTGTCTGATAATGAGTAAGCGTCGCATCATCCGCCGTCTAGACAAGCCAATCTTTTTGGCTTTGGCTATCCCAAGCTCGGTAACTTGGAAGCTGCCTGAGCAAGGCTTTCTCGGGTGAGTTTCCAAGGTAGTAAATGCTCAATGGATTCGTTATTGCGGATCTGTGGCAATTCAGATAAGACATAGGTCAAATACTGCATGGGCTCAAGATTATGCGTGGCTGCAGTCAGTATCATAGAATACATCTTAGCAGCCGCTTGGGCACCTGACTGACTATCACAAAGTCGTGTCGACCCGGGGAACCACCCCCCGAGCCTCACACAGAACCGTACTTGAACGTCTCCATTCATACGGCTCTTGAGTATACCCCTTGTTTATTTAGCATATGCCAGTGAACAAACAAGAATGGATTGCTTTGGCGTATCTTGTTCAAACGACTCTCCGCTTTCCTATGCGATAACCTATAACGGCATTGCATCCATTTGATTAGCCGTGATTGAAAGACACTCCATAGCCGGTATCCAAAATGTCGATACCAATATTTTCCATAGTAATTTATCCATCCACGCAGTGTTGCATTGTAAGTCTGAGCCAACCTTCTTAGACTCATGCCCGAAGATCTATGAATCTTCCAGCCTTTTATTGTCTTAGTCATCGTTTTCATCGCTGACTTTGATGCTCCAGGGCAAACCCTGAAGAAGAGGCGGCCTTGCTTATCTTTTAAAACCCTGCGTTTGAAATCGTAACCTAGGAACGTGAATTCTAGCAGCTCATCTTTCGGTTTCCCTCTGCCAATATAAATCATCTTGGTTTTGGTCGGATGCAGAGTTAGTCCAATATCCGTTAACCGTTTGGTGAGCGCCATAATCACGAGCTTCGCCTCATGCTTTGAGCAGCAATGCAGCACACCATCATCTGCATACCGCGCAAAAGGTATGTTCGGAAAATGCTTTTGTAGCCATTGATCCATACCATGATGAAGAAACAGATTCGCTAACAGCGGACTGATCACACCACCTTGCGGCGTACCTTTGTTACGTTCCGTGAGATTCCCTTGCCCATCTACCATATCTGCCTTCATCCATCGCATACAGTAAAGCATTACCCAATCTGGCACCTTATGAAATGCTAATGCTTTTTGGATAAGTTCATGGGATACGTTGTCAAAGAAAGCCTCTATGTCCAGTTCAACCAGCCAACCATATTTCCATACACGCTTGCGTGTGACTTCCAACGCGTCGTGTGCAGACTTATTCGGCCGGTAGCCATAGGAATCCGGATGAAATTGTTTATCCAGTTTTTGCTCAAGGTATTGCTTTACTGCTCCTTGTGCAATCCGGTCTGATACAGACGGGATACCTAGTGTGCGAACTTTCCCATTCGCTTTTGGTATCTCCTTTTTCAGAACCGCTGGAGGAAAATAGCTGCCTGATGATAGTCGATTCCATATCTTATAAAGATTATAGTCTCGATTCTTATCAAACATCGCAATCGTTTGTCCGTCGGCACCTGCCGCGCCACGGTTTTTGCGCACTTCCTTGTAAGCATTCCAAACGAATTGCCTGGGTATATCGAAGGGTTTTCCCCGCAAAATTAAATCATCCTTTATCAAGTTGTTTAATTCTCAGTTCGATACTCTGCTTGCCTTCGCTCTTCAGCCATTACAGCTGCCTCAACACTAGTACGCAAGCATCCGCCCCTATCCATAACATTGGTACTCTCAACTTGGCGTTAGCTTCGTTTTCTCCCTTAGCATTCATAGATAGGTTCTCCAGTTCCTTATCCTGGCCTGGTTCACGCTCTTGCTGCCTTAACG
This sequence comes from uncultured Bacteroidia bacterium, assembly GCA_964352745.1. Taxonomy (GTDB): domain Bacteria; phylum Bacteroidota; class Bacteroidia; order J057; family J057; genus CAYGTH01. The sequence goes on from CAYGTH010000877.1 coordinate 2,018, forward strand.
CCGGCCGCCATGTACGCAGTAAACAGGTTTCTCGTACACTTATCAGCGCAGTCATGTAGCCACGCTTTTTGACGACACCTAAGATTTCGACGCTTCATCGGTCAGTTCGCTTTCGCTCAACTTCTGTGAACCTCACCTGACAGGTCTTGCCTGCCTTTTCCTAAATCGCTCAACACCATTCTCCTTAGAGGACAGCACCATTAGGTGGTTTGCATAGTGATCCTGCAATCCCTATGCGAGGGGCCCACCCTCATCCGGGATAAAGCATGACTTAACCTCCTTCCATTGTTGGTCAGCCTTCTGGACACACACATAAAATTCTTCCGAGCAATGGTGATAGCTTTAGCCACATGCTCAGATAAAATATTGGAAATTGGTAAGCGCCCATCCTGACAATATTCAATTAAAGATTCATACTGATTTAAAAAATAATTTACACCCACCATCGTTTTTTCATGAGCGACACCTGTTCTGGTCAAGTAAATCCGGACACTTATCTCTTACAAACCAGCTAACGCGCTG
>CAYGTH010000878.1:0-1888 GCA_964352745.1 uncultured Bacteroidia bacterium
CCCCCCCCCCCCCCCCCCCCCCCCGCGCCCCGCGCCCGCCCCCGGCCCCCACCCGCCCCCCCCCCCCGGGGCCGCGAAACGGTAGGTGCCAGTGCGGAGGATCTGCCTTTTGAAGACGCTTCTTTTGATGTGGTGGTTATGGATGCAGTACTGGAACATATTCCAGATGTAGGGAAAGCATTTAATGAAATTGGTAGAATACTTAAGCCCGATGGACTATTTGTGGGCTATGTAGCATTTATGGAGTGTTTTCACGAAATATCCTATTCGCATCTTTCTTTTAAAGCATTAGAGCATTATTCGACGATCAACAATATGAAATTAGAAGCCATTTCTGGTGGTGGTAGATTTGGAATAGATTATCATTTACATGTATTGTTTTATCCATTGCCTTTGCGATGGATGAGAGGACTGGTAGCTTCATCTATTCGAGGTCTGCTACGCATAAAAGCGGGTTTGTCATATATAAACCTTCGCATCCGTCGAAAAATGGATACAAATTCAGCCAAAGACCTCAGCGCATCGTTTTACAAATTAGAGTGCCTTCGTCTGTCCACAGGGTTTGCATATAAGATCCGAAAATTATCATAATGAAAATTGCCCTCTTAACCGATGGAATCTTCCCGTACCAAATAGGGGGTATGCAAATGCACTCCTACTATCTGGCACGTTTTCTTGCAGGGCAAGGGGCAGAGGTGGATGTTTTCCACCCATTCCCCAATTCGGAGAACTCTCAGGCAGATCCGGATTTCGGAACTGAAGCGGGCGGACGTATTCAGTTAATACCGGTCGATTTTCCGACATTACCCTTGCGATTTCCTGGACATTACCTGATAAATTCGTATCGATATTCCCGTCGAATCTTTACGTTGCTAAAAGATCGACTGGCAGAATATGACCTGATTTATATTCAAGGGCTTTCTGGCTGGCGACTGCTACAGAAAAAAACTTCCGCAATTGCGGTACCGCCCATTTGTATCAATTTTCATGGATTAGAGATGTTTCAGCAACCCGCCAATTTTAAGCAGGGGCTGATTGCAGCAATGTTTCGTCCGTGGGTGAAGGCGAATCTGATTCGGTCCGATTTTGTACAGTCTTTAGGGGGGAAGTTGACAGAAATATTGCTCGATCTGCAGATCAAACCTGAACAAATATGGGAGATTCCAATTGGAGTCGGGGAAGAATGGATTCGACAGAATAAGGTAGTAAATAATGCAGTGAGAACCTTTGCTTTTGTGGGGCGGTATGAACGGCGTAAAGGGATTCAGGAATTGTCTCGTTTGTTGGAAGAATCGGTGGATACTGAAGACTTTATGTTTCACTTCATTGGGCCTGTGCCGGACAACCTGCAAATCGAATCCCCCAAAATCAAATACTGGGGATTTGTGAAAGAAAGTGGGAGAATTAGGAATATTTTACAGCAGGTCGATGTACTGGTATGCCCCAGTTACAGCGAAGGTATGCCAACTGTTATTCACGAAGCAATGGCAAGTGGTTGTGCCGTTATCGCGACGGATGTAGGAGCAGTTAGTTTGCAGGTGGATGAAAAAGTGGGTTGGTTGATTTCACCCGCCGAATATGATCAGTTACAGCGTGCCTTTCAGGAAGCGATCAGGCTACCCCTGGTGGAACTAAATGCAAAAAAGGAACGGGCAGTATCGAAAGTCCAACAACAGTTTTTATGGGATCGTGTCATTACCTTAATGCTGAACCGGATTCGTCAGTCGAGTTGAACTCCTTACATCTGTTGAACTCGTGATTGGTTTTGCCTTTCGGGATATTCGGGTGTTAGCATATTTGGCAGAATGGAAGGAGAATTAGTTCCAGCGTAAAAATCAACAAAAATTTGCGTAGAAAATTGTCAATATTGCATGCTAATATATTGAGA
>CAYGTH010000878.1:1898-2538 GCA_964352745.1 uncultured Bacteroidia bacterium
ATATTGAGAACCGTTTATGGACCAAATATTAACCTTTGACAAGCAAATCGATTTTATGAGGCCTCGAGATGAAATATCGAGCCATCCTGTCCGGCCAAATAAAGTTATTATTATGGCAGGAGGTCTTGGAGAAAGGTTGGGAGAGTTAACCCGCCATGTACCTAAGCCCATGTTGCCATTGGGAGGTAAGCCCGTACTTGAGCGAATTATTCGGTCATTTGTTGACTATGGGATGCGGGATATTGCTATTAGTGTGAATTATAAGCGGGACTGTATTCAGGAATACTTTGGCGATGGATCCGAATTCGCGGCAGAAATCACATATGTTGAGGAAAATAAAAGAATGGGAACAGCTGGGGCTCTTAGTTTAATTAAGGAGATCCCCGAACACCCGGTTATCGTAATGAATGGCGATTTGCTCACCAGCCTTAATTTTGATAGCCTCATGAAATTCCATTCGGAAAGAGATGCACTTGCGACTTTATGTGTGAAGGAATGTACGTACCAGATTCCATTTGGTACTGTCAATACATTTGATTCACAGGTTGTTTCTTTACAAGAAAAGCCCCTTCACAGCTTTTTTATGAATGCGGGGATATATGTGCTGGCACCCGAATTGTTGAGACGGATACCCCTTGAT
>CAYGTH010000879.1:0-2535 GCA_964352745.1 uncultured Bacteroidia bacterium
TTGAAGCACTGCTTCTTCTCCAGCCCGCCTGGGTAAGAATCCCTGGATTCTATTCACGTCAATCGAAGATCACTCACCAGTGGGTCGTTTCCTTTTGGAGGAGCCTGTCCCGTACTTGATACGGGAAAACGGGGTCGTGCGGGAAGGGTTCAAAGACAGCAAGCGGAGCGCGCAGGGGGAAACAGCTTCCAATCGCAGAACTCCTCAGCACGCACTTGATTCGACGTCCCTTAAGCACAGTAACAACCCCGGCGCGCTGGCTATGCAGCGGCCATCGGGAGCAGGGGCGGCTTGCGGGGCGGGTATTGGCCGATGCGATTTTTGCGCCACTTTATGAAAAAAGTGGCAAGAAGCCTTGATACGCTATTTTTTCAGGCTGGGGCACGATCTGGGGTTTTATTCGGCAGGTCATCTCGGCCTCCTGGCCGAGCGGGTAGATGACATAGGCAGAAGGGTAGGCAGATGGATCAAGGCGGTATCCTGAAAAAAAAATCGCGACCGCTTCGCGGTAAGGTAAGAAAGAGGTAAGTCGCTACGCTCCGGGAGCAAGGGGTAAGCCCTATCGGGCTGAGTACCGGCAGAGACGAAACCCGATAAGGCTGCTGTAGCGATAAAGCGGACTGTTGCTGACGCGATTAGCGACACGGGAATCGTGATCATTGATGTACCACGAGCCACCACGAACCACTCGACGATCTCCATGCTCCGGACCAGTCGGGTTAACAGCAGGTTGGTTGCCAAATGGGTCCACTAAGGACTCGTAATAGTCGCGCGCATACCAATCCTGGCACCATTCCCAAAGATTCCCGGACATGTCATAGAGGCCCAGCGAATTGGGGCGTTTCAGGCCTGTTGGCTGGGTTTCGCCAAAACTATTGTCATCATACCAGGCCACTTCTTTTACAGCTTCCGAACCTGAAAAACGGTAATCAGGGGTACGACATTTCCCGCCTCTTGCTGCATATTCCCATTGCGCTTCGGTCGGCAGGCAATAGTCCGGGATACCCGTTTTCTCTCGCAAAGCAGGGAGAAATTCCTGGCTTATGTCGTCCCAGGAAACGCGTTCCACCGGTCGGTGAGGGTTTTGGAAATACAATTCGTCTGGAGTTTTCCCCATGACTTCATACCAGAGCTGCTGACTGACCGGGTAGCGGCAAAGCTCGAAGTTATCGAGTTGAATTGTATGGATGGATTCATCACTCCCCCTTTCAAATACGCCTCCTTCAATGGGGAGCATGTGTTGGGCCAGATTGGCCAGGCAGAGGGTGTCGGGGAGTGCGTGCATGGCTTACCAGTTGAGGGAATTTCCGTTGTGCCAGACTTCAAATACCTGCGCTTGGGAGGGGAAGTCTTGTTTCACTTGCATTTTGGCATCCTGAAAGGCATGTTCAGGTGGTGCACCGTCCGCTAATGCAGCATAAAAAGATTTGGAGAAGACGATGGAAGCTTTGTCCAGCACCTCGAATTGGGTGCCAATCACATGGATATCGAAGGTAGAGATGAGCTTTGCCTGCCAACTGGTATAGCAGGCATTAAGGATAACTAATTGAGTAATTCCTTTCAGTCTGCTAAATAGTGTCATCAAACTTTCTTCATCCAGCGCAACGGCCTGTTCTTGCTGCCCCTGTAGAAAAATTCCTTCTTTACTTCCGTGGCCGGAAAAATGGATGATATGGGGTTTGCGTCTGAATGCGCGTTGCAGGGTAGAGAGATTCACGGCTTCTTCTTTTTCCAGAAAGACAAAGGCGTCTCGATTTGCACCTTGCCGAAATTCTGCTTTGAGTTCCCGATATTCCTCTCCGGTTCTGAGGCGGCTTAGGTCTTCCGGGGAAGCGGATAGGATTTGAATGGTTTGAACGGGGCTATCTGGTTCTTTTGAATCGATGGGTTGTGATGAGCTATTCGTCATAGATGTTTCTTGTGCGGGGAGGGGACTCTCTCCCAACATAGCCAGTAAGGCATTTGCAATCCGGCTTTTTTCTATTTCTCCCTTCTCCCAGGTCAGTATCCCTTTCAGTACGGCCTCATCTGCGGCATGCATCTGCCTCATCAAACTGGATATCTCCTTTTTCCCCTGTGCATCTGCTGTTTTGAGCATCATACGCACTGCTTCCTGCAGTTTGTTCTCCTGAATCAATTGCAACATGGTATCCCGGGGCGGGGGCTGATGGGGTTGCAGGGCATTTTTTTCAAAACTCGATTTTTCTGTTACCTGATCAGCTTTGACCTCCCAATCAGATGCGGGTTTTGTATCGCCTCGATAAGTTTCAAGAGGTTTCGGGAAACCTGATTCTGTTTTGAAAAAGTCCTGAATAAACTGTTCTTCCGTGATCGCCTTGTCCGGAATCTGCTCGTAAGTATAGCCATCACTGCTCACCGACAAGACGGGGATATCGTCTTGCAATTCTTGGATCAGTTGCTTCATTTTTACAAAAAGGGGAAATGCTGTTTGGTTGAAACCGATGAATAATTCATGCTGCCGCCGTTCGGCATAGAGAATTTGTCCCTGTTCGGCAATTCGGGTTCCACTTTGCC
>CAYGTH010000880.1:0-2525 GCA_964352745.1 uncultured Bacteroidia bacterium
CGTCCCGAATGAAGAGGCTGCCTGCTCCTGCGGTTACCTGAAGCGGCGTGCGTTTGAGCAACGGGATTTTATCGATCAGCGTCCCTCCAAAATCATGCAGGTAGTGCCCTTCTACGTATTCATTGATTGTGCTGATCGTCGGACCAAGGAGTTGGAATGCCTTGAGCGGATTGGCAAATAAATAAGGATCAGAACCCCGAAAGAATTTGAAATCCGTGAATTGGATGTTATTCGCCTGAAGGTACTTACCGGCCCTAACCGTCCAGCGGGAAATTCCAAAAGGACCGGGACGAAACTCATGCCGGAGTCCGACCTCCAGAAAGTCATAATTCATTTCAGCGCCCAATATACCGGGTACTGCTTTTTCATATTCCAGAAATATCGTGGGCCATTTAGAGCCAATGATCACCTTCCGGAAGGGCTCCATGTGGTACTTTTGACCCGGCGTATATTCCATTTTCACCTGGAGCAACAACTGCTTATAGGGATCAAATGTACGGGGGATATTATTCTCGCCAAACAGGTCTTGTGTCCAACCCGCAAGTTGCAGGCTATCGATAGATCGGTAGTGCGCAAACTCAAATGCAGTAGCCAGTCGAAATCCATTAAACACCTCAATATAGTGGCCAGCCCCATAGTAAGTCTTTTGGGTAAAATTATTCTGGCTGAGAATATTCGTAAAAGTCTCCTGATTATTGACGACCCGATAGATATCACCAAAGCGGACAAACGCGCTCCCAAATTTGCGCGGCTCATAAGTAAACGAAAGCCTCCCATTTCCTTTGACATCCCGGTTGTTGAAGCCATAATCAAGGTCTCCGGTAAACTTCAATGCCGTACCACGTCGAAAAGTCTTTTTAGCGGAACCGCCTAAATTATGGCGGTATCCCCCTACACCAAGCGGTTGTGTCTGCTCGAGAATGGAATTGACATAATAATCCATCTTGTGAATCCGATCCCGAAAGGCAATGCCATTGAGCACAAAATCCAGGACAGACAAATGATTGTAAATCGAATCGCTCTTCCGGAGGTATTCCGGGCTTTGTAAGTACTGATTGATACTGTCTTGTACATGGATGAATGCTTGTTCATCCCGATTCAGAGAGATGGGGCGTATGCCTTCCCAAAAAGTAGAATCCTTTTCAAAAGCCTCTTTATCGGTCCGGCGGAGTTCATTATTAAAGAAGTTTTTGGGGAATGTAAGATCAGGCTGATGATTCCCGTGAACGGCAATTGCTTGTCCATAGAAACGTTTTTTACCTTCTTTGATCTCATAACGGTACTGTTCTTCCGCCAGAATTCGACGCCCATCTTTCAGGCTTTCATAGCGATGTTTCAGTACAAACCGACGAAACCAAATCAGGGTAGAAGGCATGGCTTCCAGATTCACTTCCAACAAATCCCAGGTCCCGTCTTCAATCAGCAATTCTCCCTTAAAATGAGGCCCTTCCCGGTTTCTCGGACGAACGGAAATGCGATATAAGACCCGACTTCCGTCATAGATCCGCTCTTCCAGTTTGTATCGGTAAGTGAGTTGCCACAGGGTCGCATGCAAAGGGGAAATGAACGGCCGATCACTCAGATCAGGCGCGTAAATCAGGTTCTGGAAAAAATTAAAATCCGCATCTGAAACATCGAGGTAGAATAAGTAAGGGTTGTTTCGTTCAGTCTCATAGTCGCCGCCACTCCCGTCCACGCCGTCAGCAGCACTCAGGTTACTGGATTCTCCGCCTTTTACAAAATCCCGATAGGCATGAACGACCGATTTGTAGCGACCCGGTGCCCGGAAGTAGGTAGTGGATTGGGACTCGATAAAATTGAGGGTAACCCGGCCGGAATCTTGCTCCAGGCTATCTGCCACCTCAATTAATTTATCCTTGCCTTGTAAGGTATCCTGCTCAAGTACCACCTTGATATACGACTCGCATTGGTAGGTATCAAATTCCCGAAGCTGATCTTTTTTATGATCAATTACCTGCGCCATGATCCCATAAGCAGGGTCTTTTTTGCCAGCAGTAATTTCTACCGCTTCCATTTGCATATCCACTGGCATCAGTTCGACATTCAATACCTGATCTACCCGCAAATCAATGGGATGCACCTGAGTCGAATAACTCAGATGACGAAAAACCAGTCGATAAGAGCCTGGTTTGAGTTCTAATTGATACTGTCCCTGTTCATCAGTGAATACACCAGCCGTACCATTTTCCTCATACACCCGCACCCAGGGTATGGGCTCACCAATGTCATTGCGGACGGTGCCATTCAGCGTAATCGCCTGTGCGAAAAATGGCAGAAGCAGCAGGATAAGGGTATGCGAAAACGAACGCAACATGGATGATTCTCCTAAACAAAGCCTGCCTCCTCTTTGGAGAAAGCACCCGGTCGATGTGGCGTGTGATTGGTTGGACCGTCGATAATAAAGACGAAGGATATCCAAATGGGTTGTTCGTTCCTGGGAATAAGTTATCCAGCGTGCAGCCAGCCCACATAGCCGTGTGAATCCACGGGGCCAGGAAGTCTAA
>CAYGTH010000881.1:0-2521 GCA_964352745.1 uncultured Bacteroidia bacterium
ATTCCCCTTTTCCATTGCCTTTGAGAAATCTGCCCACTCCGGCATCTGCGCGTGGCGTTTCGATCTCGGCGACATACAAACCTCCGGCTACGATGATGTCCTGATGACCATCTTGATCAAAATCACCGGTCAGGATATCATTGATTGGGGAGATTTGCACTTCATTGGGCAAGGCCCGAAAGTCATACCGACCGTCACCCAGGTTTTCCGCAAATACACTGGCAAAGGAGTTGACCTCATAATGCAGCGATTTTTTGAGGGCTTTTGTGCCATACACTTCATCAATAGTCGCACCGGAAAACAGGTTGTAGGTCGGGAATTTTTCTTTGAGGACAGGCACCTGCTGTGAAGAACAGGAGCGCCCTCTGAGCGGGAAGTGCTTCCCGAAATTATAATAGCCCAGGACGATATCCATGGAGCCATTGTCATCAAAGTCGGAGTAATGCACATCAAAAGGCTCGCCTGGCTTGGCCTGATATTTATAATTGCGACCGAGATTTCCAAAAATCAGGTCTTCATCGCCATCCCCGTCCATGTCAGCAGCTTCGACACTCATCCACCAGCCGGTTTTTTCGGTACTTCCCATTTCCTCATTCACCTGCTCAAAGGTCTCCCCGGTATTTTGTAAAAACGTAATGGGCATCCATTCTCCTACGACGACTAAATCCAGTCGGCCGTCTTCATTGAAATCTGTGGCAACGGCATCAGTAACCATCCCCAATTCTGCAAAATAATCGGGCGAGGCATCGGTAAAATGGCCGTTTTCATTACGGAGAAGGTAGCTCTGGGCTGGTTCAGGATATTTTCCCGGAACCTGACGCCCTGCCACAAATAGATCAAGGTCGCCATCATTATCGCTATCAAAGGCACGTACCCGGCCTCCGCTGCTAGTCAGGGTAGGCAAGGCTTCCGTTGACTTGCTGAATTTGCCCGTACCATCGTTGAGATACAAACGATCCTGATAGAGGGGGGAGCCTGCTATCGCTTCATTGCTCCCGCTGCTGACATATAAATCGAGGTCGCCATCGCCTTCTGCATCAAAAAAAGTTGCACCAATATCCTCTGATGACCGATCTTCCCACCAGGGAGCAGAAGCGGAAGGCTCAAAAGTGCCTGCTGCTTTTTGGAGTTGGAGTTCGCCCATAAAGCCGGTCGCACCCCCAATGAAAAAATCTTCCAGGCCATCTCCATTCACATCTCCAGCAGCAAGTGCGGGTCCCAATTGAGACATTTTATGCGGGAGAAGAACTTCCCGTTCGTAGTCATCAAAGGTGTTTTCCCGATGTTCAAATCGGATACCGGACGCAGTAGTAACTTCTTCAAACAGAAAGGAATTTGAAGCATTAGCTACCTGCGCTTTTTTGGCATCCTTATAGCGAAGTCGGAGATGCTGATCTGCGGCTACTTGTGTGAGTCGGGTTTCTTTTCCATCTGGCCAGGTAATGACGACTTCATCAACCTGCGTAGCGGTTCCCAGTCCAAAGTGAAATCTATTTTCACTGGTAGAGTATATGCCCCGAACATTGGTCAGTTCTAAAAACTGATGCTGTCCGTCGATATTGACCCGAGCTGTAGCGCCAAACAGGGCTTCATTGGATTCGAGTTCTATCCGCAAGAAGTGATTGGCAGAAAGGCGCTCCGAATTGTTTCGGTAAATATGCGCAGGAGAATTGATATTGCTGACAACCAGATCGAGGTCGCCGTCATTGTCGAGGTCTCCATAGGCAGATCCATTCGAAAAGGTTTCATAATCGAGGCCCCATTCGTCCATGACCTTGGTAAAGGTCAGGTCGCCATTGTTTTGGAAAGCATAATTGGACAGAGGAACGGAGGGAATCAGGCTGAGGGCTTCATCGAGGTCGAGAATGTCCCAGATGGTTACATCCGTTTTTTCGGGATGGCTGATAATGTATTCGTTCAGGACGCCGGTTACGTACCGGGGGAATTCTTTGGTGGCATCGCTATTGCGGATATCGCGTAGCAGCCCATTGGTAACAAAAATGTCTTTCCAACCGTCATTGTCAAAGTCCGCAATGAGATTGCTCCAACTCCAATCGGTCGTTGCGACGCCTGCCAAATGTGCCGTTTCGCTAAAAGAAAGAGGTACCTGTTCATTTGTACCATTGTTCAGTTGGAGAGTGTTGAACATATATTGGTAATGGCCTCCATTATCCAGCACCTTCCAGAAAGCGTTGGGATCCATTCCACTCATATTGGATTTGAGGCGAAAATTGTCCTCTGCTACCATATCTAATACCATGAGGTCCAGCCAGCCATTGTTATCAATATCAGCTGCATCTACCCCCATACTGAAGTAGGAGATATGTTTCATCGCCTCATCAATGACATTGGTGAAGGTGCCGTCGCCATTATTCATATAGAGGAAATCCGGCGCGTCAAAATCATTCGCGATGTAGAGATCAACCCATCCGTCCTGATTGAAATCGCTGGCAGATACGCTATTGGGAAATCCCGGTTTGTACATGCCTGCTGCAGCCGTTACATCCGTAAAAACCGGATG
>CAYGTH010000882.1:0-2520 GCA_964352745.1 uncultured Bacteroidia bacterium
CTCATAAGCCTTATCGCTGTATGACGGCAAATTTTCCTATACATGCATTTTCCCCATCCCGGTTAGCCATCAAAGCGAGGTAAATACCGGAATGTACTTTTTTGCCATACACATCCAACCCATCCCAGGTCGCTGTGCCGCCTTCTGAGTCCAACTCCCGCACTAACATCCCACTTACCGTAGTAATCCTCACTTTAGATTCTCGCCCGGCTCCCTGGATCGTAATGAGTCCGTCAAAATCTGTAAATACGGGATTGGGAAAGACTAAGACTTCCTCACAAGGATTTGCTCCGGCTGTCGCATCGCCCCGATAACTCACCAAGCCAAGGCTCGTCGCAAAAAAAACTTCTCCGGTAGTCGGATCTACTGATACATCGTTGACCCGATTAGAGAGCAGCGGACTGTTTTCAGTGGTAAATTGTTGAATCACTTCATCTCCATCTTCAGAAACCAAAAAGACACCGTTTGTAGTTGCCATCCATTTCCGGTTCCCTCCATCTACCGCAATGGCATTGATGGTTTCATCTTTCAGGAGGCATTGGAGATTGATCGCCGGACAAGCTCCATCTACGATTTGCCCTTGCGAGATAGAAAAAGGATCATAAAACACAAAGACTCCTTGTCGCGTTCCAACCCAGATAAATCCGTCCAGGTCTTTTGCAATGGAAAATACATCATTGGAAGGCAATGCCCCCTGATTGATGCCAGACTTGAGGTAAACCGGCGGTCGGTCATCATTGAAGTTTTCGGGCGTACCATTATCATTATACACCACGATTCCATTTCCGCGGTTGAGAATCCATTTCCCACCATAGTCGTCAATGATGAGGTCAATAAAATTAAGGCCTCCGGTAAACCGGTTGGAAGGCACCTGATGCCACTCCCCATCGGTTGTCATCACCAACAAGGGTTCCTGCGCCAGGGACATCGTCACCCACAGATTACCCTGTGTATCTTTTTGCAAGCCACTGACCCGGGAATTACCCAGGGCCGTCGTATCACAATCTCCATCGATGGTGCTCACCCCGGAATTTTCGCAATCAAAGAAATCAACAAATTCTCCATCTAAAAACCGGGAGATTCCCCTTCCCCAGGACCCCAACCAGGTTTCCCGATTGTTGGGATCATAAAATACGCGGGCATACCCAAAGTTCGCACGAGACCTTGGTAATCCTCCATTGAGGCGATTAGAGACTACCCAGCCCTTTTCACGGCTATAGAAATAGACCCCACTCCCATCAAAGGTTGGGCCAAATGCTTCGTCATGCCCTCCAGGAGCGACGTATATTTCCCCATTATTGGCAGCTACCCGGAAGCAATTATTATTACTCGGACCACCAGGAGTAATCGATACCGACTCTCCGTTTTCATATCGTTTCAGGCCAAAAAACCGATCTGCAATATAGATCACTTCACCTGTGATCAGGGTATGATTGACAGAACCGTCAATGAATATATTGTAGGTAGGGCCATTATGAACATAAACCAGTGTACGGTTGGCAAAAGAAGCCGCTACGCCCGTTTCCTGAACCTCCAAATTGGCAAACAGGCCCGTAAACTCCGTTGCTTCTGACCACATTCCATTTTCCTTTTTGAAGATCGCGGTATCTGCACGGGCATAAATATTCCGACTATTAGCTCCGATTTCCAGGACTTCCAGCGTAGCGGGCAATCCATCTATTCCATCTTCTCCTATCCATACAATTGGGTCGGACAAGGTTGGAAAATCTGCGGGTGCGCTATAAATCCCACGCCCCTCTAACAAAGCCCAGATATTTCCACTATACACCCCGATCGAAGATACTTTAGTTCGGGAAGGATTATCACCGAGTTGGGTAACAGTCAGTTCCGGCAACAAGCTTTGTAAGTTATAGATCACCATTCCAAAGTCCGTCGCGATAAACAAGCGATCTCCGCTGCTGACAAATTGATTGATCTGCTTTTGGGTATAAAAATCATTTCGCTCGATATCCGAGATAAAGCGAATTTCTTCCGGGTCGGAAAAGTAATTAATCATCCCATCCGGATATCCCAAAAAAATCAGGTCCGAACTCTCCTCATAATAAATGGTAGTAGGGGTAATGCCACTGAGGCCTTCGATCGTCGAGAAAGTTCGGGTTTCACTGCTGATCTCATCATACTCGATCATCCCGCCGCCGGTGATTGTATAAATGAAATTATCTCGCTTAACGGATTGCACGCCGCGATTATGACTTAGGTAACTTTGCCACTCTCCAATCCGAACATTCTGTTGTCCGTAGAGACTGTTGTATCCAAAGCTGATTGCCAGGATCAGTCCGGCGAGAAAATAACTGCGCATAATGAGATTAGGATTTACCAACACAGAGGCAAAAATAGCAAATTGCTTAGGAATGCTTCTCTACCCCTTACAAAAATACAGGCAGGCTGACGATTTTGATAGGCAGAAATATTTCTCTGGATTACTTAGTTCTACTTTGTCAATTTAGATTCCCACTGACTTTTTATCATAATCCCTTCTTTCCTCAACCCTCTTTTTCT
>CAYGTH010000883.1:0-848 GCA_964352745.1 uncultured Bacteroidia bacterium
AGGTTGGTCTCCTGGCTGGTCGGAGGTCGATAGGTGCCGCATGCGATCAAAATACGCCTCAACTTGATCCTGAGGCTCCGCAGGACTGATGAGACTGACAACAACCAAGGTTGCAAAGCCCGCGAGCATGGCCCACCCAAAAGGAGCGGGCTGCCATTTGTAAATCATCTGTACCTCGCCCGTTGCAATATAATTGAGGAGGTAGTACGACACATAGGCGACGAGAACCGCTGCGAGTGCCCCATAGCGATTTGCCCCTTTCCAGAGGTTTCCACCAAAGATCATGATGCCCATAAAGGCAGCCATGGTCTCGATAAATAAAAAAGCGTGTAGCACATTCTCGATGGTCAGGGCGAATACAACGGAAGCAAGGGTCAATCCCAGGCCGGATAATCTGCCCACCATAAGAACCTGCTTGTCATCAGCTTCGGGCTTTACATAAGGCAAATACACATCCCGGGTAAACAGGGCACCGAGGTTCACCATAAAATTAGAGCAGGAAGACATATTCGCCGCCAGAATACAAGCAACCATCAGTCCGGTAAGACCCGGTCCAAGCAGCGTGCGGGTGGCATAGCCAAAGGCATGTTCGGGATCAGAAAGCTTCACGCCTTGCTGAATGATCAGAGCTGCAACCACCAAACCCGTCAGGGCCCAGCCGATCGTTACCAGTCGCTTGACAAAGGTCCCGTAGGTTTGCCCGACCCGACCTGCGCGCTCGGTATTTCCCGTAGCAAACATGCTCATCATGTGCGGCTGTGCAGTAATCCCTACAATCCCATTGATGGCCAGCATGGCAATCATAAAGGCACCGAGGCCACTTTTTTCGCTGTATAACTGAAAAAAAT
>CAYGTH010000883.1:858-2520 GCA_964352745.1 uncultured Bacteroidia bacterium
AAAATCTTCGGGTATGAGTTCTCGCATTCCGGCAATACCGCCTACCTCCCCATGGGCGGCAGGAATGAGGAGGAAGGAGAGAATAATGATAAAAAATGCCTGAATAAACTCGGTATGCGCAGCGGCTACCAGCCCCCCCACAAAACTATACACCATAAAGGCTACAGTCATGCCCACGACTACACCGCCGGGAGAAATCGCCCCATCGCTGGCGACGGAGATGACCTTTGCCGCGCCCTGGAGCATAGCACCCATGACGAATACAAAAAAGAGGATGGCAAAAATGGCATAGAATAAGCCCATTTTCTGACCGTATCGGTCGGTAACCATCTCCCCGATGGTGGTGCGCTCACTGCGGCGATACCAGGGAGCGATCAGCCAGTAAAAGGGCGTAATCAGCATGTTTTTCCACTGGTACCAGATTGTTGCAAAACCAGAAGCAAAGCTGGCTCCTGCCTGTGCAACGGGCATTTCCGCATGCGTACCAGATCCGAATGCCTGTCCCATCATGGTCCACCAGCGCAGTTTTCTGCCTCCCAGAAAATAGCCATCAGAGGTTTGCATGCGGCGGGAAATCCACAGGCCATAGGCGGTTATACCGATGAAATAGACGACGAGGACAACAAGGTCAAGGGTGTTCATAATCGGGAAGATGAGGCTTCATCGAGATAAATATGGCAGCTGGGATGTTCTCTGAGAATGGAGGCCGGACAATCGGGCGTCAAGGGCCCTTTGATAGCTTGCCGGACAGCCCTGGCTTTTCGCTCATCAGGGACGGAGACAATGAGATGTTGGCTTTTCATGATTTGAGGAACACTCATGGAAATGGCTGTTTGGGGTACTGCCTCCAAATTCGGAAACCAGCCTTCTCCCAATTGTTGCCGACGGCAGGCTTCGTCCAATTCCACCACGATATAGGGATATTCCGTTTCAAAATCTGCTGGGGGATCATTGAATGCCAGATGGCCATTTTCGCCAATTCCGATCAGGGCTACGTCGATGGGGTGCGCTTCAATGAGATCGCCAACCCGGTCGCATTCTTCCTCGGGATCTTCGACATCTCCCCGAATAAAGTGTGCCGCCGTAAGTTGTGGTACCTGCATGGCAAAACGTTCGCGGAGGTACTTCCGGAAGCTCGCCGGGTGATTTTCATCAAGTCCGATGTATTCGTCCAAATGAAACATCCGTACCCGACTCCAATCGGTTCGGGTCGCCGAAACCAGCGAACTGAGCACATTAAACTGACTGGCCCCTGTTGCGAGGATGATATTCGCCTCTCCACGAAGCATGATCGCTGATTCGATTAAATGTAGCGCCCGGGTAGCAGCTGCCTGCCCTAATTCTCCGGCGCTTTCATGAATATGAATTTCCATACTGGGAAGATAGGATTTTTCCGTACTTTTTTCATTCCAGATCAAGGATTAGTAAATGAAAAAAAATACACCTTCTCTCCTGCCTCCTTTCTGCCGAAGGCTTTTAAGCATAGGAGTACTGACGGGTTTGTTGCTGGGAATCAGTAACTGTGGCCAACCTTCCCCTGAAAATCAATCAGTAGGGATTGAAGACATCGCAGCCAATGAATCCGTAGCCGCTTACATGAAAAGCTTTAAGGGACGGGGGGATCAGACAGATGATAGTCAGACGATCGCTCCGGATTCGGTG
>CAYGTH010000884.1:0-2518 GCA_964352745.1 uncultured Bacteroidia bacterium
GTATTGTGCGGGTTCTGTCTGAACTTACGAACCACCAACCCTATCAGCGCGCGCAACTGAAAGAGTTGAGTTTCTGGGATCCGGCACGATATTTCAATGTATATGTCGTCAAAACGATTGCTGGCACTGTACTGGGCTATGCTTCTTTCCCAGGTGGGCCTGCCGATGAGGACGGGATTGTCATGCGACAAGATGCATTCGGCACCACTGGAACTGCTGCCTTCCCCAATCATCTCGGTCGAACTGCTACACACGAAGCGGGGCACTGGCTGGGCCTTTTTCACACCTTTCAGGACGGATGCGGAACTGATGTTTGCGCTGACGGAGACAAGGTATGCGACACCCCTCCACAGGCTTCACCCAGCAGCGGATGCCCCAGCATAAATACCTGCAACAACGATCAACCGGACCTGTCCGACCAGGTGGAAAATTATATGGACTATTCTTCCGATGTATGCAAAAACATCTTCACCGCCGGCCAGCGAGATCGCGTCGAGGCGTCGTTACAGGCCATTCGAAACGTCATTTGGTCGGACTCCAACCTGGTCGCGACGGGCTGCGATTCGGCATACAGTCCGCCAGTCATTTGCCCACCAGCGGCGGATTTTGTCACACTGGCATCGGAAATTTGCGCCATAAATGCAATCAGCTTCATCGACCGCTCACTGAATCCCGTTAGCAGCTGGTCCTGGATCTTCGAAGGGGCTGCGCCTCCCACATCTAACCTCCAATACCCCACTGTAGCCTACTATACACCAGGCGTTTTCGACGTCACCCTGATTGTTTCGGATGGTATAAATACAGACACATTGGTCAGAGAGGATTATATCAAGGTCAGTTTGCCGGGGTTGGGCAAACCGCTGCCTTACGGAGAAAATTTTGACACGGGCCTGTATCCTCCGCTGGATATGAGCATTTTCAATCCGGACGGGGAAGTTACCTGGGAACTGGATTCGCTGGCCTTTATTTCATCGCCTTATTCCATCAAAATAAATAACCTGATTAATACCAATTATGGGACCATCGATGAATTGGTCCTGCCCTTTTTCGACACCCGAACAGCATCACCGGATTCCGCTTTGTTTCTGTCCTTCAGTTGGGCCTATGCCCGTTCCGACCCCAATTTTTCGGATGAATTGATCATGCTGATCTCGGATGATTGTGGCGTTACTTTCGACCCTGTATTTACAGCCTCCGGTGGCGCACTTGTGACAGGACCTACACAAAGTAGCCCTTTCATTCCGGATTCTTCCCATTGGAAACAGGCTTATATTGATCTCGAAGATTACCGGGGTCAAAGTTATCTCCGCGTCAAAATTGTTAATGTTACTGATGGTGGGAATCAACTGTACATCGATGATTTGTATATCGGAGATGGGCGGAGTGAGACTACGGCATTGGAAACGAAAGATATTCCGATCAGTCATCTTCACATCCATCCTAACCCTAACTCAATATATTTCAATGTTTCTCTGACCCTGGCCGGACATACCCATGTCCGGCTTAGTCTGTTCGACCAGTTGGGCAGGAAATGCTACCAATCACCCATCCGAAACATGGCGGCGGGCAGGCATAGCTGGCGCATCAACACAATCGACCTTGCTGTCGGTATGTATAACTTTGTATTGGAAGCGGATCAACAAATCATCAGCCGTAAATTGATAAAAACAGGTCAGGAATAAATCTACATTATTGCATGTCGCAACTCAAACCTATGTTACCTAAATCCATCATCAGCGGCACCATTATAGCATGCAGCCTTTTGTTGATTCATTGCCAACCAAAAGCAAATCATGCTTCTTCTGCCCCTCGATCAGAAGCCGAAAAAGGCTTCATTGAACTGGTCGGCCTTTCCGGCAAACCCATACCTTGGAAGATTTTACATTTATTTTCTCATCATCGGTTTTTATATTCCATCTGCACGAATCCTCATCATGAAGTTTTCACATAACTCATTTATCTCCCTCCGGTTATCCAGTCATATAACATATACACCCCATATCCTCCACTCGCCATCCCTGCAGCGGTTAGGGGCTCCAGTGTTAAGCGTCTGCCCCAAAGTCGGGCGGCAGCCCAGGCTGTGGATTGCCCGGCATGCTGAACCTCAGCGGCAGTTGCCAACCTTGCCCGGGTAACAATGATGGTATTTCCTTCTTTTACCGCATTTTCAAAAATTATATCTCCAAAACCAGCTTTGTGCTGCCCCAATAGCCTTTTCATAGCACTATACCCCCCTTCGACGCGATGGGCCTGAAAAAGCCGGGCGGCCTGTCCCTGGAAAACGACCATGCCTTCTTTCTTACCTATCATAGCTTTTAACCTTTGCCACAAAGTATTGGCAGGCATTCTGGCCCCGTATACGGCTCCTTCTGTTTGTCCCCAGTATCTCGAGGACTTCCAAATCAATTCTATATCATTGGCGGCGCTGAAAATGAGTCGTGTTTGAGAACCCACACGATTCACCAGCGTAGCAATACGGAGGGCTTGCGCCTCTGTCAAGGCATTACCCGCTTTAAGC
>CAYGTH010000885.1:0-2515 GCA_964352745.1 uncultured Bacteroidia bacterium
AGAGCACCAGATTGTGATTCTGGGGGTCGTGGGTTCGAGTCCCATTAGCCACCCAAAAATGCCTCACAGATGTGTGAGGCATTTTTCATTAGGAAACCGCTTTTCCACATTGTAATTTCAAATATGGCCAAAGCGAGTGAAATCCCGTATTTACTTTCTTTGCTGGATGACGAATCAGTTGAAGTCCAGCAGCATATTTCAAAAGCATTAATGGATTTTGGCGAATCACTCGAAACTCAGACCCTCTCCTTTCTTAACCAACTTGATTTCCCAAAACGTACCCGGCTTGAAGCGATTTATCGCACATTGCGCAACGAGCGATTTGGCCAAAATTGGCCGAACTGGATGGACACACCTGGATATTGCGAATCATTAGAGCAGGCCTTTTCTGATCTCGCACAACTGGATTACGGATCAAGTCGCCGATCCCTCAGTGAGTTGCTGGATGATCTCGCCGAACAATTTTCCGCCCAGGGAAGTACGACCAGCTATCAGGCATTGATGCATTTTTTATTTTCGATCAAACAATTTGGCGCCCCAAAAGAAGGGTACTATGAACCCCTCAATAGTAATTTAATTTATGTCCTTGAATCAAAGCAAGGAATCCAAATTAGCCTATCAGCAATTGCCATTCTATTGGGTGCCAGACTGGGGATTCCATTGCGGGGGCTGAGTATTCCAGGCCATTTCATGCTCATGGCCCGCGATCATGATACAGATGTGATACTCGATCCTTTTCAAAAGGGGCGTTCAATTTCTGCATCAACCCTCAACTACCTCAAACACGCACTCAAAGTCGAACATCTGGAAGACATTTTAGTGCTAAAGGCTTCTCCAATTGATATTATCATGCGAGTCTTGCGCAATCTGATCAATGCATACGACAGGGCATCAAACGCCGAACAGGTCAACTTCTATAAAGTTGCTGTCGACCAGGTCAATCAACACCTCAATCAGGACAGTTCTACTTACTAAGTCGTCTTCGTGCAATGGCGGAACGGATAGCTACTAAGGTTCCAGCTGGAACCGCTTCAATTAATTGGCGGGTATAAGGAGATTTCGGATTCTGGTAAATGGCTTCTGCTTCTCCGGATTCTACAATCTGCCCTTCTTTCATTACCATCAAACGATCACTCATGAACTTAACCACGCTCAAATCATGAGAGATAAATATGTAGGTCAAATTGAATTCATCCTGAAGATCCTTTAGAAGATTAAGAACCTGTGCCTGAATGGATACATCCAGTGCAGAAACTGATTCATCGCAAATAATAAAATCAGGGTTGAGGGCCAGTGCTCTCGCAATACAAATCCGCTGACGCTGCCCTCCGGAAAACTCATGGGGGTACCGGCTATAGTGCCCGGGTTTCATCTCCACTTTTTCCAGTAACTCCAGCACTTTGGCCCGGCGCTCCGCCTCGCTGCCCCACAAGCCATGGACGCGCATCGGTTCCTGGATCGCTTCTCCGACGGAAATACGGGGATTCAGAGAGCTATATGGATCTTGAAAAATAATCTGGAAATTTTTTCGCAACAGTCGCATTTCTTTCTCGGGGAGACCTACGAGGGATTTTCCCGAAAATTTGATTTCGCCGGAAGTAGGTTCAATGAGGCGTAAGAGGGATCGCCCAAGCGTAGTCTTGCCACATCCGGATTCACCTACCAAGCCCAGGGTCTCGCCTTTGTATACCTGGAAACTTACTTCGTTTACCGCTTTTATGTATGAGGTAACTTTTCCCAGCCAATTTTTTTTCCCTGGAAACCAGGTACTCAATTTATTAGCTTCCAATATGACCTCTTGTTTATTTTCCAGTTCCACGGAAGGCATTGGGGTCGCCACATCAATTTGGCTAAAAGAACCTTCCTGGTCGGATAAATAGGAAGCTACCGTAGGCAATCGATTCATTTTCACATCCATCCGAGGGCGACAGGCAAGCAGGCCCTGAGTGTAGGGATGCTTAGGGTTAGCAAATATTTCCTCAACAGGGCCCGTTTCCACAACTTCGCCCCGATACATGACCAGCACATCATCTGCAATCTCTCCCACAACTCCCAAATCATGGGTAATGAAGATCATCGACATCTGCTTCTCTCGCTGCAGGTCTTGCAATAACTCCAAAATGCGTTGCTGAACCGTAACATCTAAAGCTGTCGTAGGTTCATCCGCAATCAGAATCGCCGGATCACAACAGATCGCCATGGCGATCATAACTCGTTGTTTTTGGCCACCCGAAAGCTGATGGGGATAGGAATCGAATAACTGTTCCGGACGAGGCAATTCCACCTTGCGAAACAGGTCCAGGCATTTAGCTTTTGCCTCTTTTTTTGAAATTCCTAAATGAAGCTGGAGGGCCTCCGCTACCTGATACCCGCAGGTAAACACTGGATTCAGGGAAGTCATCGGCTCTTGAAAAATCATCGCAAGCTGGTTCCCCCGTAACTTCCGGATTTCATCCGCCGACAAACTCAGGAGGTCAACCGTTTCGCCAGATTCATTTAAAAACAGGGCTTCTCC
>CAYGTH010000886.1:0-2508 GCA_964352745.1 uncultured Bacteroidia bacterium
CTTAGCAAGATGCTGCTGATTCATCACATACATCCCTCCCATTCCCAGACAAAGGCAAACGACAAATATTTCTGCGATCCACTTCATATGATTCAGTTTGGTTGCATAATGAAAAAAGTCAAAAAAGTTACGTGGGATTCTTCCGCAAAATTCCGTAATTGGGTAACCATTACTTCGAAATCCAGTTACCTAATTTATGGCTGATAAGCGAATCGAAACTCTCCAGCAAAAAGAAGCAGAAGCCCTCCTCGGAGGCGGTCTGGCACGTATTGACAAGCAGCATCAAAAGGGGAAACTGACAGCCCGGGAACGGATTGAGGTGTTGCTGGATGAAGGCAGCTTTGAGGAGATCGGCAAATTCGTGTCGCATCGTTCTACCGAATTCGGACTAGACAAACAGCAAATATTAGGGGATGGCGTAGTAACCGGCTATGGAAAGATCAGCGGCAGGCTGGTGTATGTATTCAGCCAGGATTTCACGGTATTCGGGGGATCATTATCCGAAACACACGCAGAAAAAATTTGCAAAATCATGGACATGGCGGTCAAAAACGGTGCTCCCGTGATTGGCCTGAATGACAGCGGTGGAGCACGTATTCAGGAAGGCGTTGTCTCGCTGGCAGGCTATGCGGATATATTTTATCGGAATGTAAGGGCTTCTGGTGTGGTTCCACAGATCTCAGCCATTATGGGTCCTTGTGCAGGAGGAGCAGTATATAGCCCTGCCATGACAGATTTTGTCATGATGGTCGAAAATACTTCGTATATGTTCGTTACCGGTCCTAATGTGGTAAAAACAGTAACACATGAAGAAGTAACTGCTGAAGAATTGGGAGGCGCCATGACCCATGCCTCTAAAAGTGGGGTTACCCATTTTGCCTGCGCAAATGAAGTCCTTTGCCTGGAACAACTCAAACGATTGCTCAGCTATTTACCCCAAAACTGTGAAGAAGAACCCGCAGCAATCCCTTGCTATCAATCTTCTACCGATCCCATAAGAGAGTTAAATAATATTATTCCGGATAACCCCAATCAACCTTATGATATCAAAGAAGTAATCGAACTGGTCTGTGATCGGGATTCTTTTTTAGAAGTTCACAAACATTTTGCTGAAAATATTGTTGTAGGTTTTGCACGGCTCGATGGGCGTAGCATTGGAATCATCGCGAATCAACCCGCGGTATTGGCAGGTGTTCTGGATATTAACAGTTCAACAAAAGCAGCCCGGTTTGTCCGCTTTTGTGATGCCTTCAATATTCCATTGCTTGTGTTTGAGGATGTCCCGGGTTTCTTGCCCGGAACAGATCAGGAATGGAACGCAATCATAACCAATGGCGCGAAGTTGTTATATGCATTTAGTGAAGCAACCGTACCCCGAATTACCGTCATCACCCGCAAAGCATATGGAGGGGCATATGATGTCATGAACTCGAAGCATATCGGTGCCGATATGAACTATGCCTGGCCTACGGCGGAAATAGCAGTCATGGGCCCCAAAGGTGCAGCGGAAATTATCTTCAAACGGGAAATTGCTGCGGCAGCAGACCCAGAAGCCAAACTCCAGGAGAAGGTAGACGAATACACCGAAACGTTTGCCAATCCCTACCGCGCTGCAAAAAGAGGATTTATAGATGAAGTCATCATGCCCGATCAAACCAGAGCCAAACTAGCACGAGCTTTTGAAATGCTTGAAAATAAAGCAGAACAACTTCCCCGAAAAAAACACGGAAATATTCCGTTGTAAAATAAGGATCGACCAGAGATGAAAAATCCAGGGTAGCCCATACTAAACCGTTAAAATATATGTTATTAATATTCAAAAAACAAATGGTTCGCAGATTCATCATAACAATGTTTTTATGCAAAGGGTCAGGTTTTCGAAATACCCCAACGAGGCGCAATATTGATAAATCATATATTTTAAAATTCGAATGATTAATCAATCTATTCCCCTGAATATGAAATCCTTCTGTTATGAAACCCCAGGCCTCACCCTCATATTTTCATTAAAGATTAGCCGCAGAGTAAGTAAGGGCGCCCTACAATTACACCAAAACAAGAAATACCCATAAGGGAAAATAGCCTTTCGCCGAAATAGCGCAATCTGGTATCGTTCTTTGAAGACCCAAAAATCAGAACAGTTATTGAATTCCCATTTGGCAAAATAATGCCACAATAAATTGACTTTAAGCAATTCTACCCTTATCTTGCTGCGATGTTAGAGTTTAAACACTCTTTATTATTCACACTAGGAGGAATTTGATCTTAATATTCAATATACCAAATGAAGTTGATACAGCTTCCTATCGGGGTCTTCTTACTACAGGAATTGACCCCCTTTCTGCATGGCCCTCAAGTAACACTTTTTTTATATTTCAAGTAACACTTTCTTTATATTTTAGTTAACACTTTCCCTATGTTTAGTTCACGTAACGATTTTTTAACAAACCAGCCAAGCCTATGAACTTCGCCTTTCCCTATCAGATGTTCGTAGACTTATCTTTACAA
>CAYGTH010000887.1:0-2506 GCA_964352745.1 uncultured Bacteroidia bacterium
CCTGATGATATTAAGAGAACCCCCTAAAGCGGAATGGCTTTAGGGGGTTTGTTATATCCACGATTAGCTTCCTGTTTATACCCAATCCTCGTTAGAGATACCGTTTACCGAGAAGGCTACCCATTCTCCCCCTACATATTCCGTCGATACTGCCCTCAGCCTTCAGCTATTTAACCTCATGATATCGGAAAATCCTCCGAATTCCGCCTGGTATCCCAAATATGAAGAATCTCGATAAACTCACCTATATCTCGGTAAAAAATCTGGTAATCGCTTTTCACAACAAATCGCTCCGCTCATCCTTAGGCAACCGCACAAACAGCCCATCTTATTCGCTTAGCCATTTTTCTACTAATTCATCAGCTTGCTCATTCGTCAAAAAATTGCCCGCATCCAGTTCTTGTTTGGCTTTTTCAATACGGTCAATTTGCCATTGTGTTAAGACAGGGGCATTTGTAGCTGCATACTTCCGCTCCAGAATTTCTTTAACGGCGAGTAAGAATGCTTCATCATCGATATTTTCGATGCTTTCGTGAATCAAATTTTTTAATTCTTGTGCACTCATTCGAGATTACGATCAATGGTTAACTCTGCTTCCTGAATATACGCATTTTCGGCAGTAGGTCATTCATTCTCCTGCTACAACTTAGCCGGCGTTTTCTTTATTTTCAATTATTTCTTTGAATTCTTTTGCTGTCAAAACCTCTACTTTGGGAAAGGGAATTCCATCAAGAATATTGAAGTGTTTATCATCACTCACCAAATATTTTGCATCACAAGCAATTGCGCAATCCACAAATTTATTATCATCTACATCTGCTTCAATTAGTTTCCATTTGTAATATTTAGTTATCCATCTCACGTTTGGCGCATTTTCTATCAATTGCAAGACATATTCGGCAAATTTATCGCCCATATGCTCCTTGATAATTTCCTCGTATTCCAACAAAATATCGGTAGTTACGCAAAGCTCAAATTCTTCATTGATAAAGGAATCTAAAATGGGCCGGTATCTTGACCTACTTGAAATTGAAACCAGCAATACATTGGTATCCAATACGATTTTCAAAATGGTCAATTTTTAGGATTATAAGGTGTCCTTTTGTGAGTTTTTAATAATCTTTCCATATCATCATTAGTCCAATTATTTTTATCCCAAATATCATCTGCCATCCTCGTGACTTTACCGGCTAAATATGTGACTATCAGCCTTTTTATTTCAATTAAATCATTCTCTTCCAGTTCTCTTGTAAATAGCTTCAATATTTCTAATTGATGCTTATTTAGGCTATTAAGTTCCGGTACAGCACTCATATTTTATTTATTTATACAAATGTATTGGTTGCTCGATTTCGCACTCATTCAAGATTACGATCAATGGTTAAGTCTGCTCCATGAATATACGCATTTTCGGCAGAAGGTTATTCATTCTCCCCCTACATATTCCGTCGATACTGCCCGCCGACCTCATACATGGCGCGGGTGATTTGGCCGAGGGAGGCATATTTGGCAGCTTCCATCAGCGGCACAAAAATATTCTCATTATGGATCGCAGCTGCTTGTAAGCGATTTAGCAGCTCGGCTGTTTTTTCCGGATCACGCTCATGGAGTTGCCCCAATCGGATGATTTGACTTTCGCGCTCTTCAATAGTTGAGCGAATGACTTCTTTGGGTAATATCGTTGGTGAGCCCTCGTCTGACAGGAAGGTATTCACGCCCATGATCGGCAATTCGCCAGAATGCTTGAGGGTCTCGTAATGGAGGGACTCTTCCTGAATTTTACCGCGCTGATACATGGTTTCCATTGCTCCGAGTACGCCCCCGCGTTCCGAGATTCTTTCAAACTCCAGCAAGACGGCTTCTTCTACCAAATCGGTCAATTCTTCGATGATGAAAGCACCTTGTAAAGGGTTTTCATTTTTGGCGAGGCCGAGTTCATGATTGATGATCATCTGAATGGCAATCGCACGGCGCACTGACTCTTCCGTGGGGGTCGTAATGGCCTCATCGTAGGCATTGGTGTGCAGCGAGTTACAGTTGTCGTAAATGGCATACAGGGCCTGCAAGGTGGTGCGAATGTCATTGAAGGAGATTTCCTGAGCGTGCAAGGACCGTCCTGAAGTCTGGATATGGTATTTGAGTTTCTGAGCGCGCTCGTCTGCTTTGTATTTAAGCTTCATCGCCCGTGCCCAGATTCGCCGCGCTACACGACCGATAACCGCATATTCGGGATCGATTCCATTGGAAAAGAAAAACGAGAAATTGGGCGCAAAGGCATTGATATCCATGCCCCGTGACAAATAGTACTCCGCAAAGGTGAAACCATTTGAGAGGGTAAAAGCCAATTGGGTAATCGGATTGGCTCCCGCTTCCGCAATGTGGTAGCCGGAGATAGAAACAGAATAAAAATTCCGGACAGCATGCTCGATCAAATACTGCTGACAGTCTCCCTGAAGCGTCAGGGAATATTCAGTCGAAAAGATGCAGGTATTTTCCGCCTCAACTT
>CAYGTH010000888.1:0-2492 GCA_964352745.1 uncultured Bacteroidia bacterium
CCCGGCCATATCTCAAAAGAAACTTACAAATAAGAACTTGCGTTTTAACAATAAGTGGTAAATTGTAAATAGATAAAAATGAAATGGCCTTAATAATTACAGATGACACCCTTGCAAAAGCCCAACTGTCAGCAGATGAGCTTTTGATAGATTTAGCCTGTTATTTATATGATAAAAAGCGCATGAGCATGGGCCAGGCTCGTCGTTTAGCAAGTTTAGATCACATAAGCTTCCAACAAGAACTTGCTAAACGAGATATTTACATTCATTATACTGAGCAAGATTTAAAACAGGACCTGGACAACCTCGGTATAAGTCTATGATCATAGTTAGTGATACGTCTTCTATTTCGAATCTACTCCAAATAGGAGCTATAGAACTCCTAAAAGAAATCTACGGTGAAATTACCATAACACCTGCCGTCAGGCGAGAACTTTATGTATTACCGGATAAAGGGGTTTCCCCCACCCGATTTGCCCACATTTATCTTCCTTAATAAGCAAACAAGGCCCGGCAGAAAACCCGAGCAGTAGGGGAGAGAACCCGACCCAATCCCCAAAGCTCGTCGCCTACAGCGGCAGGCATTACAACTCGTTATGGGACCAACAATCAGCAATAATCAAACTGCAGGCATGCAGGCAGCTCATGTGCGTCTAAATTTCTTTAAAAAAAATAGAAAATGACCGAAGGGAATTTTTAGAAATAGCATCTAATGAGAAAGACATATTTTTCTACCACAAAAAGATAAAAAAATGAAGTATTTAACAGTGTCGATACTACTTGTTTTAGGAGTAGCTATTTTGGTATCCTCTTGTCAAGAGGAGGATGTGCCCTGTACTGAAACTGCCTGGTATGAAGATGCAGATGGGGATGGATTAGGCAATCCAGATGTCAGTCAGTTGTCGTGTGAACAACCAGATGGCTACGTGGCAGATAATTCTGACCCGAGTGATACGGGTGCTGCCGCTACCCCCGCTTCTGCCTTTGCAGATTTTAATCCCGATGCAGTAACTATTTCATTTGATGGGAATGAGATTACAATAGAATCTAATGGACTCCCAAATCACACATCCCCCTATTGGGACAGTACAGAGCCTTTGCATATTGATCAGGTAGTAGGGGATCATTTAACGCCTGGTACGATTCGCAGTGGAAGCTTCACCGTTACAGTGCCTGCTAATCCGGAAAAGGCCGCCACCAGTTCAGCTACAGGCTTGGGGGCCATTGGGATTTCTGTAACGGGTGCACCTATTTTCAATGACCAGGAAGGCCCCAATCGAGCCTTAGATGTCAATACTGCTTCAGGATTCGATTATGCTGGAGGGCACAATGGTCCATCAGGGTACCATTATCATATTGAATCTTCTGATGTACCTGAAAACACCACCTTATCCTATGATGATGAGCAATTGGTTGGTATCATGGCAGATGGCTTTTTGATTTACGGCAGAAAATGTAATGCTATTGGTGACCACCCAACTGATTTGGATGAGTCAGGAGGGCATACTTCCTCAACTCAACATAGTGCTGGAGAGGAATTCTATCACTACCATATTATTAATGAATTTTATATCGGTTCTTATATCCTGCTATTTGGAGTTGATTTGCAAGGGACACCCAATACGATTTTTTAAATAAAAGCAGAATTCATCTGTCTATAACCTAAACATAAGTCCTTAGAAAGCGGGCTATTGCCAACTGTATAAGGACTTATGTTTAGCCAATCATTGTAACATGAAGTATGTTATTTTAGGAGTACTTTCATTAATTGTATTACTTATAGGGTGTGCTGAAAAGAGAGATGCAAAACGCTCGCACACCCCTGTTTTGACGGAAACGGTGGTAACAGTACCGAACATAGTTGTGGCTTTTTCGGCACTTCAGTATGATAACAAAACATCCCTTTGGACCTTGAATGCCCAACTGTATTCAGGCCATACGGTAAGTTTTTACCCAGACAGTATGCTAAAAGAAAAAATCGGCTTCTTGAATGGAAGGAAACAAAACCAAGCCATTCAATGGTATCCTGACGGGCATTTTAAGCAAGTAGCAAATTACCATAAGGGAAAACTTCATGGAGCAAAAAAGGTGTGGTCTCCTGAATCTGCTCACGTCTTAATTGCTCACCTACAGTATAATGCTGGCAAGGCCCACGGCGAACAAAAAAAATGGTATCCTACTGGCGAGTTGTTTAAAAAATTAAACCTGAACATGGGCAGAGAAGAAGGCATTCAGCAAGCATTTAGAAAAAACGGGGATTTGTTTGCCAACTATGAAGCCAAAAGAGGTAGAATTTTTGGGCTCAAAAAAGCAGCACTGTGTTATGGTTTGGAAGATGAAAAAATACAAAATCAAAATAAAAAGTAATAGGGTTGTTTTTTTATCGAAGTATGAGTTTGATTACATGTAAAGAATTCCAGCTAAGCAAAAGCAGAGTTGGGGGGTAGGCCAGTTTTCCTGCAAGCGAAGAATAACCGCAAGGTTCGCAAAGG
>CAYGTH010000889.1:0-2486 GCA_964352745.1 uncultured Bacteroidia bacterium
ATGTGTATGAATTTTGTGGTTGCTGGGACCGAACAGGCGGCGGGAAGCGGAGAGATGGAAGAAGGAAGAGAGAAGAGAAAAGACGTTAACTTGTTGTCAAATAGTCTGTTACCTCTAAAATCTTGCTACTCAAATCTTACTAACCAGGCCTATGCGTTCAATGTAACTGTCGAGAAAAAGACACAAATTATGTACATGCGAAGCATGTGGGAGCGTCAGCAATCAGCGGGATTACTGCAAAATAGCGTAGCCGCTATGGGGTCGGGAAAAAGTTGGGAAAAATGCGAATGGACGCTAGATGTGTTCCGATAGAAGGAGTGGTTAGTCTGTTGATCCAGCTGAAATGCTGGTTGGCAGAATAGGGTTCCATGCGTTACAGACAGTACAAGAACGGGGCCAAAGCTCAAAATGTTGCATCCGACTGTGAGGGGGGGCTGCCTACTCCCAGGTGAGTTCGGCTATCTGTATCCCATCGAATCCCGGTTTAAGGGCCGCTACGTAGTATTTCCCTTCCCAAAAAATAATTTCGGGAGCAGCAATCGGGAGCGTACAAACTTTATACACATCGGAGTCAATCCCAAAATACATAGGATTGGGCGAGGCATATACAGTGGTCTGGCTGTTCTTGCCATACATCTGTGTGACAAAGAGATAATACAGGCCCGCTTCGGGAACATAGACGACATGCGGGCATTCGTCGGAGTACTTGGGGCTATTGCCGGGGAACTCAGGAGTGTGGGAAACCATTACGGATTCGGACCAGTCGCGGAGGTTGAGGGAAGTGCGGCAATAGGCGGCTCCATCCTGACCGTGCGTAGAAGTATGGCTGGTGTAATAGCAATAATAAGTATTCCCGCGTTTCAGGACCATGGCATCGCGTGCAGTATTGTTGGGGTAGGTTTCCAGAGCATCTTCTGTGAATAAATCCGGTTGGCCGTTTCCGCCGAGTACCCGTGAGAAATTCTTCCCATCGGTGCTCTTTGCGAGGCAAATGCGCCGCCAATCCCCATAAAAGAGGTAATAAAACGGCGCTTCCCAGATCACGTGCGGGGCTTGCATACCGCCTTCGACTTCTCCGAGTTCGGGTTGTGCCAACCAGGTAACGCCTTGGGGCTCCCAGTCGGTATCGAATAGACTTTTGCCTTCCCAGCCGTGCAGGAGTCTTTGGGTGTATTCGCCGGGGCAGTTGGTTTTACGAATACACGACCATACTTGCCAGGTGCCATCTGCTGCCTGCCAGATGCCAAAATCTACGGGTTCCTGCCGGTCCGAATTATATTCGCCCAAATCCGGATTGTTGGCAATGGACCACCATTCCCCTTGAATCGTAGGGACAGGAATATCCTGGGCGATGCCCAGTTGAATGGTGAAGATGCAGGCAATGAAAAGGGCTTGGGGGAGATTGCGATTCATCGGAATATAAGTTGAAGAGGGGAGCTGAAACATTAACATACAATCTTTTTGAATAAAAATGAGAATTGATGTTACGTTTTTTGTGTCGGGGAATACTAATGGTCAAATGTTTTTTAAATCACTCAATTCAATCATTCCCATGTCAATCCTACAAAAATTCGCGCTCTCTTTTGTTGCTTGTATGATGATATCCCTCATCGTCAGTCCGCTGTCAGCCCATTCGATCCCTACCCATACCCCAGCTGCTTTGGATCAGGAAATGCTGGATGTCGATAAGCTGAAAATCAAAATCATTATCATCATCATCATCAAAAAGAAGAAAAAAGGCATAGCTGAAATCGTCGGCATGCGCCTCGCTAAAGAAGGTGCTGCTGCCAAATCCCTGTGTAACAATGAGGTAGTTACCGAGGCATGGACTGATGGAAATAAATTCATCATGAACTACAAGTGTGGTACCTACAAAGAGGGCTTTATCATTTTCCCTGATTCATTCAAGGTAAGCAAAGAGGTTTCGCTTAAGCTCGGACATAAAGATCAGCTGGTAATAGGGAAAGGCCAAATGAAAGTAGGGGCAAACAGCCTCGGGAATTTTGAAATTCAGGATTAAGGGGGGAAGACAGAAGAAAGAAGACGGAAGACAGAATGGAATAAGGAGTCAGAAATGAGGAGTCAGGAGTCGGTGAAGAAGAAATCGATTGAGTAGCATTTGAGTCCTGTTGTCTGTTTGAGATCTCTTTTCTATGTAGCGCATAACAATAAAAACCGCCATTTCGGATTTCCGGGATGGCGGTTTTCTTATTAATAAGGGTTCTTAGTTCTACTTTGTCAAGTTACCCGTTTCGCCCAAGAGGCTGCGAGCTAGCAAGCCTGGGGGGCATTTTCGCTAGGAACAGACCTCGATCTGTAGGGTATTGGAGCCAAACTTCAGTTCCCACTTAGGCGGGTTGGCCTCAACCCCGAAGGGCTCACGAACGACGAAGTCCTCACGAATGCGTTAAAAGATAAACAGGTCATGAGTAATGCCTTTGAAAATAAACAGACTCATGAGTAATAATATGGCGAGGGCGGCCTGA
>CAYGTH010000890.1:0-2473 GCA_964352745.1 uncultured Bacteroidia bacterium
CCTTCGGCAAAGGTGCGGACGGAGTTGTATCCTTCTACCAGCGACTTCTCCGTTGAGGTACTTCTTGGGCTGCTGGTTACGGTGAGTTTTCCCCAGGTAATATCGAGTACGCCTTCACTTCCGATAAACCGATAACTCGGTCCTCCGCCACTTCCATCTGCAAAATTGGCTTTGAGAATCAGGGTAAAGGCAGGGTGACTCGCCGTCTCGGGATAGTCCAGCAACGCCATGAGCACATCCGGCGCTTCCCGTCCATCATTCCAGTATCGAACGCCACCGGTTGCGGATATTTGGACCGGTCCTTTGCTGTCGAGCATAAAGTGCAGGCCGGAAAGCCGATGGACAAACATATCCCCCGAAACGCCCGTTCCATAGTCCCAATATTTGCGCCAGCGGAAAAAGCGATCGGCATCAAATGCACGCTTGGGTGCAGAACCGAGGAAGGCATTCCAATCAATGGTTTTCTCTGAAGCATCCGACGGAATACTGTACTGCCAGGCCCCCATCGCATCGTTTCGGCTTACGACCGATTCGACGAGCGTGAGTTGACCTATCGCTCCCGCACGAATGAGTTCTTTGGCTTTTTGATAAAGAGGGTCTCGAAAGCCATTACTGCCCACTATCGCAATTTGTCCGGTTTTTTGATGGGCTGCAATGATCTTATGCCCGTCTTTGATTTGTTGAATAATGGGTTTTTCAATATAGACAGCCTTGCCTGCTTCCATCGCTTCTACCGCCATTTGGGCATGCCAGTGATCCGGCGTATTGATCAGCACGGCATCAATATCTGTACGGGCCAGAATCTCCCGATAATCCCGGGTAGTGGCCACTTCCTTGCCATAGAGCTCTTTTACCCGTTCGAGCCGCCCATCATAGCAATCTGCCGCTGCGACAAACTCGACTCCCGGCATATTTGCGGCTGTTCCCACATTCTCAAAACCGATTATCCCCATACCCAGGGCACCAATTCGGATATTGTCATTCGCAGCAATTGGGCGGAATGGAGCTGCTTGTGCTAAGGGTGTACCTGAAGTATGTGCCAATACAGCACCGGCTCCTAATGTCTTGATAAAATGGCGGCGAGTAGTCATGGAAATAGGTTTTGGAGTGAATAGGGAAATTAAGATAATTATGCGTAAGTCCGAAATATATCGAAGGGAGTAATCCTCAAATGCCGATACCCGTGATCTCACCTCCATTTTTCGACATCTCTTGCTCTTCCCTTTCATCTGCACGTAAAAGCGAGGTTTTTTCTGGAATCTCTGGTAACTTGCCAAAAGGCCTGTTTTCAAAACGCTCTGGATTTCTTGCTTTTAATCCATTCTCATGAGAAATATTTCCCTGCTTATTGTTTTCCTGACGCTATCCACCCTTGTGCTGGCGCAACAAACCCTTACTTCTACCCTCACGCATGATGGTCTTCAGCGGGAATACATCCTGTATGTTCCCCCCAGCTACACAGGTAATACCCCGGTGCCACTGGTCTTTAATTTTCACGGATATACCAGCAATGCAACCGAGCAAATGTGGTATGGCGACTTTCGGGGGCTTGCAGATACCGCCGGATTTCTGGTTGTACATCCGGAAGGGACTTTGCTGAACGGGGCAACTCACTTTAATGTGGGCGGCTGGACAATTGGCAGCGAGGTTGATGATGTAGGCTTTACCGAAGCAATGATTGATAGCCTTTCTGCCCAGTACAATATTGATGCTGATCGGATTTACGCAACGGGGATGTCAAACGGGGGCTTTATGAGTTTTTTACTGGCCTGCCAGTTGAGCGATAAGATCGCGGCCATTGCCTCCGTAACGGGATCGATGACGCCAGAGACTTTTAATGCCTGCAACCCTACGCATCCGACTCCTGTATTGCAAATACATGGAACCAACGATGGGACTGTCCCTTATACGGGTGCGATCTGGACCCAACCGATTGCAGATGTCGTGAGTTACTGGCAAAATTTCAACAACTGTGCACCCAGCCCCAACCTAACCGCCTTACCCAATTCAAATCCAAATGATGGCAGTACCGTTGAACACTTTGTCTATAGTGGGGGCAATAATCAGGTCAATGTAGAACACTTTAAGATCATAGGCGGCAGTCATACCTGGCCGGGTGCTTTCGCTGGCGTACCTGCAATTAATTACGATATTGATGCCTCGGAAGAAGTTTGGAAATTCTTTTCGCGCTACGATATCAACGGGCTTAGAAGTGTTTCAACATCAGTTGATCCGCTCCTGCAAGCGAATACGGTTCAGGTATATCCGAATCCCACACGTGCGCATCTGACGATCGAACGCGAACAAGGAACAGCGACTGCCTTTGAGTTGATCTCGATTCAGGGAAAAATCGTCATGACCGGTACCCTCCGATCTACTCAGGAAGAGATTGATCTCTCTGCATTGCCGGAAAGCATCTACTTCCTGAAAATGGGTACACAACTCGTGAAAGTCTGGAAGCAGGGGGTGTAGG
>CAYGTH010000891.1:0-2471 GCA_964352745.1 uncultured Bacteroidia bacterium
GCTTTACAGCGCCCCATCCCAAAATTATGGAGGGAGTATTGATAAAATAATATCAAACTTACCTTTCCATTGCAGTTCATTTCATTTTTGGAGAACTTGTATCGGATCACACCCCCACACATAAACCCTGACACATGAAGGTTTTAATCATTGGCGGAAATGGAACAATTGGCAAACGGGTATCTGCCCATTTTCAGGAAAAACACGAGGTAATCATTGCCGGACGTACCACAGGAGAGGCCCAGGTGGATATAGAGCAGAGCGATTCTATCCGATCCCTGCTGGATAAGCTGGGCAAGCTGGATGCCATCGTCTGCATAGCGGGTGAGGCGAAATGGGCACCTTTTGAGGCCTTGAGTGAGGCAGACTATTACATCGGACTCAGGAGTAAATTGATGGGGCAGGTGAACGTGGTTCGAATTGGAAAAGACTACCTGAATGCCAATGGTTCAATCACCCTTTCGACCGGAATCCTTGCTGATGATCCAGTGATAACAACCGCGAGCGCTGCCATGGTAAATGGCGGGATTCATAGCTTTGTACAAGCCGTGAATTTGGAAATGAAGGATGGGATTCGGGTAAATGCGGTTTCGCTGGGCGTGGTAGCAGATGCTTATGAAAAATACAAAGATTATTTCCCTGGCCACAATCCGGTTCCCATGACAAAAGCGGTTAATGCCTATGTCAGAAGTGTCGAAGGTAGCGGCAGGGGGGAAATCATCAGAGTGTATGAGTAGAAGTGAAAAAGCTCTGTTGCGGGATTACAAATCCCGCTAAGCTGTATTTTGCTCTTTGGGATTTGCAATCCCGACCCCAGCGACAATCCGATTGGCGCGCTGCGGTCTATGCCTGATATGTGGTCCATGCTCGGAGTTAATTTTGAGATCCTGATTAGTCCGAAGACACGTATTTTTGGATTTTAGACAGAGCTAGAGGTTTATGCACAACGTCCAGCATAGATACAGGCTGACCGAATGGGAAGCTTGACATTTTATCCATTGTTACCCCTCATTTTCTTCCTTTGATTTCAAATAATTCTCTGGAGTAAAAACAGCTATTTGTGATTTTGTATAATCCTTTACATTTCTAGTTAATATAGCTTCTACACCTTCAATAGTCATTGCGGTAGAATACTGGATGGAATCCTCGAAATCTTTGAAATCATTTCTTAGAGCTTGAATTATTTCTTTTTTCGTAGTTCCCACAATTTCAGTCATCTCAGTTAGCTCTTCAATAACCTTAAGTGCTTCTTTATGCCCAAGGTACCGTCTTACTATGTAGTAAATATTATTAATACTTGTTGCGGATAGATATATCTTAACTTTATTCTGCTCATTTAATTCAAATATCTCACTGGCTGGATTTGCAAATGGCAGCCTGTCTGTAAAAAAATCAATCACAACATCTGAGTCCATAAAAATCTTAGCGACCATATTTTTTCATTAATTCTTCCGTTAATATATCTTTATAATCTAATTCCGTTTCAGATTTAATTATACCTCGAAGTCTTTTCACCCTCGGTGATAGTTCATCTGGTTTTATTACACTTCGTTCATTGGTAATAAGTTTAAAATAGTTTTCGACAAGATCTGAAAGACTTTGGCCTTTTTCTTTTGCGTATTTCTTAGCAATTTCAATTACTTCTTTCTCTATAGTCAATGTTAATTTCGTATTCATGACGTTTTTTATTTTGAAGATACGTGTTTATCTATTCGCTTTCAACACGTGCATACTCTCCAGAGTTCATTTATCTCTTTCAATGCAAAAAAAATACTATATAGATAGTTGATTATCAATTAATTAAATTGAAAAACATTTTCTATTCTAATACCAAACTTTGATTATTCGCAATAACTTTTGAGTAGGATTATTCATCTTTTACGACCTAATGAAGTACAATGTTAAATGTATGGTGCGTTTGCATCCCGCAGGGTGCATATGAACTATACATAGTGTTGAACGAAGCCGCGTAGCGTCAGGGTGCTATTTACCCATTTGAATAT
This sequence comes from uncultured Bacteroidia bacterium, assembly GCA_964352745.1. Taxonomy (GTDB): domain Bacteria; phylum Bacteroidota; class Bacteroidia; order J057; family J057; genus CAYGTH01. The sequence continues at coordinate 2,004 of CAYGTH010000891.1, forward strand.
AAAAAAAAGGCTTTCATAGCTGAAAGAAGTTCCACCTTTAATCAGCAAAATTATGAAAACCAATTTAGGTTCAGTACCGGGCCTTGAAGACCTTTTGGATCGTTTAGGCCGGCGAATCCGCCTGGCCAATCGAGCAGAAAGTACGATTACGTGTTACAGTCGTACTGTTCGGACCCTTTGCCTAAAAGTAGGTGAAATTCCCGAAGAAATGGAACGTGATGAGATCGAGGATTATCTGCTGGGTCTCAAGGGTCGTTTGAGCGATAGCACCTGGCACCTTCATGTGTGTGGGATCCGGTATCTGTTTCGGGAGGTGTATGAGGGAGAGTTGGGGCTGAGCACACATAAAGTCATTGGGACGGAAAAGCAAATTCATGAGAATAGAAGTAGGTTTTTCACAATTCGGTGAAACAAGTAAAATCGAGGTGAAAATCCTAAAGGGTGAAGATTTGAAGGTCCGGGGGTTCA
>CAYGTH010000892.1:0-443 GCA_964352745.1 uncultured Bacteroidia bacterium
GGCATGTACCGAACATACACGAAAGCAAAATATTGTGCAAATGATTGGATGGCTTTTTTCTATATTTATCCTATCAAACAGGAACCTATGAATCGCCGAAAAGTCCTCCAATCGCTTGCCGCCACCAGTCTGACGCTCCCTTTATTTCCCTACGCTCAAGAGCAGGCTTCCGCATCCTCCCGCAAACGAGGCAGCTTTGCCCTGGATGGCAACCATCTCCGGTTTTTCAATCCGGCAATCGAAAAACCCTTTCAGATTACTATGCTGGCAGATACCCATTTGTTCACAGACGATATGCGGGGAGACGCCTACCAAAACTACAGTGCACGTATGGCGAAGGCCTACAATGAAACGGAACATTTTCTCACAGGGCTGCCCACAAATCCGGAGGAAGGTTTCCAGCAGGCACTCGCCATTGCCCAGGAAGAGCAATCGGAATTGGT
>CAYGTH010000892.1:453-2469 GCA_964352745.1 uncultured Bacteroidia bacterium
TTGGTAGCCTTGATTGGTGATATATTCAGCTTCCCCTCAGAAGCGGGGGTTGAATGGGCCCTTGGGCAACTCAAACAAGCCGGACTCCCCTACCTTTATACTGCCGGAAATCATGACTGGCATTATGAAGGCTTGCCCGGTCCCCACGCCGAACTCCGTTCCACCTGGTGCGAATCTCGGCTCAAACCCCTTTATCAGGGCGAAAATCCCCTAATGGGCGTGCGGGAAATAAACGGGGTGCGCCTGGTATCGATTGACAACTCCACTTATGAGATCCTACCGGAACAACTGGATTTTTTCAAACGCCAGGCGGCCTTCAAACAACCGATGGTTCTGCTCCTTCACATCCCGCTTCATGCTCCCGGCAGGACGATGGGCTACGGCTGCGGGCATCCGGAGTGGGGAGCAGCTACAGACAAAAACTACGAAATCGAACGACGGGAACGCTGGCCCGAAACCGGTCATACGGCTACCACCTTCCGGTTTTACCGGGAAGTATTCCGCAGCCCTCACCTTATGGGCATCCTCTGCGGGCATATCCATAAGCCTACCCTGGACGTCATCCAGGGCATTCCGCAACTTGTCACGGATGCCAATGCTACCGGGGCTTATTTGAAGGTGGAGTTTGTGGCGGAGGGGTAATAATCCGGTTGGAAGAGAGAAGACTCAGGTTGCCACTAATTGCTTCCTGCATGCTCGTGTCGGTCAATATCAATTGCGGGTTCTCGCGCAAAAAGGTTTTCACCTTCGACGGTGCATATCCAATCTCTTTGGACAAATCCTTTCGGTTGGGTTTCGGAGGAGATATACGATATTTTCAAAATCATGACTGGTCTGCGGGGCTGCTGGTTTCGGATTCCGCTCCGAAACCCATCACCCTACGATCTGGTGATTGTTATGCTGGGTGTCCAGAAGCGTGTGCTGGCCTTCGCCCTAAGCCACAGGGTCATCCCGAGCGGAACCTTGTGGAGCCGAGGGAGCTCATTTGAAATTCCGATGTGTGTTTCCAGCGTACCGTCTCAAGTCGAATTTTCCGGTTGAAAGTGACTGGCCAGCTGGCTTTGTTTTTGTAGAATTACCCAAAGTCAGGCTCCAGCGGAATACTACCGAACAGGAAGTTAGCACTTGACACGGTGCTTGTTTCACAAACCGATTCATCCTCCTTTTGCCTTCACATGTTACCGAGATTTTACTGTTCCAAAAAATAAGCCCGGCCTGTGCCGGGCTTATTTCATCCTCACATATTGTAATATTCTTCCCAGCCTTTGCGGGGGGGCGCACCTACCAGCATGAGGTTAGCCAGCGGGTTGTTGGTGATTTGTTTGCTTTCGCGATCGAAGATCAGTTTGGTATTGAGGCGCTGGGCCAGTACACCCAGGCTAAATACCTGACTGAGGGGCCCTCCGATATCAAAAGAGGAACGGCAGTCCTCCTGTCCTTTGCAACCGAGGAGGAAGTTTTCAAAGTGGTTAGAGGGACTTTCGGGCACTTCGGGGAGTTTGGAGGCCATAGCTAGCCCTTTGGCTTCAGGTATGATCGAGAGCGTACTCCCATGTGATCCGCCTTTGAAGGTCAACTCCTTCCCATAGATAATTTTTCCAGGGTTCAGCTTATTGGGTTTCAGCTTGCCGTTGCTGGGCGGGGGAATGTTGGGGTCTAGCTCAGAGAGACCGTATCCTTCGGGCACTTCGGGCAGATTGTTTACCCCGTCGTACCAGCTGATGTCACAGGCCGGCATATCGCCTCTGCGGGGGAACTTAAATAGCAAGGTGGAGGCCATCGGGAAGAAAAATGGATTGTGTCCCTCCAGTTTCACGGGATCTATTTCGTAGGGCAAGCCCAGCTCGAGAAACTGGTGGGCGGTGTCCATAATATGTGCGCCCCAATCACCCAATGCCCCCATCCCGAAATCATACCAGCAGCGCCACTGGCCATTGACAAAATCTTTATGATAATCGTGTTCCGAAGCCGTACCAAGCCAGGTGTCCCAATCAAGGCTAGCGGGTACGCCTTCGC
>CAYGTH010000893.1:0-2467 GCA_964352745.1 uncultured Bacteroidia bacterium
ATACTAATCTACTGAAGAGAAATTGAAATAATACGCGAAATTTTGAACCGCTCCGTAAATTCGGAGCGGTTTTTTTATGGAAAAAGGATCTGGTTTGTATCCTTGTAGGACAACTGGTATATTCCATTAGTCAGCATAATAATTTCCTTTCCATGAAAAAACCCTGGTTTTTACTCTTTCTCATGCTCACCCCCTGGGGAATTTTTGCTCAATCTGAAGACGAAGTCAAAACCCTGGTTCGGCAAGGCGTCGAACTTCATGAAAAAGGGGATTATCAGGCTGCGATCCAATCCTATGAACAGGCCTTGCAGCTGGACAAAAAATCCGATCTCGCCTTATATGAAATTGCGTATAGCTACTATGCACTCAAAGACTATAAGCAAACCCTTAAATATGTCAATAAGGTAATCAAGATGAATAAGGGGAGCCTCCAGGAAGCCTACCTGATCAAAGGATCTACCCTTGATGATATGGGGAATCCCAAAAAGGCAATAGATACCTACCTCGAAGCCATAGACCACTTCCCGGAACAATACCTGCTCCATTACAACCTGGGACTCACTTATTATAAGCAAGGCGAATTTTCAGCTGCCGAATCTGCTCTTCAAGAAGGGATTCTCGCAAATCCTGCACATCCGTCCGGGCATTACCTACTCGGGAGCTTGAAGTTTGAACAAGGCCAGCGAGTGCCTTCCCTACTCGCCATTTATTTCTTTTTGATGCTTGAACCCAATACCGCCCGGTCAGACGAGGCCCTCGCTCTGATAGCCAAACAGATGCGCCAAGGCGTCAACCGAAAGGATGATAAAACCCTCGAAATTATACTCAATGCCGGAAAGGATAATGAATTTTCAGGCGTTGATTTGATGATCTCGATGATGGAAGTTTCACAAGGCATCGTACAAGACGCACAACCTGAAATCGAAAAAGAACTCGGTGGGCCGGTAGAAATCACAAAAAGTGAAGAAGAGCTGTTTTATGATCAGATGGAATCTATCGTGGGCATGTTAGCAGAATTACAGGAAGAAAAAACCGGGTTTTACTGGGAGTTATACGTTCCAATGTTTGCTCAATTAAAAGAAGCGGGACACCTGGAAACATTTTCCTATTACATCACGCAGGCAAAAGGAAAATCCGTTACCAACTGGATAGATACACACAAATCCGAAATGGAAGCCCTATTTGAATGGTTCCAATCTGACAACTGAAGTTTGGCAAGTGATTAGCAGGTAGCTATAGCCGGATTCCGATCCGACTCCCCCTGAATGTTCGCTTTGCGAATGAATATAAATTGGCGGACCGGAATCCGCCAATAGCCCTTGCAGGGCTGCGTAATTATGAGGTTCCCCTCAAAAAGTAGCTCTCCCTCCTGACAAATCGAAAATCACACCTGTATTGAAACTGGCTTCCGGAGAAACAATCCATGTGGCTATCGCGGCAGCCTCTGTAACGGTGCCTAAGCGCCCCATTGGGATTTTCTGAGTCATATAATCCAGCATCGCAGGATCTGTATCCAGATTCATCGGCGTTGCGATTACAGCCGGAGCAAGTCCGTTTACCGTGATCCCTGATTTGGCATATTCTTTCCCGACCCCTTTTACCAGGCCCATAACGCCTGATTTACTGGCCGCATACCCCGCCATGCCGGGATTTCCTTCTTTTCCGCCAATCGAACCAATCAGCAATATTCTTCCATAGCCTTGCGCCTCCATGTGGGGAATCGCATATTTCGTCACCAGAAATGCGCCATTGAGGTTAACTGAAATAACTTGCTGAAAATCCGCAAATGAGTAACCGGAAACAGACGTTGCCGTTGGACCAACAATCCCAGCACTATTTACCAGGATATCGATCCGACCGCGTTTCTCAGCAATCCTATCAAATGCAGCTTGTACCGCTGCTTCCTGAGTGATATCAAGTAGCAGGCCTTCGGCCTCATATCCTGCATCCTGTAAGTCCCGGACAGCCGTAGTTAACTGTTCTTCCAGCAGATCGCATACGACAAGATAGGCCCCTTCTGCCGCGAGACGGCTGGCGATTGCGAAGCCAATTCCACGAGCTCCTCCTGTTACAATTGCTGTCTGTCCTGAAAATCGGTTCATCTGTGTCAGATTTAGTACTTCAAATTAACTCAAGTACAAACATACAGAATATCCACTTACCAGATCAAGTCTGTACGTTACCCTTTCTCCCCTCCCTGCTACCTAAACCAGATAGACAAACAGACATGATCGGCATATTTTTAGTACTCACAAGGGGAAAACTATCACCATGGAAAAGCAAAATCAAACAACCAACAAGGGGGGGAACAGCAACCGAACTACCAAGAACTTAGGGATCATATTTTCCGCCTAAATTCCAGAACAAGGGGGTGTAGGCCAAAAATCCACAAAGAGAAACCACTCACACTAAGTAACGCTCAAAAAATAAGTTATCGATTTTGCTTGATTTTTTTCGTGTTACTAAG
>CAYGTH010000894.1:0-2459 GCA_964352745.1 uncultured Bacteroidia bacterium
CCCTGCCCTACGATAATTTGTTCTTCATCTGCTTCAATCCGGGCACCGATCGCCGTCGCTTCCCGAAAATCAAAAGCGGAACCGCTCACATCGCGCAATTCGCCGGTAGGAATCAGGGTTTTATCCACGGGCGTATATCGATCTGCATTGAGCATCAATTCATGATCCAAAATCGGGCTCGCCCCTCCATCTTTCAGGTTGAAATAGGCATGATTGGTGAGGTTGACAATCGTGGCTTTATCGGTAGTCGCTTCGTAATCAATTTTCAATTCATTGTCAGCTGTCAGGGTATAGACTACTGTCATGCTGAGCGTGCCCGGATATCCTTCATCTCCATCCGGACTCACATAGCGAAGCACCAGGCTATTGCTGGCATCATTCACCTCAGCTTGCCACAGCACCTTATCATAGCCCTTCAAACCTCCATGCAGATGATTTTCACCATTATTTTGGGCGAGGGAATAGGTTTCGCCATTCAGGGAAAAGCTGCCTTTTGCAATCCGGTTTCCATAACGACCGATCAAAGCCCCAAAATAAGAACCTTTGTCCAGGTAGCCTTGTAAATTGTCATAACCGAGACTGACTTCTCCGACATTCCCTGCCTGATCCGGCACCTTAATGGAAGTAATGACCCCGCCATAGTTCATGATTTGCACCTCCATGCCCTGATCATTTCGGAGGGTATATAAGTCGACGGATTCACCTGCAGGGGTTTGGCCAAAATCACTTTTCATAATTGCGGAAGATTCGGGGTTCGTTTCGGTTTCAGTATCGGCCTGCGGTGCCTGGCAATGGACCAGCAGCAGGCAAAGGGGGGCTAATATAAAGCTTTGCAGGAATTTCATACGGGTAAGTAAGTAGGGGTGAATGTTTACTGCTTCAATATATCGAAGCACATTGAAGATTCATAACCCAGTGCCTGGTATTCCTCTATCATAAGGAAGTAAGCGATCTTCAAATTGCCTCAAACAATCAACCCGGAAATAGGTTATTCTGATAAAACCCCTTCGATATGAAAACAACACGCTACCTCTCCCTTATCCTGGTATTTATGCTTTTTGTGGGCAACCTGATCGGTCAGGAATGCTTTTACATGAAAAATGAAGTGGATACCTTATTTCGGGTAAACCCTACTACAGGCACGCTCACGGCTGCTGGCATCACCCCTGACTTTGCAGGTCAGGGAGTCTTTGGGTACCTGCACAGCATCGACGGACTGGGACGCAGGTATATGTTCATCACACGCATTTCGGATACCTCTTTTGATGATTTTGGTCTCAAGATTATTCACCTGGATACCCTTGGCGTAACGAATATCCCGCTTTCGGGCTATCCCAATACAGGGGTTGGACAATTCTCTTTTCATGGCATGGAATATGGCGCGATGGCAGACAAGGTGTATCTTGCCCCCGTATCTGCGGATGCAGGAGGAGACAGTCTCTATCAAATCGATATCGCCACCGGACTTGTTGCGCCTGTCCAGCAGATACCGGGATTTGCCAACACCTACTCTTACTTACAGACGTTCTGGCAATCTGAGCAGCGTTACAGCATGATCGCGACGGATACAGCTGGCCAGCAACGCCTCTTCCAAATTGATCTGGATGATGATACGACCTATGTTTCGCCTCCCCTTCCCCTAACTTCTCAGGAACCCCTTCGGGCCCTCGAGGTAAGTGAAACCACCGGATTATTCTATGTAGTCAGCGACGTTGATCAAACGCTCTATTCCATCGATCCGGCCACCGGTGTTATGACTGCGGAAATGCTGATTCCTAATTACCAATCTGCATTTGGCTACCTCCACACCTTTGACTTCAGCACAGACAGATATATGTTTGTCGGGATTGATACCGATCCCGCGCCCAATGATTCATTGAGTTTATTTTCCATTCAACCTGCTTCAGGCGCTATGCTACGGGTTGATTTTCCTTATCCTGCTGCTGGATTCTTTGGCTTTGAAGCAACCAATACGCAGTTTATTACCCGGCTTCGGGATTCTCTCACAAGCAATCCGACGACTTCCATTGAATCCGCGCTACCCGCACTCGATGTGCAGTTATTCCCCAATCCATTGACAGCAAATTCAATTATTCGCTTAAAGGAAGCAGAGCCTACCCGCCTCGAAGTGCTGGGAATGAATGGACAGATGCTCATGCAGGCTACCTATCCGCCTCAAACAGCCATCAAATTAGGGACCTTGCGTACCTTACCTGCTGGTGTGTACCGAATCCGAATTCGGGGAAGTGTCAGTGGAAAAACCTGGGGGTCTGCGATTCGGATATGACATAGAATAAGAATAATGATGGTGCATACAGATACCATCAAACAGTAGTGGCCAGTCGATTCGGATTCGACTGGCCACTATTTGTCTCAAATGGGTAATTCACCCCGGAAGAAACAGGTATCCATTCAGGAATCATTACCCATCCCTATGTCGCACGGAGCCTCTTCCCAAA
>CAYGTH010000895.1:0-2446 GCA_964352745.1 uncultured Bacteroidia bacterium
ACACTAGTTCTGCGTCCGAGACACCAGGGGGCAGTATAGGAATTGATACTACTTTCAAGTTGACAGGAGGAGGAGCCATTGTTAATTGGAAAGGCGTAGGAAATATACTTATTGCTTCTTACCCAGATAAGAACAGCAACAGCTGGAAAGCTGGATCAAAATCTCATGGAGCTTTCGATCCAGCAACTCTGAATGTATATGCTATTGCAATCAAGTTTCAATAACTCTTAGATTTCTCTATAAACATTATAGACAGAATAGCCAGTCACTGAAGATGCAGTGACTGGCTATTTTTTTCAGTCTTTGCTAACTCTACCTCCATTTCTCGTTCTCCTGAGCAGAAGGCGAACAACTAACCAGGTGAGCCTACCACACGTTAGAAATCAATTGGCGGCGGTCTTCGCCAAGGATCTGCATGTAGATCTGAGTACTTTCCGGAAATCTATGTCCCAAAATATCTTGGATCACATTGACTGGTACCTTATCGAGAGCCAGCATAACCCCCATTGAATGGCGGAGGCCTCTCGAAGATGCTTTCTTGCCGGAGATCCCCGCTGCGTTCATGACTTTCTTGACATAGTTTTGGCCAGTTCGAGCAGTGAAAGTCCAGATCGGTTTTTGCCCAGTCTTTGTTCCCTTGCGGCTTTGTGCTTTAAAAATGCTTTGTAATGTGGCCAAGTACTCAAAGGGAAGCTCAACGAGTCTGTATCGATCTATCCGATTTGACTTCCGTCTGTTTTGCTTCAAAGTCCTGATCAAAACTCTCTGATCATCAAAATCGAGCCTATCTGGAGTGACTTCTAGGGCTTCACCTAAACGACATCCCGTATAGTACATCATTAGACAAAAGGTTCTGATGGGCGGCTCCATATAGAGTGCAGCTTGCCTAAAAGCTTGGCGTTCCTCTCTGTTCAGGTACTTCCTTTCTCCAGAGTGGATATCGATGAGATCGTTGACGAACATTTTTCCGAATTAACAGGCAAATAGGAAAGGTACGGAAAAAGGGCATGGAGGTAGTTGTCACTTCACCTGATAAATGAGCCTATTTTTTACGTGATAAATGAACCAATAAGATTTGGGGGGGTCTCAATACTCCAGGAGAAGATGAACAGCCAGTGACCAAGGCAGTGATCACTGGCTGTTGTTCCAGATTTGCTATGTAAAATATATTACTCAAATGTATCCCATAACATATCATTAGGGCAAACGCATCAAAATTAAAGATCAAGTACTTTGTAAAGATATTTGACATTCATGGAGGCTCTGAACCTACGTTTTTTGAGACTGAGCTTATCTTTCATTCTTGCTATTTTTTGTAAGGCCATTTTCCTGAGAATATTCATATTGACGGGTGCATTACCCGATCGACTTCTGTTTGCATCTTCCTTGAAAGTAACATCCAAATGCCAATGTAACTGATTTTCAATACCCCAATGATTCCTGACTGATTCATTATAAAAGCTCATAGATTCAGTTTGACTACTGATGTAATACCTTGTATGAGAAGTACTTACCCCTTTAATCGTTCGCTCCGATATGATTTTGACAATGGTTTGTAAACCTTCCCATTTTGACAAAACTAAAGGACTTAAAACCTTTGCCGCTTCTACCATTTGACAACTTCTAGTCTCATATCTTCCATGGTCATACTCCCATTGCTCATCCACCTTTTTTACCGATGACCAGCTTAAAGGATGTGTTACTTCTTCATAAAGCCCGCCCTGATTTTCTTTGACGGCTAAAAGGTAGTCGGCTTTGGAACTAATAATTTTTGTTGCTATTTGGGTTTGACAGCCCATCGCATCTATACTTACAATGCCACCTTCAATATCCAAGGCATCTATCAATTCAGGAATCGCTGTAATTTCATTACTCTTGTCGTTCACTCTCTTTTGTCCAAGACACAATCGATGCTCACCCACCCAAGCACTTAAGATATACAAGCCTTTATTGCCGCGACTGGTAGGTGAGACCCCTCTCATCTTCTTGCCATCTAGGCTAATTAATTTACCGCTTACATGATCAAGCAAACCAGACGCATCTTCCGATAATAGTTCGCTAAGTTGTTCTGGATCAATTATTTGTAGAACTCGATTAAAAGTGTCATGGGAAGGTATACCATTTTCTAAGTATAATATTTCTGCTAACCAATCCCTTCTTTGTTTGCCAAATTCAACCATATCTTCAAAATCTTCTCCATTTGATAAAAGCGTACAAAAGGCAATAAAGAGAATATCGCTCAACCTATGGTCACATCGGCCTTCAACTCGGGGATCCGATACTTTTGAAAAGATAAGACTTATTTCTTCTCGCATCTTTTTGACTCTAAGTTCTCATTTATTTCCTAACATTACTTTGATGCGTTTGCCCTAACATTTCTTTAGGAACAAATATGATTTCTTTAACTTAATTATAGTTGTGAATAACCTGCCATTATTACAAATTA
>CAYGTH010000896.1:0-2438 GCA_964352745.1 uncultured Bacteroidia bacterium
TGAACATTGACCGTTTTGAGCGGACCGGGCATACTCCCGCCCAGGGATTGTGTTTTCCGAAACAGCATTTCTTCTGTGGCAACAAAACGTTCGGAACCATCCGGAAGAAGGAATCGCTGATCGCCCAGCGGCTGGATTCTGTTTTCAATCCCAATATCAGAACAGAGTCGGGCAAAAAATAATCCCCCCGGTTTCAATACCCGCCACATCGCATCTACCATCTCATTAAAATGGGCGATATTCTCCGAAAAATGTAAAACTGCATTGCAAATTACTGCATCGAAAAAATTATCTGTATGAGGGATTTGTTCAATCGGATGATGCGTGAATCGAGAGCGTTCCAATGAGGTAGTAAGGAGGTACTCATGGACGTAGTCGATCATTTCGGGTTGCGCATCTACGCCATATACCTCATAACCGGTTCGCAGGAAGTAGTGGCTGTTTCGGCCATGTCCGCATCCCGCGTCGAGGATACGCATGCCGGGTTCCAGATTATGTTTCATAACCTGATCCAGCAAATAGAGGTCAATGGCCCCGAGCCAGTCAAGTAAAAACTGTTGATTATAGGGGCCGTTAGGGGGGATAGGGGATTGGGACATTTCCATGCCCATGAATTACGGAGATTCGGCTATCTTGTCAAAATTGTTTGCGAACAATGTATATTTGCAGTGGAGGAAGGAGTATGTGACATTCAGGATGAATGAACATCCTAAGGTCATTAGCCTTTACATAAACAACATACAATGAAACGGATACTTTGGATTATTTTCGCCTTACTGGTTTTTGTCGGTGGATATTTTCTGCTGAATGGAAAGGGAGCCTATAACAAAATGGTAACGCTCCAGGAAGAAATGGACGCACAATGGGGGGAAGTTCAAATCACTTACCAGCGTCGCGCTGACCTCATTCCCAATGTAGTGGCTACTGTAAAAGGCTACGCAGATTTTGAGCAGGAAACCCTTACACAGGTGGCTGATGCACGTGCAAAAGTGGGGCAACTTACCTTGACAAAAGAAGTGTTGGAAGACCCGGCTTTGATGGAGCGATTTACGGAAGCTCAAAATGAATTAAGCCAGACCCTTTCCCGCTTACTTTCGGTAGCAGAAAACTATCCTGAGCTTAAAGCAAGCGAAGGCTTCAGAGATCTGCGTGTTCAGCTGGAAGGTTCTGAAAACCGAATTTCGACAGCGCGGAAGCGGTACAATGATGCTGCCCGCGAATACAACACCTATATCAAGCGGTTCCCGAACACGATTTTTGCGAGTTTGTTTGACTTTGAATCGGTTGATTATTTTGAAAGCACGTCAGGCGCAGATCAGGCGCCGCAAGTCAATTTCTAGGAATGCCTATTTTTGAAAAACCGGCCCGGAAGTTCTTTTCTCGTGGAGAAGGAGAGCGTATTGTAGCAGCTATTCGGGAAGCCGAATCAAATACGTCTGGAGAAATTCGGGTCCATCTTGAAAACCGTTGTTTGCATGTAGATGCCCCTACACGTGCAGCTAACTTGTTCCATAGCCTCAAAATGGATAAGACTGAACAGCGAAATGGAATCCTGGTTTACCTTGCAGTGAAGGATCATGAATTTGGATTGTATGCTGACGAGGGGATCAATAAAGTCGTTCCGGAGGGCTACTGGAAGGAAATTGCAGCAGGGATGGAAGCAGGCTTTAAAGAAGAAGAGTTTGTTGAAGGACTAACCCAGGGAATACTCGCTATTGGACAACAACTAAAAACCTATTTTCCAGGATCGCCTAATGATGAGAATGAATTGCCAGATGAAATTTCCTATGGCGAATAAAATAGGGATCGTACTCTTTCTGTGTTTGATTCCCTTCTTCGGTTGGGGACAGCAATTCCCGGAACCCACGGGATTTGTCAATGACTTTAAATTATTGATGACACCGGCAGAACGCACTTCACTGGATGCCTACCTGGCCAACTTTGCGCAGACTACTTCCAACGAAATTGCGGTCGTTACGATCAACCTCCCTCCCTCAGAAGAAAAAGCTCTGTACACTACAGAAATGGCGGAAGCCTGGGGAGTAGGTGGACAGAAAAATGAAAACGGCGTTTTGTTTGCCATTTACCCTAACCGCCGGGAAGTATTCATAGCAGTGGGCTATGGACTGGAGGGCGTATTGCCGGATTTAGCCGTAAAAAATATTATTGACCGACATGTATTGCCCGCCTTTCGCAGAAATGATTATGCTGGCGGGATACAGGCCGGAACCCAGGCGATAGCAGCGACAATCAAAGGCGAATACGAAGATTCTCCGCTGAGAGATGACTATTATGGTAACCGGGGAAATGGAAATCGCAGCCAGTCTGGAACGCCAGATGAATTGATCATCCTGATGATTATCATCCTGATTATTTTATTGATTAGCCTGAACCGAAGAAATGGTGGCGGTGGCGGTGGACGAGGAAGAGGGTATAAT
>CAYGTH010000897.1:0-2426 GCA_964352745.1 uncultured Bacteroidia bacterium
AATTTGAGATAACTCCGGGTGGACGGTGATTTACCGTTTTCATCCTGCTTAAACCAAGCGGGGGGTTCCCATTCCTGAGAGATGTCGAATGAAAATACAGGTGGTGAAGAAACATTCAGGTTACTTTCGTCCTTCGATTGGGTGGAATCCGTTTTGATGGGCATTTTCTGAAGGTTGAGTGTTTGTAGGTGTTGGCTAAATATAGAGAAAATCGTGGATTCACCCAATCTGCTACTCCCTATTGCTAAGCCTTAGCCTGCTAGCATCACTACTCACATTCGACTTCTACAAAGGCATCTTTTGCCTCATCATATTCTGTGCATTTTTTCTCAAGTAAGACCATCTTATTTGCGACTACTTTATAGGTCGCATTCATATGACTCGTGCCGCCACAACATTGATTGTGCGCATAAATCCGTTTTTTCTCCTCGTCAAATTCCAGGGAAATTCCGGAAAAGTCGCTGATTGTGTAGGTTGATGAATTGGGATTCCGTAGGATATAGATGCTGGAAGTATTGGGGCCTGCATAGCTAGCCTCGAATACCGAGAAGTCAGGAGTGCCATCAAAGTTGTAGTCGCCGATAGATACGTTATCAATTCCAAATAACTGACATTCCAGTTCAATCACCTGCAGGAGCTTATCGGTTCCTTTTTCCCATACCTGTACGCCTGATACGCTGGCATAAAATTCTCCTTTTTCTTTGGTGATGATTGTTTTGAAATAATGATCTGAGGTAGAACCGAATTGAAGCAGTGTCTTTTGTTGCCAGGCTAGTTCTTCTCCGTAGCCAATCTCAAAATCCTTTGTTAAACGTGTTTCATAAGACCTGTAGGCATCCGACTTGGTCCATTCTCCGGATACGGTACTTGCTTCTTCCTTGAAATCTTCAAAAAACAGCGTGGCCTGGATGACTCCCTTATCATCTTTCTCATACAGTATCAATCCTTCCTCCGTCTGCTTCCCATCTATCCGAATCGGTGTATCATATTTATCATAGGCATAGTAGGCCGTTGAGAATCCATCACTATAATGGTGCATAATGAGTGTTATGGGGTATTTGCCAAGAAATCCCGAATAGCTCGTCTGGGCAGATAGCTGAAGAGAAAGGAACACAAACAGAAAGAGAATAATCAGTCTCATGGCTGTAGATTAGAGGTGGATTTTGTGAAATAGGAGAGGGAGGCTTACAAATTAATTTTTCGATAAGCTGCTTTTGAAGCCTTAAAATTGACGGTATCCGCAACCACAAGTTCCGACTCACTGAGCGAAAGAATGGGGAGTTTTTTATTATCCCCGGGAAACCGTGAGATGAAAAGCGTGTCTCGTTGCGTGTACCAGATTGCGTCCACTCGCGATTCGCAAAATCTGCCGGACTCTACATAGTATAGCGTTATTGCGGAGTCGGGCCGCAATTCGAATGAATCCGAGTAGTGGTCATATAGAATGAAACCGGTATGCCCGATTCCCATTTCATAATTTATCGTATCGCCATCTTCGAGATTTATGATTTGTTGGGGTTCCCAAACGCCATAGATATCGGCCAGCGTGGATTCAAATTGATAGGTACAGTCGGGTTCGGGCTCAGGTCCTTTGCAGGCAACCTGAAAACATACAATCAGCAGTAGCATCAGTTGTTGTGCATTCATGTACAATATTAATGAATTGGGAGCTAAAACCAGGACTTATTCTATCCGTTTCAGAATCAATCGAATTTGCCCCATATGATTGGCTTGATGCTCCATTACATGATACCAGGCCCAGTGATTGTTCATACTGCTCTTTTTCACTTTTGCGGCAAACCATTTATCATCTTTTGTTTTGAGCAGCCGTAGTGTTTCGGCACGTACCTCATCCCAAATATCGAGGTAGTAGGAGATGGGTTTACCCACAATGGATGCCCTTGCTCCTTCTCCCAGACTCAGGGCTGTTTCCCACTGTTCCTTTTCTGCTGCATTAAACCCTCTGTTTTCAAAAGTATAGAGTTGGTAGTACTTCTCCGTAGCGGCTAAGTGTAAGATCATTGCTCCTATCCGATTTGCGTGTTCATCGAGTAGAAAATCCACTTCGTCCTGATCGAGATTCCTTACACTACGTGTAACGCGGCTTTTTAAATCTGCCAACATGGATACAGTAGTTCCGATTTGTGGCGAATATCCTTTGGGAGGTTCGATGATATTCTGGCCTTGTAGCCTTAGCCCGAACAACAACAAGATAATCAGGCAGGAGAATTTGAAGAGATTGAGATTCATATTATAGGGAGTTGAGTATCAAAGGAGCAAGATATCAATATAAAGAACATGCTAATAGGAGGATTTTTAAGCATATATCAGAGATAAGCCTCGAAAAATTTGCCTAAACCTCCGGGTGTGTCTGCTTTGTGGTTCTCTGTGTTCAGCTATCTTCCAATCCATATCCCCTCACTTTT
>CAYGTH010000898.1:0-2424 GCA_964352745.1 uncultured Bacteroidia bacterium
CAGCAATTGGTCGTACCTTATGAATCGATGTGGGTTGAACCCCTCAAACAGCAGATATGGGAAAGTCTGACCTACTTTGACGCATCCGACCGGAAGGCCCAAGTTGGTCTTCTCTTGCTTGATGCAACCCACATTGCCAATATTTCTAAGAGCTACACTGAGGCCCTCGGATATATCAGAAGAGCCATCGCTTTGTTTGAGGAAGAAGGACTAGACGAATTAGCGGGTTCTGCTCACATGCGAAAAGGCACCCTACTTTATACCTGGGCGCAAAATGAAAATCCTCAATTCTATAAGTCGGCGGTGGAAGCCTACCAGCAGGCACTTTATGTATTTACCAAAGAGCTGAGTCCGGATATATTTGCCGAGATTCACCATAACCTGGGCGTGCTGTATGCCGAAATGCCGGCGGACAATAAGCGCAGGAGTATCTGGGCAGGCGTATCTTCTGCGTCCTTTCATGAAGCACTCGACTTTTATACGAAGGAAGCGTATCCTTACCAATATGGCAGTATATGCAATAATTTTGGAAATGCATTTAGCAAGTTTCCGCCCGCAGTTCACTCCAATAATTACGAAAAAGCCCTGAATTACTATGCCGAAGCACTCTCTGTTCGGACCCCTGCTTTTCCTTATGAACGAGCTATTACCTTACTCAATTACCTGGAAGCGAGTTGGCACATTGGAGATGAAGAAACCCAAATAGCCGAAAATCGCTACCTCGATATGGTGGAAAAAGCCAAAGAAGTAAAGGGGTTGGTCGAAGATCCGGAAATGATTCAGACAGCAGATGACCATCTCACTCACCTTACACAACTCGGTCAGCTATTGGAAAATCCAGTAAGCGATGCATGAATTATCTCTGGTTAACAGTATTTTCTCTACGCTTGAAGCTGAATTGGCCATTGAGGAAATGGCCCGGGTATCAGCGGTAGAATTAAAAATCGGCCTACTCGCAAATGTAGAGCCTATTTTACTTCAAAATGCATTTACTGCATTTCAGGAAGCTAACCAACAGTACCAGCAAGTACATCTCAGCACCCAGGTAGTCCCGATTGTGATCTTTTGTGCTACCTGCAATCAGGAAAGTGAAGTTGCTAATTATATATTCAAATGCTCACAGTGCGGTCAGCCTTCACGCGATATTCGAACGGGAGAAGAATTATTGATTCACAAGATTCACTTTGAGTCTACCTGATTGCTTCTGCCATGTCTCGTATCGTTGCTTTTCTTATCCGTCTTTATGATCAACTCGAAGGCCTGTGGGAACACCGGCATACTCATCACCTGATCAGTAGCGTATTGGTCATTTCATTTCTCATCGGCATTGTAATTGGGGAGGTGGGTCGGCGGGGGCTATTTCCTGAAACCTGGCATCTGCCGCCCCACCTCAACCACTTTTTTGCGATTGAGCTAGCCTTTACCTTGCTCTTACTCGCAGAACTGCTGGCACTGGTATTTGCCTTGCCTTATTCTGTTGCAAAGGCGGTGGGCAAACAGTTTGAAATCCTTTCCTTGATTCTCCTTCGCTCTGCGTTTAAAGAATTTAAAGTATTTGAAGAGCCTATCATCTGGCTTAATCACAAAGAAGCTATCTTTAAAATGGTAGCTGATGCCAGCGGAGGCTTGACCATTTTTTTTCTTCTGGCTATCTACTATCACATCCGAATACGGGTAGCTATTAGCCAAAACGAGCAGGAGAGCAGCGAATTTCAAGCGTATAAAAAACTGGTTGCCTTATTTCTGTTACTCGCTTTTTTCATGATAGGTATCCGGGATATCGGCGCTATTCTGACAATGGGCATTTATCCCAGCTCTTTTAATACTTTCTATACGGTTCTGATTTTTGCAGATATCTTTCTGGTATTGGTCGCCTTACGATATACCTTTGATTACTATAAAGTATTTCGGTATTCGGCTTTTGTCCTGGCAACGGTGTTGATCCGTATTTCTCTATCCGTCCCTCCATATGTCAATGCGATTATGGGGGTAGTTGCCACTTTGTTTTTGCTAGGGACAACCCTGACGTATAACTATTTTCTGACAAACATTGAAACCGACAGGAGTTCCTGATTTTCAGCATCTTACTCCGGAATCGGCGTATCCAATTGCGCCAGCGAAGCCGCTATTTCGGCTTCAGTCACTTCGTGCTTGACGAGTTTACCGGCAAAATAATCTTCGTAGGCTTTCATATCGAAATTTCCATGTCCGCAGAGGTTGAAGAGGATCGTTTCGGATCGTCCTTCTTCCTTGCAACGCAGGGCTTCTTTGAATGCGGTTGCTACAGCATGTGTGGCTTCGGGCGCAGGAATAATGCCTTCAGCCCTGGCAAATTTCACCCCGGCATCAAAAGCTTCCAGCTGATCATGAGCAACTGCCTCAATGAGTTTGTCTTTCAGCAATTGACTGACCACAACCCCTGCA
>CAYGTH010000899.1:0-2416 GCA_964352745.1 uncultured Bacteroidia bacterium
AATCTTGTAAATCCTGTCAAAAAACAAGCAAGAAAAATTTTGTCCAGTAGTGTGATAACTCATACCCCATAATTTCCCCTCACTCACTCCAGCAATCGATACTCTTCAGCTCAGGTCCGCCTCCGCGATCGGCACTGCCCCCGGCGATATAGATTTTCCCCTTGTATTGAATCGCTTGCATGCCGTGTCTTCCCTGCATCATCGGGGGAAGACTAATCCATTTTCCTTCAGAAACATCGTAGGCCTCTACCTCATTATGAGCAGGAACCTGGGTCATGCTTTCTCCGCCCATGACAAGGAGGCGATCTCCCTGAACTGCAACGGTTGTACCTGCGCGTAAGGTCGGTAAGTGCGCAGATGTAGGCAATGAAGTCCATTTGCCCGATGCGAAGTCATAGACATCCACTTCTCCTATGGTCTGATCCATGGTGTGGCCGGTTTTGTTGGACGTGTTTCTGCCACCAGCTGCATAGAGTTTGCCATCGATCACAGCAGCGTGGAAATGGTCGCGGGTATGGGGGGCATCTGCCAGTTGCTTCCACGCTCCGGTCGCAGGATCAAATTCGTCAAACCATCCATTGTGCCCGGTATAGTGGCCCAGTTCATTGCCACAAAGGAGATAGAACTTGTCCTGATAGACAACAGCGCCCGCTCCGCCACGATGCCTGCCTTCGGGCATTCTTCCGGCTACGCGCCAGCGGTTTGTCTCCGGATTATATACATGAATAAATGCGATCGGCTCTTCTTTGGGATAAGGGCCCGTAAAGGCTCCCATGATCCAGATTTCGCCTTTGTATTCGAGGGCTTGAAAATGATGAATTTCGAGCGGCTGATCTGCACCTCTTGACCATTGATTCGTTTCGGGATCATAGATATCGACCCGGCGGGTATTCCGGCCGCCGAGTAAGTAGAATTTACCGCCAGCTTCTACGAACGAAGATTCATGACGACGTTGGGCATTTCCGCTTGTTACAATACGTTCCCAGTTGCCGCTGCGATTGTGCTGGATGAATTTTTGGACCCGCCAGTTGAGGACTTCTGTTACATACAACTCTTCCTGCGGCCCTACCGCTATCCCATGTGCAGTGTAAAAGTTGCCGATCTGTGTGCCGGGGCCTCCCTGAAATACACTTTGGATGCTGCCGTCTGTATTCAGTTTGTAAATCTTCTCCGCGTCTCCATCGGTCATGTACAGATTGCGTTCCGGACTGATCGCCAAACCCCATGGTTTCCCCAAATGAGTCCATGCCTCCACAAATTTTCCTTCCTGATCAAATACCTGTACGCGCTTATTGTTTCTGTCCGCAACATATAATCGATTCTTAAAAAAAACGACATTGTGTGGATTGTCAAAATCACCATTTGCAGTGCCTTCTTCGCCCCAGGTCCGAATGCGTTTTCCATATTTGTCGAGGTGGACCATCCGCGCATTTCCGTAGCCATCGGCGACATAGATCTCGCCATTTCTCCCAAAGGCTATATCTGCCGGTTTGAAAAACAGAATTCTATCCCGGAGCTCATCATAGAGACCACTTCTGCCGTTTTCACCCAGCACCATCAATACCCGTCCTTCGGGGCTCATTTTGATGACCAGGTGACTTGCTACATCTGTCGTCCAGATATTGCCTTCTGGATCGATCCGCAGGCCGTGAGGGTCTTTGAAAATGCCATCACCCAGCGAGCGAACATACTGCCCGTTTGCATCAAATTCCATCAACTTGCGATTGCCTTTATTGAAGACAAATACATGACCTGCAGCATTCACGGCTACGCCAGTCGGCTGAATCAAATTGCCATCAAGCGGCGTTTGAAAGAAACCGGGAACGGCTTCGAGCGTAAGTGCAGGATGATCTTTTTGGGCGAATGCCGATCCTGCCAACAGGAAAAACAATACGAGGAGAGAAGTAAGTCGCATGATAAAAAGTATTGGTCGGTTGTATAGGTTGTGGGTACTATTTCAGGATTTTCTCCATGATTACATAATTTACCCCTCCTTTTGTAAAGGTGGAATCGGTTTCCTGCATACCAAACCGGGTATAGAATTCACTTTTATTGACCCGTGCATTGCACCAGATTCTATGGGCACCCTGGCCCGATATCCATTCAAATGCAGCTGTAAGCAGAGCACTTCCATACCCATTCCCTTGTTGGGCGGTACGAGTCGCGAATTTTCGGAATTGAAAATCTCCTGCCTCTTGTTCAAACATCGAGATTACCGATGTGAGTTCATCTTGTACATATAAGCCCCAATGCATCCCCTGATAATCCATGGGCAATTGTACATACTCGATGGGTTTGTCCGGCCACATCACTTCATGCCTCAAGGCCCAGGTGTAAGGGGCTGAAATCTGCTCGATACGAACTTCCGTTTTCATAAATAAGCAGTGAGGCTGATGATATCCGGTTCCCCTGTGAG
>CAYGTH010000900.1:0-2414 GCA_964352745.1 uncultured Bacteroidia bacterium
ACACGACAAGCTACCCATTATTGGGACTTACGAATCCGAAGGTAGGACAAACCGGCATCACGGATCGGGAGATATTTGATTTTGAGGTGGGGGATGAGATGCAGTATGAATGGGTATTTGCCAGTACCCCTTACTGCGATATCAAAGTAACCCGCTGGATTATTCTAGACAAAGAAGTGATACCAGATAGTTTTCGTTACAGGGTTGAAGTAGCCTGGGTGCTTAGAGAGAACTGTTACGGGAATGAGACATTTACAACCGGAATCGATACCACACTATATACCTATGATGTCTCCAAACCCATTTTGTTACCTTATCAGCTCAATACTTCTTCTGGCTTAACATCCGGAGCCACTTCATATCTCTCTGTCCAAGGAGGATTAGGAGGTCGAATACAACAGATCAGCTCCTCATTGGAACTATTTACACCAGGAGATTGTTGGCTCGAATTTCTCGATAGCTACCCAACTTTTACAGTGGAAGGGTTAGGAGGTCCTTTCTATGATCAGAATGGACCTTGGGATCCTAATGTATATCATGATTTGCCCATCTATTATAATCAAGGAGGAATCGGATGGGGAGAAGCTTTTGACTTTGATCAATATCTCAAAACGGCAGTAGACCCCGACCTATCAGATGACATCACCCTGTCTCCCAATCCCTTTTCAGATAACCTCCGCATCGCCTTCCCTGATAACCTGGCACAATCAGTCAATATCGAGCTGTATGACCTCAATGGCAAGGTCCAGCTCAACAAGAAACTTTTTCCCGGCACAGCGTCAGAAATCAATACCACCTCTCTCCCGGCAGGTCTTTATCTCTATCGAATCACAGCGGATGATGGCAGATTTTCGACGGGTAAACTTGTAAAACGATGATCCAGCGATGATGAAATACATCACTCTCTTTTCACTATTCCTGATTACAATGGGTATGCTTGCTGCCCAGAATTATCGGATTATCAATCCGGATAGGGATTATTACTATGGAGACATGAATCGGGTCATTCATATCGACTCGGTTAAGGTAGTGAATGGCGATACCCTCTACCATAACTATCAATCAGATTCACTTTGTGCATTTAATGTAGGAATACCTCTCTGGTTAAGTCAGCCGATTTTAGTTGATACCCTGGGGAATTATCATTTCCACAACTTACAAGGAATGCCTATTTTGTTAAAAAGTCAAACACTACCCGGAACCCATTGGACAGTAATGACTTTTTCGAATGGCTTCTTCTTGCAAGCGACCCATACACAGACGAATTGGGATTCAATTCCCTGGTTAGGAATTTGGGATTCCGTCAAAACAATTACCTTCAAATTAAGAAGTTCTTCCGGTGCCTTTTTACCCAGCCCCTGGAATACCATACCGATGAAACTAAGTAAAGAAGGGGGCTTGATCCGTGCCTTCGAATTTGATCATTTTCCGGACCGGACTCAGTCCTACGGATTAGTGGGAGTTTCCAATCCGGATCTAGGTAAACCGGGATTAGATATTGATGATTTTCTGGATTTTAGTATTGGGGATCAATGGCAGACATTACATTATTGGACGCTCAATGATTATTCTTCCAGCACCTACAGAACGCATACAATCCTTGACAAACAGGAACTGGGCGACACGGTAATACTTCAAGTAGAGCGCTGGATTTATTCAGTTGAAGGTTTTTGGCATCAACCGCAAGATACAAGCTGGAACAACCATGTATATCATTGGCAATTCATACGATCTAATGCGAAAAAACTCCCTTTACTTGCTCGAAACTACAATATTAGTTGGTATCGGGATAACACAGATTTCGGGGGTAGAGCGATCCAGCTCACATTTCCCGTAGATAGCTTAAACAGTGCTTTTGGATGTTGGGATGGAGAGTGGGATGCCTATCCTAAGTTTTGTATTGTTGGATTAGGATGCGAATATTACAACAGGAGCAATGCTGATTTTTATGACGAACGCCTACCCACATACTATAGCGTAAATGGAGAAGAATGGGGCAATCGATACCGGTTTGAGAATTTTATCCCAACCAACCTCGATAATAATCTTACTGGAAACATCACCCTGTCTCCCAATCCCTTTTCAGGTAATTTGCAAATCAGCTTCCCCGAGAATAAGGCACAACAAGTCCGACTCGAACTCTATGACCTCCGCGGAAAAATCCAGCTGACACAAATGCTATTCTCAGCGAGTAATCAGAAAATCAATACCGCCACGCTTCCCACAGGAGTGTACCTCTACCGGATCAGTGCTGCTAATGGGAGTTTCAGCACGGGAAAACTTATAAAACGATGATCCAGCGATGATGAAATACCCCACGATCTTTTCCCTTTTGCTGATCAGTATGGGCATGCTTTCTGCCCAGGACTACCGCATCATCGACCCGGACAGGGATTATTATTATCACGATATGA
>CAYGTH010000901.1:0-2413 GCA_964352745.1 uncultured Bacteroidia bacterium
GTTATGGTTATACCCCGAATCGCCAGGCTTTCTCCACTGGATTTCGCTGGCTGTCGTCGCCTATTTCGGTGGAATGGCCGTGTGGGATACGTGGTTGCGGTAAGCTTTACCGGGACGATATGGTAAAAAACCTGCTACTGATTGTCATCGCTTGTGAAACTTTCATCTATTTCCCATGGCCACTCGGATAGCATCGATGACTCCTTCAAGCGTCTGAATTACCTCTTCATTTCTAAATCGGATGAGATCAAATCCTTTTTCTCGGAGCCAATCTTCTCGGTAGGCATCATAAAGAGCAACTTCCGGATCATCATGGTACATCCCGTCTATTTCGATGATGAGGTTGAAGCGTGGGCAGTAAAAATCCACAATGAAATTTCCGATGCTATGCTGTCTGCGGATGCGGTGACCGAGTTGTTTGTTGTTAACCAGATGCCAGACACGTTTTTCCGCTGTTGTCATGTGCTGACGTAAGGCACGCCTCCGCTCCCGTAAGTAGGGGAGATTATGGAGGATAGGGCGATATCTGGCCAGATCTAGCATGCCTTTGAAGATAAGTACTTTTCTGATAATCGCTGTTTTCCCCCTGCGATTCTTCGATTCGCTGTCCCCCACATCCGGCGCGTAAGAGCCTGCGCCGTGGGGGACCTGCTTCTTGTGGAGCAAGCTCCGAAATAGTCTCGCCCCCCATTGCGCAGGCACCGTGTGCAGGCCATGGGGGGCAAAATTCTGCAAGAATTCGGGGGCAACAAGCTGCCCTACCAAGCCAACAACTCTTCCAACTTCTCCCTTACCTTATCAGCATTGGGGAGCATTTCTTGTTCGAGTACAGAGTTAAGCGGAATGGCGGGCAGGCTCTTGGCGCCCATCGTGTGGACCGGCGCATCGAGGTCTGTGAAGCAGTGTTGAGAAATACGGCCCGCGAGGGATTCCGCAAAAGAATTACGCAGGCATTCTTCTGTCAGGACCAGCACTTTTCCATGCTTGCGTGTCCCCGCGACGATGGCCTCCCAATCCAGGGGTTCGAGGGTTCGCAAATCCAGAATCTCGACCTGGCCAGGAAAGTGTTTACTCGCATTTGCCGCCCAATGCACGCCCATCCCATAAGTGATGACGAGGCAACTTTCGCCAACTGAGCAGGCTTCTTCACTTGCGGCCTGATATATATTGGCTTTCCCCAGTGGAATCACATAATCATCGCTGGGCTCCAGCGTCCTGGCCGCCTGGCTTCCGGGTACTTTGCCCCAGTACAGGCCCTTATGTTCAAAGAGAATGACAGGATTAGGATCATAGAAAGCAGCGCGAAGCAGGCCCTTCATATCGGCTGCATTGGAGGGATAAACGACCTTTACGCCCCGAATGGTCAGGATCGCCGACTCCACACTGGAAGAGTGATAAGGCCCCCCGCTTCCGTAGGCGCCGATCGGTACCCGGATCAAAGACTGAACAGGCCATTTGCCAGCAGAGAGAAAATAAGAACGACTGAGTTCTGCATACAGTTGATTCAGACCTGGCCAGATATAGTCTGCAAACTGGATTTCTACTATGGGTTTGCAACCTGCTACCGACATGCCCATGGTGCTACCGACGATATAACCTTCTTGTATCGGGGTATTAAAAACTCGTTTTTCGCCGTATTTTTTCGCCAACAATGCAGCTTCTCTAAACACGCCGCCTAGTTCCCCTCCCACATCCTGTCCGTATAAAAGGGCCTCTGGATGCTCCGCTAAAATCGTATCTACTGCGTGCAGCGCCGCATCTACCATCATCACTTCTGTAGCTTCCTCAGGTTTGCGTTGTCCTTGTTCCTCGGTTACGGGAGTGGGCGCAAATTCGTAGGCATACAGATCTTCGGGTTTGGGGTCTTCTGCTACGAGTGCCCGCTCGAGGTCTTGTGCTGCCAGATCTTGTGCCTGTGCTGTAAGGGCTTCGAGGGTTTCTGCTTCAACGCCTGCCTTGAGTAATTCGGTATGCAACTTTACGATAGGGTCTGCTTCTGCATGTTCTGCCAAGTCAGTCCGGTACCATTCTTTGCGGACGCCGGAGGTATGGTGATTGAGCAGGGGAACGGTTGCATGAACCAGAAAAGGCCGTCGCTCACGGCGCATGGTTTCTATCACAGCGCGCAGGGCTTCGTAGGATTCGGAAAAGTTACTGCCATCAATCGAGATGGCCTCAATTCCCTTAAATCCTTGTATGAATTCCAAGGCATTTTGGGCGTACATTTCCTTACCGGTAGCTGAAATGCCCCATCCATTATCCTGAACTAAATAGAGGATCGGATATTGATGGAGAGCTGCCATCTGAAAGGCCTCGGAAACTTCTCCCTCTGTAATTGCGCCATCTCCGATCGAACAGACTGCAATGGCAGGATCAACGCCTGCTGGATACGTAGTCAATCCCTGATGTTCCA
>CAYGTH010000902.1:0-2406 GCA_964352745.1 uncultured Bacteroidia bacterium
GTTGAATCCCCATTGAGTTGAAAGCGATCGCGACTGTGGTAGCCCGCGAGTGTCAGGAAATTGTTGTCATTGACCTGATAATTCAGCTTCCCAATTCCATCGCCAAAAAAGGCCCTGCTATTTTTAAGGGCTGGATTTTTTAAGGCCTGCAGCACCCAATTTGCATATGTACTCCTGAGTCCAAGGATGTAAGTGGCTTTTTTATTGAACAGAGGCCCTTCAATATGTGCCTTGCTCGTAACGGGGCCGATACCGGCTCCCATGATAAATTTTTTCTTATTCCCATCCCGGATGGTTACATCTAATACGGAAGAAGCGCGGCCACCGTAATGCGCCTGAATGCCACTTTTATACAAATCAGCATGTTGAATAACAGCAGGATTAAAGGCGGAGAAAAACCCGAATAAGTGATTGGGGTTGTACAGGGAAGTACCGTTTAAGAGAATCAGATTTTGATCGGTCGTACCGCCCCTTACATTGAAACCGGAAGCACCTTCGCCAACAGATTGCACGCCCGGCAGGCTCAGACTGATTTTAAGGATATCGGCCTCTCCCAGCAAAGTAGGGATGGTTTTGATCTCGGCAATATTCAGTTTAGAAGCACCTGTCTGCACACTTTCTACCTGACTTTTTTCTCCAGCAATCACCACCTCATCCAGTGCCAGGACTTCTTCTTCAAGTTCGATATCCAGCTGCCCATCTCCTGCTAATCTGATATTCCGATAGGTATTTCCTTTACCGACATATTGGATTTCAAGCTTATGCTCCCCTGCCGGCAAACTCAGTACGTAATAGCCAAAGCCATCCGTGAGCGTGCCCGATTGAGAGGCCGCGACAAATACAGATGCGCCTTCAAGAGGGGCACCGGTTTTGGCGGTTCGGATATAACCGGCAACAGTAGCACTTGATTTGCCACTCGAATTCCGGCTTCCAATATCATAGATTCGATTAAGCGTATTTTCTAAGGGAGAAACCGGTTCCTCTGCTACGGGAACCGCATAAACTGCATCTGCTATGGCCTCGCGCTGGCCTCCCTTTTCTTGGTTCCAAAAATCAGTAGAAAAAGTTGGAACCACTGAAAATTGCTGACTGAGAATCACAGTTCCGTCATCCCCCAGATAGTACTGAAGGCCGGTACCTTCCAGGGCCTGATCCAGCACCTCTGAAAGAGACATATCATTTGCCTGAACCGTAATATGGAGGCTATCAATCCATTCCTTCTGATAAAAAAAATGAAAAGGATACTCAGCCTCAAGGGTTTCTACCATTTGGACAAAAGGGACATCCTGAAAGACCTGGTTCACCTTTTCTTCCTGGGCATACAACAGGTTCAGACCCGAAAGAAAAACCAGGCAGAGCCAGGCTTTATAGCAGAAATTCATACGGATATGGGGTATAGGTATAGGTGAATTCTACCCCCTCTTCAGGGCCAAATTTCCACTTTCGCATAGGCTAATATGCGTTGAAACTGGCCCCTGAAAAAGGGAAATGCTATGTAATATACTGAAACAATGGAAATAGCCGCATACTGGTCTGCCCTGTATATTTTGAAGCAAGAAATCAGAATTGGTGGGCGTCATTTTCTGTTGAGTAAAGAAATAAAAAGCTGCCTGCTGTCAGGAGGTATAAGGCTTTTCAGAAAGTAAAATATCCCCTGCGATTGCAACTGCCGGTGCTGGGCTTCGTATAGTTTCGGGGGATCTTCCCCTGTATCAACCTACACGTACTATGCCTGAAACCCTTCACCTAAGCAAAACCGAACTTGAAGCTGGAATCGAACATATCCGGCAAGCGCCGCTTGATGGCGGCACATTAGAAATGATCATACGACGCCCTGATGTGGGTGAGCGGGAAATCCTGGAGACAGGAGAACTCGACCTGAAACTCGGCCTCATAGGCGACAATTGGAGCACGCGCGGAAGTTCCCGGACCGCCGATGGGTCTTCGCACCCGGACATGCAATTGAATCTGATGAATGTACGGGTTACGGCACTACTTGCACAGGACAAATCCCGCTGGCAATTGGCCGGAGATCAATTATTGGTTGATCTGAATCTCAGTGATGAAAACCTCCCTCCAGGTACCCGGCTAGCGATTGGAGATGCGATCATCGAAGTCACAGATCAACCCCATAATGGCTGCAAGAAATTTGCCCAGCGATTCGGCGTTGAAGCCGTAAAATTCGTCAACTCCCCCATCGGCAAAGAATTGCACATGCGTGGCATCAATGCCAAAGTGGTACAAGCCGGGACGATCCGCCAGGGAGATACCATTCGGAAAGCCTGATAATACCTCACGCCAAGTCGCTAAGAAGGAGAGCATCCGGAGCTTCCGCTTAGTGTATCCTCCTTGTACTTAGTTTCTTAGGGGTGAAAGTTCTCTCTTTGTCTCACGCAAAGCCGCAGA
>CAYGTH010000903.1:0-2406 GCA_964352745.1 uncultured Bacteroidia bacterium
ATCGAATTCGTAGAACCAAAGTGCCAGGGCGTAACTCGCTGTGGGGGAGGAGTTATTGTAACCATCGATATAGGCACTTTGCAAATCGGCGAGCATGGCAGCTTTGTTTTCTGACTTTACTGCACGCTCCTGAGAGACTGCATCTACCTTACTTACGATGAATTCACGCAGTTTTTCTGGGTCTTGTGCAATGGCGGTAAAAGCATCTTTGTCATCAAAGGTGAATCGGAAATATTCAAGTGGCCAGTTTTCCCGATAAATGGTATTGCTCTCGTACATGGACGTCAGGAACGCTTCATCGGCACTGGTGCCAAAGCTGTAAACGAGGTCTTTGATCGTACCGGGACCTACTCCTTTAATTTGATCGATCTGATTTAAATCAGTGAAACGACGTTTCGGCAGTGTGTTTTTTTCGCGAAGGATACGGGCCGCGAGGGTACGTCCCATGCTGGTGCCGGGGCCATCGCTGGGGTCGTCCTGGATCGTACCATCGATGACCATGCCCACATTGCGGGCCCAGTTAAAAAATCCTATAATTCGGTTTTGAATCCACAGCGGGATTTTAGGATGTGATTCTACTGACATATTTCTTTTTGTGAAATATAGGAAGTTTAAAGCTGGCGCCTAAATGTAGGGGATTAAGTTATTGTGAAATTAAGGGCTTACTTACTGTGCTGGATCATTAGTGAATCTCTGCGCCTCTCCGTCTCTGCGTTCAATCTCCCACAGAATCAGCTATCGGCTGCTTTGCCTCTTTGTGCCTTTGCGTTCATTTATTCTCCTATAAACCGAAGGCTTCCCGTTTCCCGAAATTGTCTTATTTTCGTAGCTATGGCCAAGACCAAAACGATTTATGTCTGTCAGGCATGCGGTACTACCCATGTCAAGTGGCAGGGGCAATGCACGGGTTGTCAGGAATGGAATACCCTCGTAGAAGAAATCCTCGATGGCCGGTCGGGAAAAGCCGGAATGGCGACCTCGATGAGCCGCAAGAGCAGCCCTAAAACAATTGGTGAAATCAGTGCAGATGTGACGGATCGTATTTCTACGCCAGATTCGGAAATCAACCGAGTGCTGGGAGGTGGAATTGTGGAAGGCTCCGTCATTTTGCTTGGAGGCGAACCCGGTATTGGGAAAAGTACCCTCTTGCTGCAACTTGCCTTGCAACTCAATAAACTAAAGATCCTCTATGTGTCTGGGGAGGAAAGTGAGCAGCAGATCAAACTGCGTGCACGTCGGATTCCGCATTCCAATGAAAACCTATACATCGCTGCGGAAACGCAACTGGAACGAATTTTTGAATTTTATAAAGACATACAGCCGCAATTGCTGGTGGTGGACTCGATACAAACCATTTATACAGATGCCCTGGAATCTGCACCGGGTTCGGTATCGCAGGTACGGGAATCTGCTGCAAAATTGATTCGATTTGCTAAAGACCGGAATGTGCCGGTATTTCTGGTAGGCCATATCACTAAGGAAGGCATGCTAGCCGGTCCGAAAGTGCTGGAGCACATGGTCGATACCGTACTGACTTTTGAAGGGGACCGCCACAACAATTACCGGATTGTGCGCACCAGTAAAAATCGCTTTGGCAGCACAATGGAGATAGGCATTTATGAAATGCTGAGTCAGGGCTTGCGGGAAGTGAGCAATCCCTCGGAGATTTTTCTTTCCCAAAACTCGGAGAATTTCAGTGGCGTAGCGATTTCAGCTACGATGGAAGGCTTGCGACCTTTGCTGATCGAAACCCAGGCACTTGTTTCGGCGATGGCCTATGGAACTGCTCAGCGCTCCGCAACGGGTTTTGACCTGCGCCGCCTCAATATGTTGCTGGCTGTACTCGAAAAACGCTGCGGATTCAAAATGGGCATCAAGGATGTGTTCATTAATATAGCTGGGGGTATTCGGGTGGAAGATCCGGCCATTGACCTGGCATTGATTTGCTCGGTGATTTCTTCCTTGCATGACCTGCCGATTCCGGCTACTTCTGTCTTTGCTGCCGAGGTCGGCTTGTCGGGTGAAATCAGGGCTGTCAATCGCGTAGAGCCTCGTATCGCTGAAGCCGAAAAGCTGGGCTTTAAGGAAATATTTGTAGCTGCCAGCCAGGCCGAACCCCTTCGTAAAAAATTCAAAGGCATCAAAATCAGCGGTGTCACCAAGCTGGAAGAAGTCTTCCGTCAGGTATTTGGGGGGCAGCAGGGGTAAGTAGAGGTGTCAGGAATGAGGCGTCAGGAGTCAGGGAAGAAGGAAGAGAAAAGAAAAATTCAATTTCAAATTCAAAAACAAGCTCAAATTCCCAAATCGTAAATCGTAATTCCCAAATCGTAATTCCCAAATCGTAAATCGTAACTCCCAAATCATAATTCCCAACTCGAAAATCGTACCTCCCAAATCATAAATCAA
>CAYGTH010000904.1:0-2392 GCA_964352745.1 uncultured Bacteroidia bacterium
CATATAATGAGAGAATCATCCTCTGTATTTCGAGACTCTGTTCAACAATTAGATAGCTCAACCGAAGAACAGATTCGATTAGTCAGTTTTTCCTCTTTTATGGATCAAGTCGGAATTGAAAAAATTAATCTCATGAAAATTAATATTGAAGGAGGTGAATATCCTCTGCTAGAGCATTTAATTGAAACAGGCTGGATTATACACATAGAAAATCTACAGGTACAATTTCATGATTTTGTCGAGAATGCAGATGAGTTGATGGCGAATATTAAGGCAAAACTAGGACATACTCATAGATTGACTTATGAGCATAAGTATGTATGGGAAAACTGGCAACTCACTGGTAACTGAGTGTAAAGTTTAATTTGAACGATGGTGAAATGATAGTAGTAAGATTAATGGGTGGATTGGGAAATCAAATGTTTCAGTATGCTTGTGCTCGCGCCGTAGCCGAAAAGCATGGAACTGAAGTGAAAATAGATATAAGTTTGCTTCAGAACCGGTCTGATAACCCTCATAATGTATACAGAGATTATGAACTCTCGACTGCTTTTGAGCTTGCTCCCCCACTTGCAAATCAGGATGAAATTGAGTATTTCAATCCTAGGCCCAGAGACTTGGTCAGTAGGATAGTGAATCGTATAAAAAGGACAATCCGCCCTCCTCAGGTCTATCTGGAAAATGGTTGCCATTTCAATCCGGAAGTCTTCCAACTTCCTGACAATTATTGTCTGGTAGGGGGCTTTCAGAGTGAAAAATATTTTTCCCATATCAGTGAGATAATTCGTGCTGATTTTACTCTCCGGGAAAAACTCGAGGGAGAAGCAGCAAAAATTGGAGAAGCAATTCAAGCAAGTAATGCTGTATGTATAAATGTTCGAAGGGGGGATTATGTGGACAATGCGCTATACAGCCAGACACTTGGTTTTGTCGGGATGGAATATTACACGCAAACCGTCGGGCGGATTTTAGAGCTGATAAACAATCCTAAAATATTTATCTTTTCTGACGATATTGAATGGTGTTGTAAACACCTCGTTTTTCCTGATGTTAAAACCTTTTATGTAGGTGCAAAAGGAACAAGGTTTCATGCCCATACAGACTTTCACCTGATGAGTTTCTGTAAGCATTTTATTATCGCTAACAGTACTTTTTCCTGGTGGGGTGCTTGGCTTGGGAACAATCCCGAAAAAATCGTGATTGCTCCCAAGGTATGGTCCAAAAATGGAAAAATAGAATCACCTGACCGAATACCTCAGCGTTGGATAAAAATGTGAAATGACATGACAGATCGAAAAACGGTATTACTATTAGGGGGAAGTGGATTTATTGGCTCAAACCTGACAACACACTTTCTGAAATCAGGATGGGAAGTCGTTTCAGTTGCCCGGGGAAATCATTCTTTTTTGCTGAAGGAGGAAAAGGGAACCCTGCACCAACTTGGCTATATCGATTATACAGAAACGGATACATTGGCCGAAGTGTTTGATGAATATTCTTTCGATCTCGTTGTGCACCTTATCTCTACTGCCATTCCAGCGACCTCTTTTGCGCAGTTTTACAATGAGCTGGATGTCAATTTAATGGCCACTATTCGACTTGTAGAACTGATGCAAACAAAATCGGTGAATAAGCTTGTGTTTTTTTCATCAGGAGGCGTAGTATATGGCGACAATGGCAGGACAGTTAATGATGAACAGGCACCGACAGAACCCATCAATTTTTATGGCTGGCAAAAAATATCAATCGAAAAATATTTGCAAATATGCCATCTGAGATATGGTCTCGAATACCTGATTTTGCGCCCATCCAATCCTTATGGGAAGTTTCAGCATATTCATGGAAAACAGGGGTTTATAGCAGTTGCATTGGGCAGTTTGCTGGAAAACAGACCTTTGACAATTTGGGGAGATGGTTCAGCGGTTCGGGATTATATCTTTATAGAAGATCTTTGTGAGGCAGTTATGCTGCTGATTGAGACCGATAGCTGGAATGCTGTTTATAACATTGGGAGTGGAGAAGGTCATTCGATCAATGAGGTGCTTGAGGGAATTCGACAAATCCTTAATCAGGAAATACAGATAATCTTTGAAACCTCCCGGACAGTGGATATTGCGACCAATGTCCTCGATATATCAAAACTGAAAAAAGCAATTAATTGGATGCCCAAGACCCCCCTTTCGTCTGGAATACAACAAATGTGGAAATGGATACATACAATAAATCAGAGTCTGATATGAGAATTTTGTTTTACTCTGATCAGTTTTGTGCACACACCACCACGTTCATCTACAATGATACAATTGGGCTGGCAAAGCACCATCGGGTCAAATATCTGTGTCTGGAGCGAAAAAATCCTGAGAAATTTCCTTTTCCAGATGTAGAGGTATTT
>CAYGTH010000905.1:0-2379 GCA_964352745.1 uncultured Bacteroidia bacterium
AATATGGACTAACAATTTTGGGTAAGCTCAAGGCCCTCGTTTTTTCGGTAAATACCGGATCCTACGAGGGCTTTTTTGTATCCGCTCCTTGGATTAAATTGTTGTTGGCAGATCGGGATCTGCCAACAACAATTTAATCCAAGGATTCTAATCGAGGAGGGCAGGCCCAGCAGAAGCCATTCCCGGTTTGCCGGGAGGGCGGCAGGTGCGGCTGGAATTGGCTTCTGCGATTTTTGGGTCCCTTTATTAAAAAAGGGACAAAGACATTAAAAGGAGGATAGGCAGTGGCGGGAAAACATCTCGTTATACATCCGCACCATAACGCCTCAATAGCTTCTCCTGAGCAGCTGATAAGGGGCTTGCCCAATTCACTTTTCGCAGGTCGCAGCCCTGGATCAGTAATCCATGTTCAATCGGGATTTTCCAATTCCGGGGTGCTAAATCATAGGACCAGGCCTGGACAACTCCTGCATCGGAGCAGGAAACGAAATAATCCTGATAGCTGCGCAATACCCGTAAGGTGCGACCAGCAGGAGAGGCTTCGGTTTGCTGAAGGACCTCGCCGGTTGTAAGGGATAATTTATAGAGTTTTCCCGAATACCATTCTCCCATAAATATGGAGGTGCCATCTGCCGAAAACAACAATGCTGATGCGCCAATTCCAGTTTCAAACTGGGCGACTATTTCTTTTTTTTCACAATCAAATACCATCAATTGGCCTTTGACATCTCCAGCGACGAGCCATCGACTGGAAGGATCAAATGCCAGGGCATACACTGGATGCGTGAAGATTTCGCCAAGGCTTTGATATCGTTGCTGAGCGAGATGCCAAACATAAACCCGATTGCCAGCAGTTGCACCAACGTGGGCTGCATTGGGGCTGATTCGGGCAAATCGAATCTCTTCCGGAAAGGTAATGGCCGATCCTACTTCCCCGCTTTGGCAATCCAGCAATGCGGCATATTCGTCGAGGGTAAACAGGGCGCTACCATCTTCCTGTGGGCAGTCGATATCATGGATTTGATTCCCTTGCATCCGTACAAAATGGGAGAAATCCCCGGTTGCAGCCTGCCAGAATGCCAGGTCAGCGTAATACCCACTATTGAGTAGCTGCTTTCCTTGATTAACAAACCGAATCCCCCAATCGGAAACATAGGGATGATGAATTACCTGTTGGCAACGCATCGTTTCCAGGTCCCACAGGGCGATTTCCCGGTTTTCGGATACATAAGCCAATTGTTGTTTTGACTCACTTATGTCCATGCTGCGCACGATGTGGGTATATCCTGAAAAATTACGGAGGAGGCTTCCATTTCGCAATTCCCAAAGCTGGACTTGATTTCCAAAACATCCGGAGAGGAGAGAAAGACCGTCTGGGGCATATTGGAGAAATCGCATACAATCGCTATGTCCCTGAAAGCTCCGTATCGATTGTCCGTTTTCCAAGTCCCATTCGCAAATCCATCCGGCTCGGTTACCGCTTGCCGCCCTTTTTCCATCAGGGCTAACAGTAAGTGCTGCAATTCGATCTGCTGAGTGTTGAAACCGATGAATCAATCCACCGGTTTCAATATCCCATAGCGCAATGGTTCCCTGTGTACAGCCTGTCAATGCGGTTTTTCCATCTGGCGCAAGGGCAATGTGATCGATAGTGCCAGCATGATCTTCTGCACTGATTCGCCGAACCTGATCCGTTTGAGGTTCCCATAGATATAATCCGCCGAGTAGCCCAAATAGACAGTTTTGAGAATTGGGAACAGGGGTGAAGTTTCCGAGATAATCGGCTCCCGGATTAAAAATATGAAGGGCCTGCCCGGTTTTAGTAGCAAAAATACGAAGCGTACCATCTGCGCACAGGATAGTTGTTTGATTCCTTACAGGACCTGATTCTCCATACAACACACCATTGACAGTCGTATCGACAGACCAATTGCTGTCATCCGGAATAAAGCGCAAACGGTCGCTGAGTTTTTCTGCTATCTCCAATTGGTAGGTGGAGGTAGTCGTGCCTGTTGCCAGATTACAGTGTGTTATGAGCCCATCCTGATAGATGCATACTACCTGATTCGCTACACATTGAACATGGCAAATGGGGGAACTAAGAGCTTGCTGTTTCCAGATCAATTGCCCGCTGACGATATCTTGCTTGAGGAGAGTTCCATCTTTATAGCCAATTAGTATGGCATCTCCTGAAGGGGTAAATAGGGCGACCCGGACTTTTGCAGCATGACTTTGTTTAAACATGCTGAGCGGATGGATCATCGCTCCCTCAAACTGGGCGGCTATTTCGGGCTGGTTAATATGCCTGCCAAGCCGCACTTCATTGAAGACGACATTTCGCATGTCAAGTCCGCTGAGATTGAGCCCGGTAAGCTCTCC
>CAYGTH010000906.1:0-2377 GCA_964352745.1 uncultured Bacteroidia bacterium
TATGCCTCCTTGTTGCGTTCTTAGTATGGGGGTAGGGTCTATGTTGAGACGTTGGATAAGCAGATAAGTTCAGATTAGTGCCTCATTTTTCTAACACCTTTTCCCTGAAGCACGCTGAAACGATTCCCTTCTAAGAAAAACCTCCTATACCTGCTATGAATTGGTAAGGAGGTTATTTCGTTTGGTATCTGAAAAAGATTGCGATTTTTT
The DNA here is from genome assembly GCA_964352745.1 of uncultured Bacteroidia bacterium. Taxonomy (GTDB): domain Bacteria; phylum Bacteroidota; class Bacteroidia; order J057; family J057; genus CAYGTH01. The sequence goes on from CAYGTH010000906.1 coordinate 211, forward strand.
TTCTGAAAAATAAGGTGTGCGGAATATAAATTGTTGTGTACGAGGGGGTTGTGTGATTCTGCTATGGCCATGCATACGTTTACCCTTGTGATAGTTTCGTTATTTGACTAAACTAAATCAAAGAGGTTATGACCGCTTTACTTTGTAACAAACGCCAGACTCCATTCACGGAGAATATTGAAAGCAAGACAAATGCCGCGGACCGTTTTGCCGAAATGCAAGCCATGCAAAAAGCCGTTCGGCCGTATATAAATAGTGATGGTTTGTTTTTGCTACATACCCGCCTGTATGCAAAAGATGAAAAGGAACAATCGAAAGCCTCAGTCCGCGCCTTTTACATCGCCAAAATATTTCAATACATTACGGAACCTAATCTGCCTTGGCTTCACAATTTGCAAAATGAACAGATGATGAGAATTGCGGCAGTAGGAGAATATTGCATTACCATTCTTTACCTCGAAAACCACTATCATGATGGAAAGTTCGGAGTAATTGATGAGGCATCCAAGAAAAAGAATCGGGAAGAATTGAGGCAAACCCATGAGGCCTTATCACACTACATCCAACGGGAATTCAGGGGTAGGGTACAGGAAAAAGTCGAGCAAGCCGTACAGCAATTGTTTAAACGGTATCAGATGGGTTTATTGCTTGACAAAAACACCCTGACGTACGACAATTTTATTCGCGATAATCCTGACAACTTACACAGGGTTTCCAGAGAGCTGGACACTTATGTTAATGTGGATTCCTTCTTATCGATGATTCAGCAGTATCGACCACAGAAATACACTCCGTTTGAACAGGAGAATTATCTCCGTCTCTTACTAACCCGCGCATTCCTCATCAATGCTGTTTTTTTTCAAGGATTCACTGAATTGCTGATTGATCTGTATGCCTTTCCATCCAGAGATCACACCCGACTGATCCAGTTTTCCCGCATATATGGTATGGCCCAGCAATTGGTCAACGACAATTGTGATTATGCTCCTATTAGCTATAAGCTGTCTGGGGTATGTAAGCGACCGGAGGATACTTTTAGTGATATGAAACGGAGATTGGTAACGCTACCCATGATGGTTCTTTTTTCAAAGCCCCAAACGGCTGCTCCAGGTTTTATTGAGCATTATAATAATTCGACTGTATTAAACATTGATGCATACGAAACATCGGATGCAGACGCCGAACAAAAACGGTTGCTCAAGTTATTAAAACAAAGTGGTGTGATGGCCTACGCTATCGGCGTATTAAATGGGTTGGCTCAGCCGGGCGAAAAATTAATACCTGAACTGAAATATATGTACTCTTTCGTTCGAGGGAATCGCTATTACAAGACTTATACCTCTAAGTGAATGGATAAAACTGTTTACGTTTTATTAAAAAAGAGATCATGAGTTTTATAACAGCGACAGAATTACTGAGTTGCATTCGTCATCCAGAGGATACCTATAAAATCCTTGCACGTGCTGCGACCAACCAGATGCCTTGGACGGAAATCCGTATCCACCATGAAGGAAACCGAGTTTGGGCGCAGTACCATCCCTTCCCCTTTTTGATGCGAAAAATCATGGGGGACAAGGTGGCAGATTATCTGGAATCTTATCAGATTGACCTGAATGATTCCGATAATGATTATTTTAGCGTGTATCATCTTTTTAGAGATTATTCTAACTCTACCAAAGACCCAGTGTATCCGGTGCCTTTAAATGAATATTTTGGGGAAACCCAAGAAGAGAATTCACAATTATATCTGAGCGGAGAAAAAAGCATTCCGGCTTTTTTATCTGCCGAAGCAGAACTTGTAAAGGCATTGTTCAGAACCTTTGGCTCAGAATCAGTTTTTTTTCATCCAATTCCCATGGGAAAGAATGGCGTTCTGGAGAGGGTCATCTATTTGATATTTGATCGGGAGGTTCTGGATGAGAAGGAACAGGCAATACTAGATGAGTTTCCGATGGTAATATAGCTATGCCTTCCTTATTGGCAGAAAATTGGAAATTCTTGTTTATTTTATGCAGAGGTAAAGTAAATTTTCATTAGTTTATTCCTGCATTCAAAATAAACGAGCCAGGCAAATAGGTTTGCCTGAAAGGTAACTTGTAAGCCATGTCCAAACAGTTGAAAATTACCCCCAATGTCCGCAAGCAAAGCCAATACCACAGCGATGAAG
>CAYGTH010000907.1:0-2372 GCA_964352745.1 uncultured Bacteroidia bacterium
CTTACGAGCAGGGAAAGGCATTGAATGCTGCTGCTGTACTCGAAATCGATGAGGTAATTGACCCCAAAGATTCCCGAATCTGGATAAGTAAAGCATTGAATAACTCTCCACAACCTGACAAGACAGGTGCCCCGCGATATATCGATTCCTGGTAAACCCCTAAAGGGATGATTCTGGAATTTCATGCCCTTTCGTGGATAGGGCAATGATTTTTTAGAATGTTAGAAAGCCGGATATTGCTCAGGTGACCCCAGTGATCGAAGTTCAGATTCGCCGTAATTGCTTTTTTCTTGAGTCAGAAGTTACGTGCTGTGGAATATTCTCAATTTCTCGTGGTATTGTTGAGTGTTAAGCAAATGTGGTTCAATGTTAAGCCACAGAAGCGGAGGATGTGTGCCCGGACACAGAATAGCATACCTATAAAATAGAGTAGTCATTTAGTTTTTGTGCGATAAAGCAGGTATTCGGAGTAAACCTTACGTCTGCTCACAGAGTGTAAGCTTCTTCTTGAGTCCCAATTGAGTAATGGGGGGATATATGCGATTTTTGGCAGATATGTTAAAAGCACAAGAATCAAATATGCAGAATCCCCCCAATATTATTCTTCGATACACCCTTTTAGGGATTGGTTTTGGACTTGGGTTTCCGCTAATCGCAACGATCATTGAAGTCTGGTTGCAGGGGCATGTGAGTGTTTTTGCGGCTCAGGCAAATCAGCCTTTATTATGGATTATCAATACAGCTCCTTTATTTCTGGGAGGACTTGCCTATATCGTTGGCTTACATCAACATCGATTGGTTGAGATCAATCGAAACCAGGAACAAGCGATTTCGGACCGAACCCTTAAGCTAAGAATTCAAAAAGAAAAGTTGGAACAAGAAATATTAGATCGTGAAAAAGTAGAAACCGACTTGATTCAGGCAAAAGAAACCGCAGAAGAAGCGGTACGTGCCCGGTCCGAATTCTTATCTACCATGAGTCATGAAATTCGGACACCGCTCAATGCAATCATTGGCCTGACCGGATTGCTGGGAGAAACCTCTCTGGATGATGAACAAGCGGATTTTGTGCAGACCGTTAGAATGAGTGGAGAAACCCTGCTTTCTATCATCAATGATATATTGGATTATTCCAAAATCGAGTCAGGTAAACTTGAATTAGAAGCCCAATCGTTTGAGATGCTGGACCCGATTGAAGATACCTTTGATCTGTTGGCGGCCAAAGCCAATGAAAAAGGCCTTGAACTCATTTATGATTTTCACGAAAATGTTCCTGCATACGTAACGGGGGACATTACCCGGTTGCGACAGATTTTGGTGAACCTGGTCAACAATGCGATTAAGTTCACAGAAAAAGGAGAGGTCTTTGTTCGAGTAGTGAAGAAAGAACATATCGGGGAAATATGCGAGTTGGAATTTTCGGTGAGAGATACAGGCATTGGGATTCCCGAGGATCGAATCGGTCGGCTGTTTCAGTCCTTTTCCCAGGTGGATGCTTCTACTACCCGTAAGTACGGTGGAACAGGATTGGGCCTGGCCATCAGCAAACGCCTTACGGAACTGATGGAAGGGCAGATTTGGGTAGAAAGTGAATGGGGAGTCGGCACGACTTTTTTCTTTACGATCAAAGTTCCCGTATCAAAAGATCAGGAAAAAAGCCCGTTTTTTGAAGATGGTGCTCTTTCTGGCAAAGAAGTCCTGATTGTGGATGATAATACCACCAATTTGAAAATACTGGCAAAGCGCTGCGAAAAATGGGGGATGATCGTGCAGCAGGCGAACCACCCGCTCAAAGCTATGGAAGCATTGGGCGGGGATTATCAGCCGGATTTAGCGATTTTGGATATGAATATGCCTTCTATGGATGGCGTTTCACTCGCCAGCGCTATAAAGAGCGAACTCCAACCCGAACTTCCACTGGTGATGTTGAGTTCCGGGGGATCACCTGAGCAGAGTGAAGACCGGCAATGGTTCAGTACCTGGCTGGTCAAGCCTGCACGGAAACGACAATTGTATCAAGCGATTTGCCGGGCCTGTCTGGATGTAAACCCCGAAAAACGCGAGAAAAAAGTGAGGGTTCCCACCACAAGCCTGAAGTCGGAGCTGAGTAAACTCCGAATCCTGTTGGCCGAAGATAATTTGGTGAATCAGAAAGTTGCCATGCGAATGCTGGAACGATTGGGCTGCACAGCTGATATCGCCTCAAACGGCCTCGAAGCAGTAGAAGCTGTCACCAGAATTGCCTATGACCTGGTCTTAATGGATATGCAAATGCCGGAAATGGGTGGCCTTGAAGCCACTCGGGAGATTCGGAAACTTTCCTTTGAGGAGAGAGGAGCACCGTTAATTATTGCGATGACTGCCAATGCTAC
>CAYGTH010000908.1:0-475 GCA_964352745.1 uncultured Bacteroidia bacterium
TTCTTCCTAAAAATGCCCTTGACAGGGCAGGATATATGATTCGGTTTTAAGTTGGAAATTCCTCCCAATTCCCCTTTAACCCCTCTCAAATTACAAAATTTGAATTTGTGTGTTTTTATAGCAGTACCTGCTTTTCACACAGTTTGTATATTTTTTACGCAATCAGTATATTTTTTTTCATAGGGCAATATTCGATAAACCCATCCTTTCGAAGCATCCGGTCGGAAAGCGACCAAATAGCATTTATCGCAATGATAATGCTGCATGCTGTCGCGATAATTTGCCAAAATGCCATTCAGGGTATCACATAGACTCAACTTGCCCTCCTGGTACAAGGAAAAATAACTTCGCACAGCTAGATCAAGCTTCTTGCGGTTGATGGCCAGAGTATAGGTATAGAAATGTGGAGCAATCAACGATAGTGTACTCTCTTTGTAGTCATCAAACGAAAGATCATTTGGAAAAAGGAGTTTCG
>CAYGTH010000908.1:485-2372 GCA_964352745.1 uncultured Bacteroidia bacterium
TCGTCGCCTCCATATTATCCAACCACATGTATTCTTGACCATTGAGTGATTGTCTCAACCAAGCGTTGCTGAAAGATTCTGGTTTCGGTTGAAACAGCTTATCCGCGAACAATCGAAAAACACGACCAAGGAAATTGCGTCTTTCTTCTTCCTCACTGCTGCCTGATTGATTCTGCATGAGTTTCTGCTCCGGATCAAGTACGGCATCCTTGACGGTAATTCCACAGTCTTCTAGGTTTATGCAGGCATCGAGCTGTAGCTGCGGCCTCAAAGGGATTCAGAGTGGTGTCATGAGGTAGTTTAGGAAATAAAAAATCAGCAATACGGTATTGCTGACGATCAGGGTTGCGGAAAATACTGTAGCAGATGAAAAGCTTACTTAAGGGCCAAGACGGATTAGGTTGTGGTTTCCCACCATGACATAAAGAATGAAGAACGTTACACGAGATACAGTAGCTCCGAGTTTCAAAAAGTTGACCTCTCTAGTATATCCTGATGCTGGAAATGAGCAAATCTTCTATTGTTTACGAACCTACGCAGTAAGCAAAAAATAGCAATCCTTAAAATTATTCACTAGAGGTTATCCCAAAAGCGAAAACTTTAAACATCAACAAATGAATCTTATTCGGACAAAACAACGTTATTCTAATCAAGAAATACGTTTTTACCCAACGCCCAACATCGAAAAGATTATGCAACTAAACTTTACCCCACTTCACATTGACGAAAAGGAATACACTGCTTATCAAATAAGATATGCTGATAAAGATCAACTGAACGCGCTGCGTGCAGAACACAATAAAACAAACTCATTCACAAGATTGGGAGACTTTATCTATCATATTCCAATGGTGGAAGAAGATGTCTTCCACCAAGGGGAAAGAGTTCTCCTTAACACCCAACAAGATGTAGAAATCACCAAAAGATTTTTACATCATTTAACATTCAGAAAAATTCTGGAAAGAGGGCCCATAATGACAAAATTTGCCCCCATCACATTCTTCATGAAAGATCGAAAAAACGATTTACTTAATGATTACTTGGAAGATGATAAAAAGAAAAAAGTTGGGTTTTGGCGGGGTTATAAGATTGATACAAGAATAATTCAACATGATGGCCAACCATACTTTGGTTTCGTTTTTAACGTATTTCACGAATGGAAAATTAAGATTGATTGCCTCATGGCAATCGAAATTGGCATAGACCTAAAAGATAAATTCGTTGAAATTTATGATATTGATTCAAGTGAGCTATTTAAAACGAATAAGGTACTCATTGGACAAATCGTCTCTCACGACAGCACACATGCCACTGTTAGCAAGGGGGAAGAATTTAGCACTTTTCCACTCGACCAGTTATATCTTGAAAACTCTTATGGCAACAGACAAGAATTATTGACCAGCTACCTTGGCGAAAACTCAGCAAAAACCAATTTTTCACGTCTAGCTAATTCCTTGCACAACGCAGCAGGAACTGAGGGCAAGCTCAAATGGATTAGCCACTTAAAAGACTGGGTGAGCAAGCTGGAGTTTAATAATCATCATGGGTTTTCATTCAAAAGTGGTGTTTTTATACACGACTATGATCATCTTTGGCGTAACATAAGTATTCAAAAACCAATTTTTGTTTTCAATGAATATGGCCAAACAGATATCTGGCATGATAGAGGGTTACGAGAATATGGCCCATATTCAAAAGAGGGATTTAGTCCAAACATACCCAAAATAGCGGTTATCTTTCGTAAGAAAAAAAGAGGAGGAGTGCTTGGATTTATTGGAAAACTTAAAGATGGACTACCAAGCATCAAAACAGGGGGACAATCACCTTATGAGCCCTATGGCCAGGGGTTGCCCTCTAAATATCGTTTGTCTGGAATTGAAATTAAAC
>CAYGTH010000909.1:0-2368 GCA_964352745.1 uncultured Bacteroidia bacterium
ATTGTGTTGGTGGTCGGGGTGGTCGGGGTGGTTGTTGCCATTTAGGATTTAATGCGGTTTCTGAGTTTTTGGGAATTTGCGGGGTGGGCTTACGCGAAGCCGACCGAAACATCTATCAAATTCTCAACAAACAAGATTGCCTGTATACGCTTATTGTCCAACATTCCAATGGAGAGGTAAAAGCCGAAGTGATAGGCGCTTTGAATGAGTTTCTATTAGCGGTGGATACGCCCGCGCTTGTCATTGACAAAATGGCTCACCCCGATACCAAAATCGTTTCCCTCACCATTACCGAAGGGGGTTACAACTTCAACCCGGCCACTGGAAAGTTCGATTTCGAGAATCCGGACATACAAGCTGAACTCGCAGATCCCGATAATCCCAAGACTGTCTTTGGCTTTCTCACCGCAGCATTGAAAAAAAGGAAAACACAAGGGCTGCCCCCTTTCAGTATTCTGTCTTGCGACAACATTCAGCATAATGGCGACATGGCTCGCAACATGGTATTGGCCTTTGCCCAAAAGCAAGATCCCGAACTCGCTGAGTGGATCGAACAAAAGGTCTGTTTTCCCAATTCGATGGTCGACAGGATTACGCCTGTCACAACTCCTCGGGACATCGATTATCTGCAGGCAACCTATTCCTTAACCGATGAATGGCCCGTTATCTGTGAGCCTTTTATTCAGTGGGTCGTGGAAGATGGATTTTCCAATGGAAGACCGCCACTTGAAGAATCAGGGGTTCAATTTGTGTCGGATGTATCTCCTTATGAGAAAATGAAAATACGCTTGCTGAACGCCGGGCATTCTGTATTGGGGATTCCAGGGGCTATCCACGGACATCCGACTATCCATGCCTGTATGCAAGACCCGGTTTTTGCGAAATTCATGCGCCAATTTATGGATAAGGAAGCAAGCCCTATTCTCGACGCCGTGGAAGGGATTGACATAGAAGCCTACAAAGACAACCTTGAGGATCGATTTGCCAACCCCAATATAAAAGATAGTGTCAGCCGCATTTGTTCGGAAAGTTCTGCCAAGCTCCCGAAGTTTTTAATTCCTACGATTCAGGAAAACCTGGCCCGGGGCGGGAGTATTGAATACGCCACCCTGATTTTGGCAGCCTGGTGTTATGGTAGCGACAAAGGCTTGAATGAAAATAAGGAAGCACTCGAGATTATAGATGCGCGAAAAACAGAACTCCATCAAGCAGCAACACACACACAAACTACTCCCCTCGCCTTCCTGGATCAGCAGGACTTATTTGGAAACATTGCTGATAATGAGCGGTTTGCACAGAAATATCAGGAAATGGTGCAGCGGGTCTATCAAGTGGAAAACATCCGGAAATTGATGGCAGAAATGATATAACAGGCCTCGTGGTTGGGGCAGCCTTCCTGTCACAGGAATGGATCAGCAGGAGGAAGCGGAGAGGTTTCTCGTTGAGGTTCCGGGATCAATGGGTAAGCCTGGGAACTTCCGCTCAAATCAACCTCCTTTCCGAAGCCTTCGCTAATGCCTCTTCCCGGTTATTCACCTGGAGCTTGTCGTAAATGTGTTTGATGTGGGTTTTGACGGTTTCTTTTGAGATGAAGAGGTCTTCTCCGATTCGGTTGTAGCTTTTTCCTTGTGCCAATTGTCCGAGGACTTCTGTCTCCCGGGCGGTCAGGGGCGAATCCCGGTTTTTCTGGAAAGATTTCACGACCATCCGGGCGATTCGGGTGCTCATGGGGGCTCCGCCCTCTACGACATTGTCGATGGCACGTAGCAGTTCCGCATGACCGGTGTTTTTGGTGATATAACCTACAGCTCCGGCACACAGGGCTTCGAATACCCATTCGCTGTTTTCGTAAATGGTGATGATAATGATATCGACCGTAGGCAGGATTTTTTTGATGTGTGCGATGCCTGCGATTCCATTCATGCCAGGGAGGTTCAGGTCCAGCAAAATGATATCCGGTCGATCTTCCGCTAACTGTTCCAACGCATCCTCACAGGAAACATACGTATCAATCACTTCGTAGTGGCTGATGCTGTCAATGAGCAGGGCAAAGCCATCTTTGACGGCTATGTTGTCTTCTATGATGACAAGTCTTTTGGGGTAGTTCATGGTTCTAGGTATTTCGTCCTCTCTCACATGGCATTTTCTTTTTTTGAATGAATCAATAAGGTATCCACTCAAAAAATTGAGGATTGCTGAAAAAATCAGGTAATCTTAGTACCAGGTGCCTTAGGCTGGTTTTCTTCCATATCTTCTTCCTGCTTTTTTAAAAAAAGCAGGGCAAAAAGCGCAGAAGCCAATGCAGCGCGCAATCCCCCGCATCGAGTGCGGGGCAGGCTTCCCCCTATTCCCGATGGCTTCTGCATCG
>CAYGTH010000910.1:0-2364 GCA_964352745.1 uncultured Bacteroidia bacterium
AAAGCAGCATTTTGTGATCCTGCCAAAGTCGTGCATCCCAGAGTTCTTCGCGGATGATTTGGCGAATTTCGTCCAGGAGCTGGACGGGCGGTATGTGGGAAGATTCGTGCACGGTTTGCAACAAGGCTTCCCTAAAAGAGTAGATTTTACCAGATTCAGCAATTCATACCCTTAATACCTTAAGGTTTTTTTCAGCCTCCCTGTATCACCGCTTATTCAAATTCTGGCTATTCATAAGGTTTACCCAGGAGCTGGATCAGGGCATCGATGATCGTATGGCCACGGGGATTGGGAGATTGTGATCGGGTACTGGCCAGACTGGATGGTTTGAGGGGAGCACCGTAGCGGTTGAGGAAATGCTCCGACAAGCGGATATGAAAATGTTTGTGATAAACTGCTGGAAAGAATCCGGCTTCGATCAGCTGATCCAGCCAGTACACCAGGAGGCTGTTAAAGTGCATCCATCGCATAGGCGTTCCGTACTCGCTGTCAAAGTGATCCCAAAAATCATCCCAGCTGATGTCCGGATGGAAGAGTTCATGACGCAGGCAATACCCAAAGCACGTCTCCAATTGAGATACACTTCCCTGCCATTCCAGTTGACGGGGAATCCCTTTGGCGGGCGGGCCGGAGCGGCTGAGATAGCGTCGTTGCCTTAACCAAAGGGTAAACTCCAATAAACTTTCTGCTTCGACTGGCAGGCCATTAGGAGATGATCCTTGTTTCGTTTTCTGCCCAATGAGTTCTTCGGTTCGTCCATCCATCAGCAATTTGAATTCCTGCTGTAGCCGACTCAGGTTCACACCGCTCAGTTTCCATATTCCATATACATGATGCGTGCCTTCTACCGGCGTATCTCCATACAACATCCGCTGTAACAAACTGATTTCCACCTCCACCAACCATTCCGCATCCGGGGAACGGGCATAGCGTACTAAAAAGTCAGCCTGAAGCTGCTTCAGTTCTTCTTCTACTCGATTGGCATAAACTCTTCGCGCGTCAGACCAGGCATATGCTACCGAGGCTTCCGGCTCAGCCAAGTCATATTTATGTTCTACCAGTTCTCTCTGATAGGATAATCGAGCTTGCTCCCGATGTAGGTAGATATTCTGTGAAAATCGTTTTTCTTCTCCTGCCAACAACCTTACATATACGTTACGCCATCGGGATGTTCGCAATTCCGAAGTCAGTAACTGATGTTTCAATCCGTTCCGGTGCTTGCGAAGTTGCCGATGGATGAATGCTGAATAGGAGCCTCCTTTTTCCTGCCAGGCTTGCAGGTGCAGGAATAGAATCTGTTCCCAGGTAGTAAGCTGTTTATGTGCTGAGTCAGTCTTATGTTGTTTCCGGAACTTTTCAGTAAGGGGTATTCCCTGCACGACACAGGCAAATAAGTGTGCATACCATGCGTTGGTCCCTTGTAATAATTGAACCGTTAGCTCCCAGTTCGGCGGGAAGTCCGAAATTTTGAAGCGATCACTCGCAAATGATACATATACGTCCCTAATATCCATATTCTACCATACCCCAAAATCGTAATGTACGAAAAGTGGGATTAGATCAAAATATTGTTGGTGAATATTGTGTATTCAGTGGCTCAATCGCGACACTTAGCAGAGGTTCATTTAATCGGGAAAACCCAGCCAAAATGGTCTGATTGAAAGACTGAAGATTGAGTGTCTGAATCTCAGATGGTTTAAGCGTCTCGATCAGCGCAATGAAAAATTACAGGAATGATTGATGGCCAATAGTTCTATCAGACCTTGGAGCCCTCTATTATTTAAACGTATACTTAGCCACCATCCGAACAAATGGCCCTTTAGCTGGTCAATCCTAATTCTTCAGAATTAGCGCTTCATTTACCCAAAGCTAGCCCCAAAAGCCTTTTGAAGGACCTTAATCGCTTCTTCTTTTTTTCCAGCGTTCAATGCAACATTCGCTTGCTGGAGTTGCTCATTCAGTTTTTGGAGCCGCTCAGCCAGTACTTTTCGCTGCTTGTGGGTCATTTTGCTGAACAGATCATTGTTAGGTACGAGTGGGAGGTAGATCTCTTTCAAGGTCTGAACCCAACTGATCATACCTTGTAACACCCGTTGCAGGGCCAATAGATCATTTTCAGGTGCGAATTGGAAATACTGACAAACCGCAATGGTCAGCGCGATTCCGGTAGGACGCTGGTTACCTGTTGCTGGGAATTGCAGGTCTTTCCATCGTTTGAGATAGCCGATGATTCGCCGGGATTGTGCCGCCTTCTCTCCTGTTCCCATTCGCTTTTCGATCCATTTTCTCAGCCCCAGTGGATCCGCTGCTTCCCAATACCGTAAGGAGGTTTGGGAATTGGGTTTCCCCCATGCCAGGTAATAC
>CAYGTH010000911.1:0-2357 GCA_964352745.1 uncultured Bacteroidia bacterium
GGACTTGTCGCGACCATCGGGGTATGGGTGGTACTCTTTGGCGTACAAGGGATTGCAGAAGTGAATTACATCATGGCGCTCTATGGGTATCTCCCCAATTACCTCATTTCAGATATGAATGGCTTTGGGCATTTTGGGGAACCCTTATTCTGGTTCACCCTCTACTGGTTTATGCTCGGGATCGTCTTGTTGATAGGCGGAAATCTATTGTGGAATCGGAGCAGTGAAAGCAGTTGGCCTTCGCGTTGGCAGGTGATGAAACAGCGGTTTAATCGGGTGTCCGGAACAGCGCTGGGCCTGGCACTTGCGGGTTGGATCGGAATCGGTGGATTCATCTACTACAATGTGAGTGTCCTGAATACGTATCGGACGAGTGATGAGAGCACGGAACTTGCTGCAGAATATGAAAAAACATATAGCAAATACCGGGGGATTCCTCAGCCCAAAATCATCGATGTGGTGATGTATGCGGATGTGTATCCCGAAGAAAGGAAAGCCAGTGTGCGGGGGGAAATGGTCATTGTTAACAAAACGAATAGCCGGATTGACTCTCTTCACCTGGAGCATCGATCAGGAATCGAGCATGCTACCCTGGAAAAATTTACCTGGGGAGGACAAAGCCTGGAAAAAATCCTGGAGGATGAAGATCAGGCCTATTCGATTTACGCCATTCCTGGCGGCATGGCACCAGGAGATACCATCGAGATAGAGATGGCCGTAGATATTGGCTACAAAGGCTTTACCAATAGTGGATACAACCGCGAGGTTATTTATAACGGAACCTTCTTTAACTTTGGCGTCTTTCCTACGTTTGGCTACGCTGGAGCAGGGGAGATTTCCAGTGATCAGGACCGAAAAAAATATGACCTGCCAGAACAAGACTATAGCTTGCCGGAGCCTGATGACGAGCGGGGACGACAAGATTTGTTATTCACCGATGATGCAGATCTGGTGACTTTCGAGGCATTTGTGAGTACTTCTGAAGATCAGATTATTATTGCACCTGGCAATCAACAAGGCGAGCCTCGTATCGAAAATGGGCGTGTCCATTATCATTATAAGGTCAATCAGCCGATCAATGCATTTTTTAATATCAGCTCGGCGCGTTATGCGGTGCATGAAGATTCCTGGACCCGCGCAAATGGCAGCAAAGGCAGGATTCAGATATTTCACCATCCCACGCATACCTACAACCTCGATCGGTTTGTTGACGGAACCCGGGATGCCATTGAGTATTTCAATCAGGAATTTTCCCCTTACCAGTTTGACCAGCTCCGAATCCTCGAGTTCCCGCGCTATGCCAGTTTTGCGCAGTCTTTCCCGAATACGGTTCCCTATGCGGAGTCTTTTGGATGGGTGGGCAACTTCAGCGATCCCGAAGATACCGACTACGCCTACCTCGTAACGGCACATGAAGTAGCACACCAGTGGTGGGCGCATCAGATCATTCCGGGCGCGACACGGGGTGCCAATCAGCTTTCAGAGTCGATGGCAGAATACAGCGCATTTATGGTGCTGAAGAAAAAGTACGGCGATCAGATTGTGCAAAAACAACTGCGCTATGCCCTGGATCGCTACCTCCGCGGTCGTGGAGGGGAAAGTAAATTTGAAAAGACCCTCCTCGACAATGATTCCCAGCAATATGTCTGGTATCAGAAAGGTTCACTCATTTTATATGCCTTGCAGGATTATGTGTCGGAAGATAGCCTCAATGCTGCATTCAGCCAGTTTTTACAAGATGCCGCTTTCCGCGCCGAGCCGCCTTTTCCCAATACGACGGAGTGGTACAGCTATATCCAGGCCGCCACACCGGATTCGCTGAAGTACTTCATCGAAGATGGCTTTGAAAATATCGTGATCTATGAGAATCGCGCAAAAGAGGCGATCATCAAAGAAATTGATGCGACTACCTACGAAGTAAGCCTCGATTTTGAAACCCAAAAAGTCTATTACGATGGGTCCGGAACGGAACTGAGACGCGGAACGGACGCCAATTACATCGAAGTGGGTGTCTTTGCAGCGGATACGGAGAATGAGAGGGGCATGACTCAGCGGGAACCCCTATTCGTAGAAAAGCGCTGGCTCAAACCCGGCGAGCATACGATCACCTTTACCGTGAATCAAAAACCCGCAAAAGCCGGAATCGATCCTTACAACAAACTCATCGACCGCGTACCGGAAGATAATTTGATTGACGTGGAGGAAGAGTAGGGGGCGTTCTTTCTCATCTGGTTATCGTTTTGGCTTTAATGGGAAAGAGCAGGATGGGGAGGTCAAGGGAACAGGCAACTCGGTTAACTACAAGTACCGGGTGCATGATGCGAGGTTGGGGAGGTTTTTGAGTATTGATCCGCTGG
>CAYGTH010000912.1:0-2355 GCA_964352745.1 uncultured Bacteroidia bacterium
TACCGGAGTCTATACTCCCGCAATATCAATAACCTCTTTATGGCGGGTCGTTGCTTCAGTTGTTCTCATGTTGGATTGGGAGGACCTCGTGTCATGCGTACGACGGGTCAGATGGGCGCAGCGGTAGGCTTTGCCGCTTCTCTTTGCAAAAAATACGGGGTAGGCCCACGGGCGATTTATGAGCATCATCTGGAGGAGTATATGGAGCTGATTATGAGTCAGCAAGCTCAGAAGCCCTGAGGGGAGAAGGAAATGAGTTACGAGTTACGATTTATGATTTACGAGTTATGACTTAAAGTCTGTGGACTGATCTCAATAGCTCTCGCCCTGTCATGTTGTTGGAGTCGAAACCAGGGCCGGGAGCTGCGAAAAAAAACAGGAAGGAACTATGCCATATTATCTGGCACTTGTATTATTAATCGGAGTCGGGTGGTGGAGAATCCAGCAACCGGTAGAGGATACCCCTCAGGCACCCATGCATTTTTCAATGGGCGAGGAGTACAAGGCTGCGATTCAGCATCAGGAAATCACGCGCTGGCAGGGAATGGATAGCTTGTTGTTCCATCAGCTGGAACTCCTGTCCGATTCCCAGGGCACTCCGCTTTTATTTTATTCCAATATCCATACGCCGGTTTGTATTGATGGCTCTTGCAAACCCATGTATATCGAAATCTACTGGAACCTGGTGGGGGATTACGTTGGCTATGGTGTTTTTGAGGAAGAACTCTTGACTAAGTTTGATCACGAGTTATTTGAAAAAGCTGATTATGAACGCCTGCATACCTTATTGCTTGACAAGAACTCTATCCTGAAGCGAAAACAATTGTCAGATCTATTCGATGCCAACGCCAAGCCCGCCGAAAAAATTACCTACCAAGGCAAGGAAGTTGATGCGGTTTCCGGAGCGACGAAAAAAGAGATAAAAGAATCAGTCGTAGAAGGCGCCTTATACTCCTGCTTTACCATCTGGCATTTGGTGCATGGTGAGGTGCGGAATGAAATGCGCCGATATACGGGCTCGATCTATTCAGCTAAACTCGCGACGTATTTCCTGAACTCAAGCTATGAAGCCTATCATTTGTATGCGATCCAGCAAATGGACTCCCTCATGATGGCGCAATCCCTGCCCCGATTGTTGGAAATATGTGCAGGAGCCAGGCCGCTTACCCGCATCTACCTGCTCAAAAAACTCCCCAGGTCACTATGGCGCCACAAAGTGATAAGTGAGAAATTATACCCTGCTTTTCCGGAGCTGGATGTAAATACACAAACCTTACTTCTAAAGAATCTGGAATATGCTGACCCGACTGTTTTGGAAGGCTTATCTGAACAGGGAGCTGAGATGACAAAAAATCAGTTGAAAATGTACCTGGCTTATTTACGCCTCCAGCCTAAGCCCCTTCGACCCGCTATTAAAGCGAATCTTCAATCCCTCGTAGCAAGCCGCCAGCACCCTTACGGCTATTTGGTGGCTGATTTTTTGAATGAGAAGTAATCATTTAAAGTTGGATTCCCTAATCAAAAAAACAGGAACCAAAAGACCTGCGGACTCGTTGAACTCACCATCACTTAACCCCTAAACCTATTATTATGTCAAGCATTAGATTAGGAGATGTTGCGCCCGATTTTACTGCACAAACCTCCGAGGGTGAAATTACCTTTCACGACTGGCTGGGAGATAGCTGGGGCGTCTTGTTTTCGCACCCCAAGGACTATACGCCGGTATGTACCACTGAATTGGGAACTGTCGCGAACTACAAAGCCGAATTCGATAAGAGAAATGTGAAAGTAGCCGCTTTGAGTGTCGATGGATTATCCTCACATAAAGGCTGGATCGCTGACATCAATGAAACGCAGCACACGACAGTCAATTTCCCATTGATTGCCGACGAAGACAAAAAAGTCTCGACCTTGTACGATATGATTCATCCGAATGCGGACAATACGCTGACTGTGCGATCTGTATTTGTGATTGCACCGGACAAGACCGTGAAGCTGATATTGATCTATCCTGCTTCAACCGGTCGGAATTTTGACGAGCTCATCCGGGTCATTGATTCCCTGCAATTGACTGCCTATCACAAAGTCGCTACCCCCGCCAATTGGAATCAGGGCGATGACTGCGTGATTGTACCGTCGGTAAGCAATGAGCAGATTCCGGAACTCTTTCCTAAAGGCTATACCGAAGTCAAGCCCTACTTGCGGATGACGCCTCAGCCGAATATGGACTAACAATTTTGAGTACACTCAAGGCCCTCGTTTTTTCGGTAAATACCGGATCTGCGAGGGCTTTTTGTATCCGCTCCTTCGATTGAAGCATTTGGCAGATCGGGATCTGCCAACAACAATTTAATC
>CAYGTH010000913.1:0-2333 GCA_964352745.1 uncultured Bacteroidia bacterium
ATCCGGCTGCCGACACAGAACATCCTGGGACCGTCGAGGGCGGCATCCAGCATCATGGCCGGGGCATAGTCAGTTTGGGTAAAAGGAGCATAACTCGCGGGATCGAGGGTATCAGCCCCTTCTGCAAGCTTGGTACCGGGCACGATCAATTCATTATTGAGCCAATCTTTCTCTCCGTTGCGCCACAGGTGTTTGGGATAGAGATTGTGCGCCTGCCGCTGGCAATTGTAGCCATAGAAAAAGTCAAATCCTCGCTGGTTGGGAATGCCTTCGGTCAGGGGCGCACCGAGGCCCCATTTTCCGACGATTGCCGTTTGGTAGCCTGCTTGTTGCAGGAGATTTCCAATGGTCGGCGGATCTGCTGGCATGGGGCGCTGCCCTTCGAGATTTGGGTCTTCGACAGCCTTGGCATAGTCCCAGACTTCTCCCCGCTCCCGCCATTCGTCATTGCCCCGCACATAAGCATGACCGGTATGCTGGCCCGTCATAAGCACGCAGCGTGAAGGCGCACATACCGGAGAGCCGGAATAATGCTGAGTAAACAAGATCCCATTCGCAGCAAGTGCATCGATATTGGGGGTCTCAATTTTTTCCTGACCGTATGCCCCCAGATCATGATACCCCAGGTCATCGGCGAGGATATATATGATATTGGGCTTAGGAGATTCTGCCACCGGAGCCTTGCATGCGAATAGCAAACAGGTGGGTAGGAGGAGAGCGAGTAATCGTGTTTTCATTGTCAAATGAGCTTTTGGTCTATCTTTTTTCTTTCTTCTTCTGTCTTTCTTCCCTACACGCTCGCAATCCCCCTCTCCCGAAATCCCTTTACAAATTCGCCATGATGCCAAAGGGACGTTTTCCTTCCCATTTTCCTCGGGTAAAGTCCGGAAACTGAACCGGAATATTGCCGAGTTCAATAGAGAGTTTGGAGAGCGGCGTTACGACTGACCAATCTGCGCCGTCATAGACATCCATATCCAGCGGCAATCCACGATTCAGGCAGTCGATCATGCGATAATTCAGCACGAAATCCATGCCTCCGTGTCCGCCATTCTCTTCGATCTCCTTTTTGAGCTTATCCCAAATCGGATGGCGATATTTGGCATGCATTTTTTTGTAGTCTTCTTCGTTGAGCCAGTCATGTTTTTCTCCATGAACAGAAAGGCGACTCGGATAGCCTTCGTGATAGGCATGGGTACCTGCCAGGGCATTGATCCGGGAATAGGGACGAGGGGTTACCACATCGTGTTGCAGCAAAATGGTACGCCCTTTAGCGGTCTTGATCAGGGTATTGTTCATATCCCCATGTGCAAAGTCGCTGCGGTTGTAAAACTCATTATCTGATTCAGCGGTAAGGCTGACTTCCGTGAGGCTGGCCTCCAGCGAACTCATGGACACCAGGCGCTCAAAACGGTCTCCCCGTGCAATCCCGAGGTATTGGGCCACGGGACCCAGACCGTGAGTAGGGTAGAGGTTGCCATCATTTTCCTGGTGGTGACGCATTCGCCATTGCTGATAATATTGAGTTTTGCTGATAAGCGATCCCCGCAGGTTGTGGATATAGGCTGCTTCTGCATAGGTCAGGGTTCCGAATACGCCTTGATCGACCATATTCAGAATCCAGAGTTCCTCATCGCCGTAGCAGACATTCTCCATCATCATACAGTTGAGTTGGGTTTCCTCAGCGGTATCGACGAGGTCCCAGCATCCCTGCAAGGTATATGCAGCGGGCACTTCCATTGCGACGTGTTTGCCCTGTTGCATGGCATATACGGCCATAGGCACATGTTCCTTCCAGGGGGTACAGATGATGACCAAATCGATGTCATCGCGCTGTAACATTTCTTTCCAGGCATCTTCCGTTCCGGTGTACACTGCCGGGCTCTGCTTATTGGCACTGGCCTTGAGTTTGTCGGTAACAAATGTGGTCCTGGATTCTCTAATGTCGCATATCGCAGTGATTTTGGCCTTGGGATGCAGGGCATCTATGTGTCCGACATGACCCGGTCCCCGGTTTCCCAACCCAATGAAAGCGACCTTCACCTGCTCGATGGGATCTTTGCGGAGGCCCATAACGGCTTGTCCTTTGGGGGCTCTGCTTGCGGTGATTTCGGCGAGCTTATCTTCCAGTTGACTACGGGAAAATGCAGCCTGGGGAGCCAGTCCTAAAAATGCACCGCTGAGTGCGGAGAGTTTTAAAAAGTTACGCCGATTGTGAGTAGGTGAATTTTCCATGTCTTGATAAGATTAGGTAGGGTTGCTGAATCAAGTTATTTATCGTCTATAAGCAAGCGATCATCCTTCGAGAAAACGCCAAGCTGAAAGCGGGCCAT
>CAYGTH010000914.1:0-2325 GCA_964352745.1 uncultured Bacteroidia bacterium
CCTGTATTGGCTTGTACATGCTGGTGATGATCATCGTGGGGATATGGGCCCTCAAGCGCACCAAATCCGCCCATGACTTTTTTATGGCAGGCAGAGACCTCGGAATCATGGTTACGGCATTCGCCGTTTTTTCCAGTGTTATGAGTGGCTTTGGGTTTGTCGGTGGGCCAGGGCTGGTGTACCGAATGGGGATGAGTTCGGTCTGGATGGTCGTATGTGCCATCATTGGGTTTAACCTGGCATTTTTTCTATTGGGCAAAAGACTACGAATGCTGGCCGAGTTGGGAGATGCGATGTCCTTGCCAGATGTGGTGGCGCTTCGATACGGACAGAATTCAACCCGATTCTTAGTTTCAATTGCGATCATACTCGGGGTGCTGGGCTATCTGGCTACCCAGATTATGGCGATGTCGGTTGTGCTTCAGGATATTTTGCAGGAAACGGAAGTCTTAGCAGCAATCAACCTCGGAACCTGCGTGCTGATTTCCTGCTCCATTCTGGTTTTTTATAGTGTTACAGGTGGGATTATCGCTTCGGTGTACACTGATTTGGTGCAAGGCGGGATCATGATAGTGGGGGCGGTGTTGGTTTTTCTGGCCGTAATCCATACGTATGACGGAGGGATGACGGAAATCAGTCAGGTGATTCAGGCAGATGATCCGGAGGCAATAGGCCCCTGGGGGACACTGGGGATGATCGGTTGTTTATCATGGCTGTTTGTATTTGGGCTGGGCTCTGCCGGGCAACCGCATGTGATCACCAAAATGATGATGAACAAAAAGGTGAGTGATGCCCGTTATATTTTACCGGTCTCCTTAATTGGCTATGCTTTTTCAGCCTTGTTGTGGATCGGGATCGGGCTTGCAATGCGCGCGTTGGTATTGAGTGGCCTTCAACCGGAATTGGCAACAGCAGATGCAGCGGCTCCGCAATTCTTACAAAACTATGCCCATCCCATTCTCGCAGGATTGGTGTTTTCCGGCCTTTTTGCAGCTATTATGTCCACTGCCGATGCATTCCTTAATATCGGGACAGCCGCCGTGATGCATGATATTCCCAAAGCCCTCAACCGAACTGTGAAGAATGAACTGTTGTGGGCACGCGTAACGACTGTACTGTTGACCATTTTTGCAGGCGTATTTGCACTCTACACGGGGGACCTGGTGGCAATACTGGGGGCATTTGGCTGGGGCACTTTTGCCGCAGCGATTGTACCCGTTGTCGGTCTGGGGTTCAACTGGAAGCGCGCTACGGCAACCGCAGCCAATACGGCAATTATTGTGAGCCTTTGTGTGAATTTTTTCGTCAAAATATATAAAGTTTCCATTCCCTATGGAATCGATGTTGGTGCCCTCTCTCTGGTGATTTCCCTGACCCTCTTTATCGGTATTTCCCTATTCTCCAAAGTTCCCAAACTCGACCCCGATGTAGAGGCTGTGATGGATCTGTAAGTAAGAATAGTCTTTTGCGTATTAGAGTAGTTTTTGGGATAGAAATGACTATTAATTGTAGTTTTTTGACTAATAATATTGACATTTAGGCGTGAATTGGCTATGTTACTATTATACACTCACTTTTTTACCCTACTAATCTTACGAAGATGAAAACACTCGCAATCGGTTCTCTTGTCGGCGGTATCATCCTGTTCCTCTGGCAATTCTTGTCCTGGTCATTGCTGGGGATTCACAATCCGCAGATGGCTTACACTCCCAACCAGGATGCAATCATCGAAGCATTGGGAAATAACCTGGAGGAAGCAGGCACTTATTTTGTGCCACGTGCCCCGGAAGGCGCAACGATGGCAGAAGAGGAAGCTTTTGGAAAAAAAATGACAGGGCAACCCTGGGCTATTGTTAGCTATCGCAAGTCCTTTAATGCAAATATGGGGATGAACATGGTTCGCGGGCTGATTATAGATTTGCTTGCGGTATTGCTATTGGGCTGGATATTGATGAAAATCCCGAATCTGGATTTCCAAACGCCTTTGATCGTTTCCTTAGCAGTTGGGCTGATTGGATATCTGACGATCAGTTACCTCAATACCATCTGGTTTGAAGGAAGTAGCTTCCCGGATTTGATAGATGCTATCGTGAGTTGGGGGGCTGTAGGTGCCTGGTTGGGCTACTGGTTGCCCCGGTCGAATAAAGTTGCCAGATAAGACCATGTTTGGAACGCTAATTTCCTTAGAAAATACTGACTTCAGGAACCTGATCTTCGCCATTTTTACTCGAAATAGCTCGCTATTTCTGCGCAAAATGACTTGTCAGAACCCTAAATTCAGCATTTTCGCTAACAAATTTTCTGTCCCAAACATGGTCTTAGAAA
>CAYGTH010000915.1:0-2312 GCA_964352745.1 uncultured Bacteroidia bacterium
TTATACCTGTTTTAGGAATAAATGCCCTGTTTGAGCGGAGAAGTGTTAAATATGTAGCAATACATGCCGGATATTGGATCATCGCAGTTGGTTTGATGGGCGGCGTCATTGCTCAATTCGTATAGAAATATTACGGATAAACCCGTATTGAAAAGCCCCCAGCATTTGATTGTTGGGGGTTTCTGCGTTACTTGATACCAGTAACCGTAAAGAATTACTGCCATGAAAACAGGTATTACGCTTTTTCTTTCGCTCATTTTCTTAAGCTTTTCCCTTTCTGCCCAGCAGCATCCGCTTGATCCGCTGACCTGGCAGGAATACTGGACTGTACTGGAAACGCTCCGCGATGCGGGCCATCTGGATCGGGATACCCGTTTCTCCATGATTAATCTGGAGGAACCTGACAAACAGGTCGTTTGGAAATGGAAAGCAGGACAACAGATGGATCGATCTGCCTATGCGACCGTGCATCAGGATACCCTGACCTATCGTGCGGTGATCAATTTGCAAAATAAAAAATTGACGACCTGGGAACTTGAGGAAGGCATACAGCCGACCTGGTTGATAGAAGAGTTTGGCGGAATTGGGGATACGATTCTGAAGCATCCGGAGGTAGTCGCAGCGTTGAAAAAGCGGGGCTATGAAGACCTCAGCCTCCTCGATTTCTTTTACGGGCCGTCCGGCTACTTTGGTACGCCTGAACAAAAAGGCAAACGGATTGCTCAGGTATTTTTTACAGATCCTGCTGGTGTGCGCAATACCTGGAATCGGGAGATCGAAGGCCTGTCCGCAGTTGTGGACATGAATGCGGGCACGATCATACGGGTGGTGGATGAGGGAGTCGTTCCTGCCCGGGCCCAATCTGCTGATTATGATCCGGCATCCATCGGAGCGACTCGAGAAGTGCCCGGGCCTTTTCAAATCGATCAACCCATGGGGCCGGGATTTACCCGAGAAGGAAATATCATTGAATGGCAAAACTGGCGGTTTCACGTCAAACCCGATCACCGGGTGGGAATGATCCTTTCTACGGTTACTTATCAGTCGGGAGATGAGCAACGACCCGTGATGTATAAGGGCAATTTGTCGGAGATATTTGTGCCCTATATGGATCCCGCTTTCAATTGGTATGCCCGCAATTTTCTGGATGCAGGAGAATATACCCAGGGAGGCTTGATCAAAGAATTGCTGCCCGGACTCGATGCGCCCGACCACGCGCATTATCTCGATGGTGTCTTTTCCGGAGATGATGGCCGACCCTTTCCGGTTACCAATCTGATTGCCATTTATGAACGGGAAACCGGTGATCCCGCATGGCGACATGGGAGTATGTCGCAGGAATCCGAAAGCCGGAAAAAACGAGACCTGGTCGTACGATGTGCGGCTGTATTGGGGAATTATGATTACCTCTTTGACTGGATTTTTCAGCAGGATGGCTCTATCGTAGTGCGGATCGGAGCGACTGGAATCGCCGAAGCCAAAGTCACAATTCAGGAAAATGCTGTTGATCCCGACCGATCTGGCGATGATGCTTACGGCCGCTTTGTCGATCCCTATGTGGTTGCCGTCAATCACGATCACTATTTCAGTTTTAGACTGGACATGGATGTGGATGGCAGTACCAATAAGCTCGTGATGGACCGCTTGCGGCAGGAACTATTACCCGCCGATCATCCGCGCCGCAGCGTATGGGTACGCAAACCGATGTTTCCCGCTACGGAGTCTGATGTCAAAGTAAATATTGACCTCAACAAACCTGCCCTCTGGCGGGTATTGAGCACTACCCGCACCAATCATGTGGGCTATCCGACCAGCTATCAGCTGATGCCCGGTATGACGCACAATACCCTCATGAGTACAGATGACTATCCCCGCCGCCGCGCCGGATTTATCAATCACCACCTTTGGACAACCGCCTATGATCCCACCGAACAATTTGCGGCCGGGGACTACCCTACCCTGAGCGAACCCGGCCAGGGCTTGCCCGCATGGATACAAGCGGGGCGTAAAATCCAGGATACCGACATTGTGCTCTGGTACACGATGTCTATGCACCATCTAGTCCGCGCAGAAGACTGGCCGGTGATGCCGGTCCTGTGGCATTCCTTTGAGATTCGACCTTTTGACTTTTTTAGCGGAAATCCGGCAATGGATCTGCCGAAGAAGTGATTCCTGATTCCCTTATAGTTTTGCGCTACTTTCATTAAATAGGTTGATATGTTACGCTATTTCACCTTTCTCCTCTTGCTCCTGCTCTCACAAACTGCCTTTCCCAACGCTGCACAACCGGGGTTCTGGAATGCCGGGGGAAC
>CAYGTH010000916.1:0-2310 GCA_964352745.1 uncultured Bacteroidia bacterium
ATACGACATAGTCGCCAATGAAAGCATAATGGGGCTGCTCGATTTTGGAAAACATCTTTTTAAAGAAGAGTTTGAAAAAACCCTTGAGTTCCAGGTATTGGATGTCATAGCCCATGTAATCTACCGTTTTAAACTTGACAGGTGAGCGTTTTCGGATTTGCTCAGATACCCCTGTGAGCTTCTCCTGGGCCAACTCATAGTCGTCATAATGCAGCATGGCATAGTACCAGTATTCAGACCCGGATTCATTCGCCGGAACAATCGCCGTAACTACTTCATCTTCCATCCAACTGAAAAAGTCTTCCTCGAAATTGATCTTGAAGAGTTTCTCGGTTTGTCGTTTCCGCTTCTCCAAATCTTCGAGGTCTTCCGGGCTCACTTTTCCATAAAAGTCAGTGAGTTGCTCATAGAAATCTGTGAATTCCCCAAACCCCAGACTCGTAAACATCGCAGTATTGGGAGGCAAAATCTCATCAGCCAATACCCGGCCTTGTCCCACATCTTTAAATACACCCAGGAAAGAGGCCACTGAATCCATTTGTTTGGTATATCCACTGAGTACAACCTGCTCGTCATCAAGGGTAAAGTCAAATCCTGAGAAGGAGAGAATATCTTCCAGCCCTTCCAGCATTTCCGGTATTTCGGCCGAATAAGCCTTCATAAACTGATCAATGACAGAATAATTGAGGTAGAGATTATAAATTCCACGCCGACTGGTTTTATCCCGAACGAGGGTGAAATCTGTATTATCTGTTATACTGGGTTCGCTCGATTGGAGAATAGCTTTCCGAAGCAAATCTTTACGATAGGAACCCACTAACATATTATCCAGAATGGCCAGAGACAAGGTCTGCTGGGCTTCGGGATCGTAGAGGTTAAGAATATCCACGCCGATCAATTTGTCAATCGAAACCTCATAATTAAGGTTTTTGAATATCGGGATGATGAGGGCCTGTGCTTTGCTCACTTTGCTGGCTCCTTTTAGATCTACAAGAAACACAAACTCGTATTCCTGCGGTGAAACCATATGTGCAGAGATTACCATATCTCCCAGTTTGATGAGCCGAACGAGCAACTGGTTGTTGCTGAGAAGAGAATCCAATTGGTCAGCTGAGGTAGTGATATCTGCGAAATAATCGCTGCGCTTCAGGTATTGCCAGGCTTCACTTTTGCTGAGTTCCTGCCAATCCTTGATGGGTCGATCGGATTCGATCGCATACACAAAATCTTCTGGTACAAACGATAGGATGTCCCGATTCCCTTCTGTACCCATGATGTCGTCGAGGAAAAAGTAACCGGCTATTGCTGAGACCATCAGCAGAATGAGGAATACCAGGTACTTGAATACTTTTTTCATGCCTGTATCTGCGTTTGTGTGTGTTACCTGCCTATTAGTTCACTCGGTTAGCGGAGGCTGTCCGGGGCAGTCTTTTTCCCGATTTGAAATTGAAAATACGAGAGTTGAAGAGGCCCCATTTATTGAGCCTGAAAGTTACGGAAACCCGCAATACGCCGAGGCCATATTTGACACTTCTTGAAAAATTAATAGAAGAAGCATCTTTGAAGTATTTGGTAGGGCAGGTTACCTCGCCGATCGTATGCCCCGAATAGGCAATTTGGCCCAGCATTTCGTTATCAAATACAAAGTCATCGCTGTTTTCTTCGAGGGGTAATTCTTCCAGAATTTGCCGGGAAAACGCACGGTAGCCGGTATGGTATTCGGCGAGTTTCTGCCCCATGAAAATATTCTGGAAAGCCGTCAGAAATCGATTCGCAATGTATTTGTACATCGGCATTCCGCCCCTGAGCGCGCCTTTTCCCAATATCCGGGAACCCAGCATCACGGGAAACAGTCCATTGGCAATGGGATAAATCATCGCTTCCAGCAACAACGGCGTGTACTGATAGTCGGGATGCAACATTACCACGATGTCTGCACCAGCAGCGAGCGCTTCCTGGTAACAGGTCTTTTGATTGCCGCCATACCCCCGGTTTTGGGGATGGCGGATGACCCGGTGGATTCCTAAGGCCCGTGCCTTTTCGACGGTGTCATCACTGCTCTGATCATCTACCAGAATAACTTCGTCCACCAAATCTGATGGGACTTCCCGATAGGTGACTTCCAGAGTATTTGCTGCATTATATGCAGGCATGACGACGACAACTTTTT
Source organism: uncultured Bacteroidia bacterium (assembly GCA_964352745.1). Taxonomy (GTDB): domain Bacteria; phylum Bacteroidota; class Bacteroidia; order J057; family J057; genus CAYGTH01. The sequence goes on from CAYGTH010000916.1 coordinate 2,171, forward strand.
TGTTTTTAACCACAGTTTTGAATTCTGCCCGCAAATTAAAGAATATTCCGGAGATAGAGGTAAAAACCCATCATGTCCCAACAGGCTTGCAAATCCTTTTACTTTCGAGACGGTCGTGTCTGGTTTGGCGGGGGTTACCT
>CAYGTH010000917.1:0-2300 GCA_964352745.1 uncultured Bacteroidia bacterium
CCCAATCCGGTGGCAGAAAGGGCCTTCACAAATGGGAGGAATTTTCAACCCACCTCTCTGAAATGAGAATTCCATATGTGCATACATTTACCCAAGGCCCGCTCCACGCGACCCAACTCGTACAGGAAGCCGTAGTCGACGGATACCGTAAGTTTGCTACCCTGGGGGGAGATGGCACGCTTAATGAAAGCATCAATGGCTTGTTTTCCCAAACAACTGCGAACACAAATGAATTGCTATTTTCTGCTATTCCGACCGGAACGGGAAGTGATTGGGCGAGGATGTATCAATTACCCCGCAATATGAAAGCTGCGGCATCTCTCCTGATTTCTCATACGGTTTTTTGTCAGGACATAGGTAAACTGACTTGCCAGAAGGAAGGGAAATCCGCGGTTCGGTATTTTGATAATATTGCCGGACTGGGCTATGACGCCTTTGTAACCGATAAAACCAGTCATCTGGCAAAGATCGGTATCAAAGGCCAGCTATTCTACTTCAAGGCGCTATTGGGGGGACTCTTGCAATACCGCCCCATTGCTATGGAGGTCAAGGCCTCAGGCTTTCAATTTTCAGGGCCGGTGTACTCCGCCAATGTTGCCATTTGTCGATATAACGGCGGGGGTATGCGACCCGCTCCTCTGGCAATTTCAAATGACGGACTTTTTGATATCACCCTGATCAAACCACTCACCCTGTTTCAGGTTTTGACAAATGTTATTCGGCTATACACAGGCTCACTATATCAGCATCCACGTGCAAGCCATTACCTTACCGAGGTTGTTGAATTTTCCAGCCCGGTCCCTGCTTTGGTTGAAGTAGATGGAGAAATGGCGGGGATGCTGCCTGCCCGTTTTGAAATCCTGCCACAGGCACTGCGGATAATTGTGCCGAATACCTACAACCAGGCTCAACGCTGACGGGGATAAGGCGGCCGAACCGGCATCCAGGCAAAGTTGGTCGTATGCTCATAAATAGCCATACGTTCGATTTTAGGGACTTCCATTGAATACAAAACCTTCCCCAACACTCCTACTCCCCCCATTCCTAAACAATACACAAGCAAGGCTATCTTTACAATGGTCTTCATTCCCATACCGCAAAAATAGCCCAAGTAACACACGGATGAAACTTTATTTATTTCGGAATATAACACATAAGAAAATAGTTTATTCCCATAAAAAAACCGACCTCTAAGCAGTTGCTCAAAGGTCGGTTCACTAGTCATGAAAAAGGCTTATTCCTGAGGCGTTTCAGCCTCCACAATGTTTTCAAATTTGACTTGTCCGTTGCGCATCACGACGCGAATAATCGCATCCCGCACAACCGTTCCTGCCAGGATATCCTTTGACAGCTGATTCACCACTTCCTTTTGCAGCAATCGTTTAACCGGCCTTGCGCCATATTGAGGGTCATAGCCCAGGTTTCCAATCAATTCAAGGGCTTCGTCCGTAAACTCAAGTCGGATATCCATTTCGGCTAATTTCTGACTCAATTTGTTCGTTTGAATCCGCACAATGTGCTTCATATCCCCGGGACTGAGCGGTGCAAAGACGATGGTTTCATCAATCCGATTCAGGAATTCAGGTCGCAGCGTTTTCTTCAATAAATCCAACACCTGCTCCTTGATGAGTACCATAAGCCCATGCTTATTTTCTTCAGTCAATTCTTCGAATTTTTCCTGAATATAATGTGCTCCCAGATTGGAAGTCATGATGATGATCGTATTGGTAAAGTTCACGACCCGACCTTTGTTATCCGTCAGCCGCCCATCATCCAATACCTGTAGGAGAATGTTGTACACATCCGGATGTGCTTTCTCAATCTCATCCAGCAAGACCACAGAATAGGGCTTGCGGCGAACCGCTTCTGTCAATTGTCCCCCTTCATCATAGCCCACATATCCCGGAGGCGCACCAATCAACCGACTTACAGAATGCTTTTCCTGATATTCCGACATGTCGATCCGCACCATGGAGCGCTCATCATCGAAGAGATACTCGGCCAGCGCTTTGGCTAATTCAGTTTTACCCACTCCTGTAGAACCCAGAAACACAAATGAGCCTATCGGACGGTTGGGGTCTTGTAAGCCCGCTCGACTCCGCCGAATCGCATCTGCAACTGCCTCTATGGCTTCTTCCTGTCCCACTACCCGCTCATGCAGTTTTTTCTCCAGGCCCAGCAGCTTCTGCCGCTCAGATTCGACCATTTTATTGACGGGAATCCCTGTCCATTTGGAAATAATTTCCGCAATGTCTTCCGCCTCTACTTCCTCCTTGAGCATCCGCAGGTCAGACTGGTAC
>CAYGTH010000918.1:0-2269 GCA_964352745.1 uncultured Bacteroidia bacterium
ATCGCCCACATGAAAGGCTCCGGGATTATTATTATTTGATGATTGCATTTCATAGGCTCGATAGAATCAAAGAAGCATCAGAGATATATGAGAAAATGAAAACGATCTGGCCGGATCATTTTAAACGCTTCCCACCTGGCTTTTCACATAGTCCTTATTATTGGAGGGAAATAAATCCATACCGGATGGAGGATCCGGAGTATCTCTCTGAGCAAATTTATGTGTTGGAATTGACACCTGATGAAGAGCTGCAAGAGGATCAGCTTTCTCATTTGAAATCGCTGTATATTTTCTTGGTCCTTGCCCTGATTCGTCAGCAAGATGGTGTCGTGAATTGTGAAACTCTCGCGCCCTGGCTTCCTCGCGCACTTGTCTTTGCGCCAGAAATGGAGTTTTTAGGGTCATTAAAAACTATTTGTGAGGAGGAATAAGAGAAAATATATAACCCCGCTGGGGTTCTGATTCCCTGCTGAAACGCCTACAAATATGGAATCCCTACTGGGATTCCCGCCAGCGTGATTATCTACCCCCTGTTTGCCATTGGATTGAGCATGCTTTATGGTATATGAGTGAATAGAAATGCCAATTTTTACGTATGTTGTAAGTAGAAAACAAGCTATGCAAGCATTGATTAAACAGAACCTTGCTCAGATACAGCAACTATGCCACCAGCATAAGATTCGTTTTTTATGGTTGTTTGGCTCTGCTATCGGAAATGATTTTCATAAAGGCTCCGATATTGATTTGTTGTATGAATTAAACCATGATCAATTAACCGGGCAAGAGCATCTGGACCATTTTTTTGGTTTTGCGGATTCTTTGGCCGAATTATTAGGTCGAAAAATTGATTTGGTATGGTATCCGGGAATCAAAAACCCGTATTTTCTGGAAGAAATTGAAGAAACAAAGGTCTTACTCTATGAGTCGGAACGAGAAAAAATATCTATTTGATATCTCCCAGGCAATCGCAAATATTTTCACTTACCATTTGGAAGGAATTAAAGATGAAATGGGCTTTGAAGACGCCATCACCTCCCAACGTGCAATTGAACGAGAGATGGGAATTATTGGCGAAGCCGCTTATCAATTGCGGAAATTGGGCCTTAATTTGAAAGACCACGATAAATTGATTAATCGTCGTAATACATTGGTGCATCAATATGATGTGATTCGGCATGGCACCCTCTGGCAATATGTACAATTGGAACTTCCAGATTTGAAAAAAGAGGTTGATGCATTACTTGCCGACTGAATGATGTCACTTGCCCTACCTTACCCACATACCTGCACCCATTCGCGCCTGGTATCGTCATTGGACCTGGCGATATCCGACGAATGAAAAAGTGCTCTATCTCACCTTTGACGATGGGCCTACCCCCGATGTGACCGATTTTGTGTTGGATCAACTAAGGCAATATGAAGCCCTCGCGACCTTTTTTATGATCGGCCAAAATGTATCGAATCACCCGGAGATCGCACAACGAGTCGCAGCAGCAAACCATACCATCGGCAACCACACCCAGACCCACGCCAAAGGCTGTCAAACAGAACTGGGCCGCTATCTGGAGGAAGTCGCCCAGGGACAGGAAAGCATTGCAATCCATACCGGTCTTGCCCCACGATTATTCCGCCCGCCTTATGGTTCGCTTACGCGCAAACAATCCCGCGCTTTACGGCTGGATTATGAGATTGCCATGATGGATGTCATTTCCGGCGATTTTGACAAAAACCGAACCGGTGATCAATGTGCTCAAACTGTCATTCGGCACGCCCGTCCCGGCTCGATTGTACTGTTCCACGATAGCCTAAAAGCCCGTGAACGAATTGAATATGTGTTACCTTGTGTGCTGGCCCATTTTCAGCAAGCCGGATATCGGTTCGCTGCGATGCCGGTTAGTTCATCTCATAGCTGATGATGTCAGTATTGGTACGGATTTTGGAAATATATCACCGTACTCTACATCCGATACGTGATAGAGGTAGAAACCGTTTCTCCCTCATAGAGATCAAAATTCAAAGTGAATAAAAAAGCACGGTTTGATCTTCTTGGGCTAAACCGAATTTGAGTCAATAAATGCGCCGCAGCAATTTGCAGACTTTGATGGTCAGATTTCACCACCTCGTAATTCACCATTTTTCCGCCCTTGCCCTTTTTTCCTTTTACCACGACCTGGCCACTGATTCGTTTTTCCAAAGCCTCTGGAGGATAAGGCGCATTCAGAATGACGGCTGGATTGATGATGGGGTCTCTTCCAGGGTTGTTTAATAG
>CAYGTH010000919.1:0-2263 GCA_964352745.1 uncultured Bacteroidia bacterium
TTTTTCAATCGCATAATTTCCTCTTCTGACTTTGCACTCTGTTCATTGTAAGCCTCCTCCCGCATTTTCAGGGTTTTTTCCTGCTCCTTCATTATTTGGCTTTTCTCCTTTTCAAGCCTCCTGTTATTCTGAAAAAAGACAAGACTTATACAAATCGCGAGGATGATTCCATATGCCAAAATAGCCCATCTCGATTTGTACCACGGCTGAAGGATTGATACTTGGATAATTCCCGGCTCGCTTACCTGCTGGTAGATATTTCGGGCCCTGACCTCAAAGGAGTAAGATCCTTCCGGGATATTTGTGTATTCCTTCTCGGAAGCCGGACTCCAGGCTGACCAGTTATCCTCAAATCCTACGAGGCGATAGCTAAACTGCATTTTGTCAACATCCTCGAAAAAAGGAGCGGCAAACCGAATCCTGAATGAGTTATTCTGGGCTGGTATTTTAAATATATGCCCTTCATCTTGCCCGATTAATATGGAATCTCCCGACTGAAATACGCCCCCAAATACCGTGTTATCCGGTCGTGAGAGGATTTCCAGAGATCTAATTGTAGCCCGGAACGACAACTTGTTATTAGAATAGTAAGTCGGATCGTAATGGAGAAACCCCTCTTGCGTGCCGACTATTACGCCGTCTTTTGCGTAGGGCCAGATGTGCTCATATCCTGCAAGGAGTTTTCCTTTAAGCTTGTCAATACTTACCCGATTTACTTGCTTCTGGAAACCAGAGTCCACTATCTTCAGCATACCAAACTCATCCCCAACCTGATACCAGATATGTCCCCAATGGTCTTCTACCAGCTTCCGGACATAGGCATCCTTGCCAAAGATTTCATTTAGCCGATCATGTGGGACGAAACTATCAGACTCCGCATGATACAAATAGCAACCTTGCTCAGCTGTAAACACAAGCTGATCCAGTACATTATGGACATTGATAAAAATATTGGAAGGAAATCCGTTTTTAGCATTGTAATGCCGAACTTCTTCTATTTGGGTCAAGTCATCAGACAGCCTGATCCGGAAGACTCCCTTATTTCCATGTGTGATCCAAATATAGCCCAGGCTATCTTGTTCCATCATTCGGGATGATTCCAGGAAAACAGGAAAATGCCTTACAAACCGCCAACCTTCTGCTTCCTTCTTAAATAATTCCAGCCCCGTATAAGTTCCCCCTATCATAAAACCGGGCTTATCCTTCAATTCCATAAAAGTCCATGCGCCCTCTGTTTGTGAAATGGGAACTGCTTTTTTGCCTCGAATAGCAAATGCGCCCGTATGGTGTGCCAATAGCAATTCCCCTCCCACTTCCATCAATTGGTACGCTTGACCTTGTGTGTTTTCTAATAATTTAAATTCGGGATGCTCCAAGGGATCCAACACCCTGTTCCAGTTACCGTAAAAAACGCCATTTGTTGTGCCCAGAAATAGCTGGTCGCCCCAGATATTGGAAGTATAGGGAGTCCCCTGAAAAGCGACATTACCACTGATTTGGGAGAAAGGGGAGTTTATCTCAACATAAGATAAGCCATTATCAAGTCCCAGCCATAGATTACCTTCGGAATCCTGAAATAGGCTGAGTACGGTGTTGTTTTGCAGACCGTCAAAACGATCTAAGGTTTGGAGAATATTTCCCAATGAATCAAAATGGACCAATCCCCGATCCGCTGTCCCAACTGCATAGTTCCCATCCTCGAGATGAATAGCACTATAGATAAAGTTTTCCCGTACAAATTGATTTGCAGGAACTTGCCAGGGAGTAATACCATTCTCAGAAAAGGAAAACATACCTTCAGAGAAAGTCAGTACCAATAGTTTATCCTTCTCAAAAGGAAGAATTTCTTTGATTTGAGCATCTCCGAATCGTTGCCCTCCCGGAACCAGTTCCAATTGCCCGTTTTTCCACTCCATCAGGCCCTTATCCATTTCCTGTATGAAGAGTCTTTTACTACAGTAAAATGCTCGTTCAAAAAGGTGATTATTGTCGGTAGGTTCTATTACCATGAACCCTTCTTCTCTGTAAATAAACAAAGCACGGATGGTACTAAATGCTATACCGTCGGGTAGCAAGTGGATGCGCCAGACATCCTCAAAATTTTGATATTCTGCTGGTAAGTCTTTCCAAAGGGGCACATATTGATATTGCCCAACTGAATCTGGTTCGAGGTAGCCAAACTCGCCCTGCCCGCCGACATAAATCTTTCCATTTTCTCCCACCGCCAGAGATCTTCCAATTGTTTTTTTCTCCAACTGAATGA
>CAYGTH010000920.1:0-2262 GCA_964352745.1 uncultured Bacteroidia bacterium
GTTTTGTTCCAATAATCGGGTGAAACCGAATCAATAAACGCAAGCTGTGCTTCCCTCATTCGCTTAAAATCTGCCAATGCCTGTGGGATTTCCATTTCCTGTAAATGGGCATCCGAAACCGTATCTCCGGGGATAAAGGGCTGAATTTCATACGGATCCTCTGTTTCAAACCGCTGCATACGCCCTAACAACATCCCCTGCGCATCTGCCAAATGACAAACCTGCTCATGAATACTCCACTTATCTGGAATTCTCCGAATAGTAAGCTGGTCTTCCGGTACTTCCTTTACCAGAGTCGTCAAAATAGCATACGTTTGGCGTAAGCCGATGAGGATGGCTGTAAGGTCTTTCATGAGCTTGTTCTTAGTTATTTGGGGAATTCTGTAATTTACCAGAATCAAAGGCCATGTTTGAAACGTCTCAGCAGTTTGGAAAGATATGAAGATAGTTTGCCAACAGTGCGGAACCCAAAATAAACATACGGCAGCAAATGCCTGTAGTTCCTGCCATGCTACCCTATCTGTAGCCTGCCCCGAATGTCAGGCATTAACCTCCCCCAGAAATCATTTTTGTGAACAATGTGCAACTCCGCTCCCTCAGGCGCCCAGTCTGTTAGGGCAAGAAGCGGAAAGGCGGCAGCTCAGTATTATGTTTTGTGATCTGGTAGGTTCCACCGCGCTTTCGGAACACCTCGATCCTGAAGAATTGCGGGAAGTCGTGCAGGCCTATCAGGAAATGTGTGCGGAAGAAATTGAAAAAATGGAGGGGTATATCGCACAATACCTCGGCGACGGCATTCTCGTTTACTTTGGGTATCCACGCTCTCATGAAGACGAGCCCTTTCGCGCTATCAAGGCCGGATTGGGTATTGTAAACAGGGTTGATGCACTCAATGAAACCTTAGCCCTCATAAATGGGCTGAAGGTTGCAGTCCGAATCGGCATCCATACCGGGCTTACCGTCATCGGAGATATCGGAACCGGGGCCAAACGAGAACGACTTGCCCTGGGAGAGACGCCCAATATTGCCGCCCGAATCGAAGGGCTTGCAGAAACCAATCAGGTAGCCGTAAGCGGCAGCACCTATAAATTGGCGCAAAAATATTTTGCCTTTGAGCACATGGGCACTTTTCCGCTCAAAGGCATTTCACAGCCCATGCCGGTCTATCGCCCTGTAGTGGAACAGCAGACTTCTCTCGGCACCCGGGATGAAAGCAGCAAATGGTTATTTGTCGGACGGGAGCAGGAATTGGCTACGCTACGCGCTACCTGGCAACAGGCCCAATCCGGTACAGAATCCCTCGTCCTCTTGCAGGGAGGCCCGGGAATTGGCAAAAGCCATTTGCTTAAGGCCCTGATTCGGGAGACAGAAGGCCAGGAATTCCGGTTGCTCGTCAGTAAGTGTTCCCGCTACCATGCCGACGAAGCCTATTTCCCGATTGCGGAATTGTTTCGGCGGACGCTCGACCTCATGGGGCAACAGGCCGGTACCCGACTCGAACGACTGGAAACCTATTTCGACAACCTGGGATTCCCCCTGGCGGAAACAGTGCCTTTCTTCGCCATGACCTTTGGGATTCCCCTCTCAGATGCCTACGCCAAACCCAGCCTGAGTGCCCGACGCATCAAGACCCGCATTCAGGAAATTCTTCGGGCAGTTGGAGAACGAATTGCAAGGGAACAGCCCCTCTTACTCATCGTCGAGGATTTGCAGTGGGCGGACCCCGATACGCTTGATTTACTCAAATATCTCTGGGAAAAACGCAGTGAACATCGGATTCTCCTGGTATTTACCGCTCGTCCGGAATTTCAAAACCCCTGGGAACAGGACGAACTGGCGACTGCTATTTATTTGGAAAATCTGGCTTCCGATCAGATCACTTCCCTAGCCAGTCAATTAGTAGCAGGGAATGAATTACACGCGCGCTTATTGGATCAATTGGTTCTAAAAGAAGAAGGAAATCCAATCTTTTTGGAAGAAGTCATGCGCAACATCCTGGAAACGGGCCTCCTGGCAGAACATGCTACCCATTTTGAGCTATCCGGTTCGCTTTCCGAAATCGCGATTCCGGCCTCTCTCAAAGACCTCTTGAGTTCCCGGCTTGATCAGTTGGGCTCCGCAAAAGAACTGGCGCAGCTCGCAGCGGTCTTTGGCCGGCAATTTTCCATAGAAGTCATTCGTGCCGTGTCCGGGCTTACGCAGGGCCTTATTCACGACAGCATGATTCAGCTCCTGGAAGCGGGATTAATCAGTCATCAGGGC
>CAYGTH010000921.1:0-544 GCA_964352745.1 uncultured Bacteroidia bacterium
ATCATATTGCCAGGCAAAACCGAAGGGAATCCCTGAAAACGCACACTTCCCCGAACCTGGGAGAGCTGGCTTTTCATCCACTGAGCATTCGCCCATTGTTGCAGTTCGTCATCTTTAAGCTGACCTCCATGGCGAATTTCAAAATTATCTAATCCCACCACGCCAGAGAGTTCATTTGAACTTAGGTTTCCTGGTATAGTAACATTCGGATTCGCAGCACTCACATTTTTCATACTCTGTTGGGCCGCGTCCCAGGCAGAAGCTTGCACCGATGGAAGCTGAAATCGAGCTTCTACTGCTGCGTCTATATTCAATACGGTAGCGCCATGTAAAACTGAAACGACTGGCGCAGCTGAAAAATCAGGAGCCTTAACTTTTATAGCCCCATCTTCACAATAGACAAACATACCATTTGCTTCGGCTCGCGAAACTACAAAATCCCAATCCGTTGAATAGAATTGAACCATTTCCGGATGTGTACCTGTTGTTGCTCCTACCTCTACAGAAGCTCCCGTTCCGCCTGCTACCTCATTGATAATATCTT
>CAYGTH010000921.1:554-2262 GCA_964352745.1 uncultured Bacteroidia bacterium
TACTACTACTGATTTCAAAGGTTTCAGTAGAGGGATCACCATCAAATAGAATGATTTGGGCAGTTGACACCTTATTAACCTGGCGGGTGACCACAATGGATTGCACTGAGTATTCTCCGGGAATCTGGTTCCCATTAACCAGTATGGAATAAGTCGGATTTTGAATCGCTCCGGAGGTCGGTATGCTTCTGGGTATCGTCATGAATTGCCTTTTGTAGTTCTAATGGGTGGAAAACTCAGGGTTTGTCCAGTTCGGAGTCTTCGGAAATGCTTTAGTTTGTTACTGCGGGCCAATTGCAGGTAATAGGATGGATCTCTGTAAATCTCTTGCGACATAAGCGGAAGGTTTTCCTCTTCTTCTACCTGCCGCAGATGCGTCAGGTCTGGTGAACTTAAGCCGTCTTTTTTGATCCTTAATTTTTCATCAAAATCTTCCTTAAAATTTGCTTTCACTTTAGCTCTTAAGGGCTCCCCATCTGGTTTAAAGAGTGTGTATTCGATGTCAGCTGACTTCATAATGCAGTGGCTAACAAAGTCTCCCCATTTCAATTTCAGGTATTTCGAACGATGAATCGTACCTTCCATTTGGTAGGTTAGCGCCAAAAACGCATCAATGCGCTCTTTGACTGTTGTCTCTGGCAAAAGCCCACCAATACCGGGGGCAGATAATGCTATTCCAAAATCGGCGGGAGGCCCTGCAACTCCTGTCCCATCAAACAGAAATTCCATCACAAATTCCTGTGGCTTGACATAACTAAATATAGAAGGCGAACCGCTCGATCCTTTAGGCTTTGGCGGGCAGTATGTAACCTCAAAATGCCTGCTATATCCTGTGGGATTAAACATAACGGCGAAATCTTCACCGATTTGGTTAGTTCTCTTAGGACTATCAAAAGCCATGATAACCAGCTTCGTTAATTCTCCGGTAGTAAGACCTGGTATTTCAGGTAACATAGGTTAGCGTTCTTTACGTTGTCGATTCATTTCAGCAACTTTCTTCATAAGCTCTTCGCGCTCTTCAGCAGTCAAACAGGGATCATCAGGATCCGGTTTCTTATTTTTCGGATCCATATTACCCCCGCTGCCACTCGGCGAAGCACCGGACTCATTGACCTTGGCCCTGATGGTCATTTCTCTGATTTCTAATGGCATAGCTTATACACTTAGTCGGATATTTTTGAAGTATTTATAGCTCAACACCAGGGTTTCGATGACAACAGAATTCTGCTCCGCATTGAAGTTGGAAATCTCCCATCGCTTTGGAATCGCCCCTACTACGTACCAGGAATTGAGTGGCACATGGTCCGAATTCAGCAACGATACGAGGATATTGGTTGGCTGAAAATCGTAGAGCTCCAAAGAATTACGGGTCCAATGGAACACTCCCGAAGTCAGCTTGGACAATCCCCGCTTAAGCGTCAGATCTGCATACCGGGTTCGGGTTGGCAATTGATGGGTAAATCGATTTTCCCCGCCTTCTACAAATGATTCCGTTTCGAGTTCAACCTGTAAACCTGAGACTTCTTGAAACTGAACATCCTCTTGAGACTGTGGGAACAACTGAAATATTACACTGAAGTGAAACCCTACTGGTGGATAATAATCAGCCATGATTAGTCATTTTGAATCGTCAGTCCTTCATGGACGATTTCGATTGTTTCGATTGCTACCTCATTCCCATCAGACTTCAGGTCAGTTGACTGCACTT